>CAZPJD010000103.1:0-40524 GCA_964586775.1 uncultured bacterium | reverse complement strand
TGCACGAGCGCGGGATGCTCGCCATCGTTCTGGGACGCGAATTTGGCGAGGCCGCTTCGCTCGACGCGCTCACGCAGGCCGATTGGGTGCGCATTGGCGAAATCGAGTTTTCGCGTTTCGGATGGAGCGCCGCGGTGCTCGACTTCAATGACGACGGCATCGACGACCTTTGCGTGTCTTCGCCCACCGTGGGATCGGACGAGCTGAATTATCGCGGCCGCATCGAGGTGTTCTTCGGCACCGGCGACGCGGCGCTGTTTTCCGAAGAGGCCGACGTGGTCATCAACGGCGTCGAACTCGACACGAATCTCGGTTGGACGCTCGTCGCGGGCGACATCGACGACGACGGAAAAGACGATCTGCTGATCGGCTCGCCCAACGCGCCGGGCGGCGGCTTGCAGCGCGGCATGGTGTCGATCTTCCTTGCGTCCACCGCGCGCGAATCGGGGCAGTCGCTCGTGCCCGCCGACGCCGACGCGAAACTCACGGGCACGTCGAACTTCGATTGGTTCGGCTATCGAATTGCGGTTCACACCATCGACGGAGCACCGCACCTCATCGTGGGTGCGCCGACCGTGCAGACTCCGGCGCTCCGATCCGTGGGACGCATCAGCGGATGGTCGTCGTCCGCGATCTTCGGCGACGCGCCGACTGTTCCATCCTTCACGCTCACGGGTTCGGTCCAGTGGGAGAAGGTCGGTTTCGCGTTCGCATTCGGCGACTTTGATGGTGATGGCGAAGCGTCTCTTTACGCCGCCGCGCCGACCGGCAAGGGCGATCCCGAGGATCAGGCGGGACGCATTTACGAAGTGCGTGAAACCGACCTGGCTGGCGATCTGACGACCGATGCCGCGCCCGTCACGCTCTTCGCTCGCGGCAATACGCCGTTCGGGCGATTCGGATTCGATCTGCTCGCCGCGGACTTCGACAACGACGGTTTCGACGAACTCGTCGTTGGCGAGCCGTGGCGACCGTTTGGCGAGGGGCTCGAGGGCGGGGGTGCCTACGGTTGGTTTGGCGATGGCCAAGCCCCCTTCGTGCGCGAGGTCGGCGACGCCGATCTCATATTCCGTCGAGACCTGACCAAATCCCGATTCGGCAGCGCGGTGGCCGCGCCCGATTTCGACGGCGACGGCTATCGCGATTTCGCGATCGCGGCATACAACAACAACGAGGCCGCGCGTCAGGCGGGCGCCGTGCAGATCCTTCCCGCGCCGCGCCCGACAATCTCGAATCTGGAACCGAACGAATCGGTCCCCTTTGTCGTCGTTCACGCGCGCGTGAGCGGTCGCTGGTTCTCCATGGGCTTGACCGACGTGCGCCTCGTTCAGGGAGGGGCTTCGCTTCCCATTTCCCAAATCGAGGTCGAACGAGACGACACCGTGCGTTTCGCGATCGACCTTCCCGCCGATGCCGACGGCATGTGGGATTTGGAAATGTCCACGCGCTTCGGCGAGGCCAAACTCGCCAATGCATTTTCGATTGCGGTTCCGTCAGGAGACGACGACGACGGTGCGAGCGACGACGACGCATCCGATGACGACGACGACCAGGCCGACGAAGACTCGAGCGAGTCGGGTGACGACGACGGCTGCGGCTGTTGAAATGAAAGAAAAACGGCGGCGCCATGAGACGCCGCCGTGATTCGCGCAACGGACGTTTTTACGACGCGTGCTCCATGGCGTGACCGCCCGTGCGGATCCCGCGCATCACGACCTCGATCATTTCGTCGATGGCCTTTTCCGCATCCGCGGAATTCTCGAGGCGCGGTCCCCACAGGGCGTCCATCAGCATGCGTTTGTGGAAGTACGACAGGCACGCGCTCGTGAGCAGAAAAGCCACGCGACGCACGTCGACATCGGGCCGGAACTGGCCCTTCGACTTGCCGAGTTCGATCGCCGAGATCAGATCGCCAAGCCCGTCGCGCAGCAGATCAACGGACTGCTGATACCGCGCGTCGCTGCGACCATCGGCCAAACTCGCCCACGCGAGCAGCCGCGCGAGCCCCGGGTTCTGCGCCAGCGTGCGAAAGAAGTGGCGCACGATCGCGACGACGTGCGTCTCGGGGTTGCTTCCCGGGCTGACCGAGGCGCGCTCGGCGTCGATCATGCGGCGGAAGTTGATCCGCAGCACCTCGAAATAGAGGTCATCCTTGTTGCCGTAGTAGAGATAGAGCAGTCGCTTGTTCGCGCCAGCCTCGCGGGCGATTTCGTCCACGCGGGCGCCATCGAAGCCCTTGCGGACGAAGACCTTCTCGGCTGCCTCGATGATCCGTTTCCGGGTCTGTTCGGCATCCCGTTTACGCGGGGGATTCTGCATGGCTGACTCCGTTGCGGGTCCTGCTACCCGCGAGAGAGGCTGTTCACCACCCGTTCATGAGGAACATTCGATCGACAACGCCATATACTGGTCGGTCGGTCCAAACGACGCGTAAAAACCCACCAATAACCGTTCGTTCCCATCACAACTAAACGAAAACCCTTCATCCATCGCCGAACCGGCGACGATGTGACGAAGATCCCGCTTTTGACGCACCTTGTCAAGAAGAATCTGCACACCCCGCGTGCGGTGTGAACGCGATCACCAACCGAGCGCGAACGTCGTCACGAATTTGACAACCAATGCCGCGAAAAATAAGATCTTCACGCCGAAAGACCCCGACTCGCAGGAAAGCGGTCGGCGGTTTCGCGGCCCAAACCGGAGCTGCAAATGAAACGCATCGGAGTGCTCACTGGCGGCGGAGACTGCCCCGGCCTTAACGCCGCGATCCGCGCGGTCTATCAGAAGTCGAATTCGATCGGATACAAGGTGTTCGGCATTCGCAAGGGCTGGAAGGGTCTGCTCGAAAAGGACATCTTCGAGCTCGATCGCAACGCCGTGTCCGGCATCTTGCCCAAGGGCGGGACGATCCTCGGCACCAGCCGCACCAATCCGTTCAAGACGCCGGAAACCGCTGAGATCGCCAAGAAGAATTTCGACGATCTGGGATTCGACGCGCTGGTCGCCATTGGCGGCGAGGACACGCTGGGCGCGGCGGCGAAGCTGTCGCAAGAGGGCAAGCCCGTGATCGGCGTGCCCAAGACCATCGACGCCGACCTGTGGGGCACCGACGCGACGATCGGTTTCGACACCGCCGTGGGCATCGCGACCGATGCCATCGACCGGCTGCACTCCACCGCCGAAAGCCACGACCGTATCATGGTGGTCGAGATCATGGGCCGCCATGCCGGATGGCTGACGCTGCGCTCCGGCATCGCTGGCGGCGCGGACATCATCCTGATTCCGGAGTTTCCCGCAAAGCTCTCCGACGTGATCCGTACGATCGAGCGCCGCCATCAGCGCGGGCGCAACTTCTCGATCATCGCCGTGTCGGAAGGCGCGAAGATCGACTTCGAGGAGGCACGCGAGGCGAAAGAGGTGCTCAAGAGCGGCGAGGTCGATGAATTCGGACACGTGGCGCTCGGCGGCATCGGGAACGCCCTGACGGCGAAATTGAAAGCGGCCACGGGTTTCGACGCACGCATGACGGCGCTCGGCCACGTGCAGCGCGGCGGCACGCCCACCTCCTTCGACCGCACGCTCGCCACCTATCTCGGCGTTCACGCGGTCGAGCTCATCGAGAAGGGCCAGTCCGGTCGCATGTCGGCTTACGTCGACGGCAAGTACACGGACATCCCACTCGTGGATGTGCTGGGGAAACTGCGTCTCGTGCCCGAATGGGAGTACCAGGTGGCGCAGGTCTTTTTCGGCTGACGATCGCGACAGTTCGAAGCGGGCGGGACCAACCGGTCTCGCCCGCTTTTTGATGGCGCGCCGCTCAGCCCGCCGAAAGAGCGGGCGCGGCGATGTGCTCGTTCGCGATCCTTCGCGCGAAGCGGCTCCACGAAGCCAGCGCGCTTTCGTCTCGCTCGGCCGGGTAGCGTCGATACCACGCGTGCAGCGCGCTCATCCGCGCGACGGTCGGAATGACGCGTCGGGCGAGCGCCCGGTTTTTCGCCAGCGCGCGCAGCGCTGGAATCAGCTCGCGCGCGACGGGTCGCGGCATCTCCTGAATCATCCCCGCCAGCGCCGACGAGGGCTGCGTGAGCCCGGACGATAGCAGGGTGACGATCTCGTCACTCGACAGCGACTGCGCGAAACGGCGGAACACATCGAACGCCGCGTGCAGCCCGCCCATGCGCTTCGCGAACCTCGCCTGATATCGCCACAGAATCTCGGGGGCGCCGATATCCGACGCACCCTTTATCGATTCCGCCAACATCCGCCCCGCGGCCATGCCCGATCCGATCCCGCTTCCGTGCGCGGGAAACGACTGGCATCCGGCGTCGCCGACGAGCGCGAGGCCCGGCGCGGTGAGTCGGTCGTAAGGACGGCGCAGCGGAATGAGCCCACCCCCGCCGAACAGGGCGGGGCCGATCCATGACTCGCCCGCGACGAACTCGCGAATGAGTTGCGCACCGGTCCGGTGTTTTCCATCGGCGATCGAACCGGCGAGGATCTCGAGTTGCCCGCGCTCGATCTCGACGGTCATCGTCACGGTGGAAAAGCCGCCCTCGATGCCCAGCAGGTTCGCGGCCTCGCCGTCCTTCAGGTTCACACGTTTCAGAAATGCGCGTGCGCCGTCGGGATCGGCGATGTGAAACACGCGCTGCGTCGCCGTGCAAATATCCCCGAGTGGGACGGACGGCCACCACGATGCGAATCGCGGATGCGCGCGCGCCAGCACCTGCCGCCGCCCGGTGGCGTCGACGAAAAGCGCCGCGCGCAGGCGTACGCCCTCCATGCGTCCGTCGGCGGTCCGGCGACGAAGTCGCAGCATCGCCGGGCGGTCGCGTTCAAACTCGAGTTCGTCGATCGCGTGCTCGGCCAGCGGCGTCACACCCGCATCGGAACAGAGGCCGTGCAGACGATCGACGAGCCGGCGCATGTCCACCCGGTGAACGTCGACATGATCGTAGGCGAGATGGATGTTCCAGTCGCGGTCGCGCAGCGTGACGGGGCCGTTCGCGCCGCGTTGCTCGTCCCCCGCCGATGCCGGTATGCCGGCCTCGGCGTACAGCCACGTGGCGATGGCGTTGACCCAGCGCGCGCCGCTGCGCTCGAACGGAACGCGATCGACGAGGGCGACCCGAAACCCCGATCGCGCCAGATGCCAAGCCGACGCGAGACCCGCCGTCCCCGCACCGACCACCGCCGCGTCCACCGTGAGATCCTTCAAACGCACTCCCGAGGAGATGTCGGGCGGCCACGTGGCCGCCGACGAATGTCATCATTCGCACAGGGTCGTCGTTTGTCAAAGTTGAAACCGACGTCGGGCGACGCGTGGTGCGGACGCTTCGTTTTCTCCCTCATGACGCACCGACTTCGCGACTTCGCTATCCATACCGAAAAATCATGCGCAAAGTCATTTGACGCGTCGCGCGGAATGCGGTAAGCATATGGACTGCGCGGAATGGTTCCAGCGCTTCGCAGGCTAGCCCCGGAGGTGGAGATGAAGAAGCTCGGTACGTTGGCGGTGACGTTGGCCCTGATGGCCGCTTTTGTGTTCGCGGTCGGTTTCGCGTCGAATACCGCGAAGGCGGTGGCGAAGTCCGATACGATCCAGAATTCGGACCGCGTCGCGACGATGGTCAGCGACCAGTACCTGACCGACCACTCGCCGATGAGCCGCTTTGAGCGCCGCCAGGCGGTCAACTTCCGCGCCCAGAGCAACAACCTGCGCGTGGACGGCGTTCAGTTTCACGGCGTGAAGAGCCTGAAGACCATCTCCCCCAAGAAGTAACTCGTCCGCACAGCGACGACACGAGAGCCCCGGCGAGAGCCGGGGTTCTTTTTTGCGGTCGCCCTCGCCCGGTCGGCGGGCTCCTTGACGCCAAATCCTATTCGTCTAGCTTGGCCGCATCGGGTGGGAACCTCCCCGAAGACGAGCCCGCGAATTCTCGCGTCCCTTCCAGCTCGCCCCTTGCGTTGCCATGTTGAATCGCTCGGGCGAAGGAGGCCCCCATGTCTGACGCGCGCGTGCCCCGTCGCGTCGTGATCGCCGGTGCCGGCGGTCGAGATTTCCACAACTTCAACTGCGTGTTCCGCGACAATCCCGATTTCGAGGTCCGCGCGTTCACGGCAACGCAGATCCCCGGGATCGACGATCGGCGCTACCCCGCCGAGCTCGCGGGGTCGCTCTACCCGAACGGTATTCCCATCGAGCCCGAGCACGACCTGCTGCGGATCGTCCGCGAAGAGGCGATCGACGAAGTCGTGTTCGCCTACTCGGATGTTTCCTTCGATCACGTGATGACGCTCGGCAGCCGGGTGATCGCGGCGGGCGCCGACTACCGACTGATCGGCGCGAACGCCACGATGATTCCCGCGAAGGTGCCGGTGATTGCCGTGGGCGCGGTTCGCACGGGCAGCGGCAAAAGCCAGACCACGCGCCGCATCGCCGATCTGCTGCGCGCGGCGGGCAAACACGTGGTGGCGATCCGCCACCCCATGCCCTACGGCGACCTGCGTCGCCAGGCCGTGCAGCGGTTCGCGTCGCTCGAAGACCTCGACCGCCACGAGTGCACCATCGAGGAGCGCGAGGAGTACGAACCGCACATCGAGCGCGGGTGCGTGGTGTATGCGGGCGTGGACTACGGCCGGATTTTGGCCGAGGCCGAGCGCGAGGCGGACGTCATCTTGTGGGACGGCGGCAACAACGACCTGCCGTTCTATCGGCCCGATCTGGAGATCGTCGTCGCCGATCCGCTGCGCGCGGGCCATGAGCGACGCTATCACCCTGGCGCGGCGAACGTGTACCGGGCACACGTGGTGGTCATCAATAAGGTCGATTCCGCGAGGGCCGAGGACGTGCGCACGCTGCGCGCGTCGATCACCGCGATGAACCCCGCCGCGACGATCATCGAGGCCGCGAGCCCGATGACGGTCGAGGAGCCCGATCGCGTGCGCGGTGCGCGGGTGCTGTGCGTCGAGGATGGTCCGACCGTCACGCACGGCGAGATGGCATACGGCGTGGCCGCGCTGGCCGCGAAACGCCTCGGCGCGCGCGAACTGGTCGATCCGCGGCCGTTTGCCAAGGGCGATCTCGTCAATGTGTTTGCAAAATATCCGCACCTGCGCGAGGTACTACCCGCGGTGGGTTACGGTGAGGAGCAGGTGCGCGACCTGGCCGCATCCATCGAAGCGACCGACGCGGATCTGGTGCTCATCGGCACGCCCATCGACCTGCGTCGTGTGATCGATTTTGCGAAACCGGCGCTTCGCGTACAATACGAACTTCAGGAGATCGGCGAGCCCGATCTGCGGATGGTCCTTTCGGAGCGAGGGTTTTTATGAAACGTCAATTCGCGATCGCCGCGGCGGTCGCGTGCGTTTGTGCGATGGTGGCCGGCGTCGCATCGGCCACCTCGGTGATCGCGCTTTCGGATGAGCAGGTGTTTGCCAAGGCCGACGTGGTGGCACGCGGGCGCGTGACGAAGGTCGAGGTGCAGGAGCGTGCGAACGCCGCGTCGAAGGTCGTCACCGTCGTGACGATCGACGTGGCGGAGGTCTTCAAGGGCGTGGTCGAGGCTGGCCATATCCGTAAGTACCTTCCGCTCACGCTCGAAGTGCCGGGCGGAACCACGGGAGACGGCGGCGTCGTCGTGATGGGCGCGCCAGTCTTCGAGGTGGGCGACGAGGTCGTCGTGGCCACCGAGCGCGGTAGCGGAAGCGCGGCGATGCTCGTCGGCTTTTTTCAGGGGCGATACGCCGTTCTGAACCCGGCGGATGCGAAGCCGCTGGTCGTGCGCGATCCGTGGCGCGAGAACGCGAAGAAATTCGCCGCGTGTACGGCGGACCGCGCCGCGTGCCTGGGCGAGGTCGCCAAGACGATCTCGATCGAACAGATCCGCGCGTGGAGCAAGGTCCATCCATGATGCGTCGTATTCTGTTTGCGCTGGCGGGCGTTTTCGCCCTCGCGTCGGTCGCGAACGCCTACACCTTCACGCAGTGCGGTTCGCACACCTGCCGGTGGAAGGACTTTCCCGTCGGCTATCTCGTCAGCGATACGATCGAGGATCTGTTTCCCGGAGCGACGGAGATCGCGCGATCGGCCGTCTCGCGCTGGGATCACGACCGGCAGACGTTTTGCGAGATCGACTTCAACGACGGCGGAACGACATCCATCCACGAGTCGGATCCCGACGGCGACAGCATCGTTTTTGCCAACAAATCCAACTGGACCTACGGCAAGGACACGCTGGCCGTCACGCAGTGCTACTTCGACGCGAGCGGCCACCTGCTCGACTGCGACATCTCGGTGAACGCGCAGGACTGGGAGTGGGACGACCATTTCGCGGGCGACACGGTACTCAATCTGCGCGACACGCTCACGCACGAAGCCGGGCACATGTGGGGGCTCGGGCATTCGGAAGACCACTACGCGACCATGTTCGCGTACTACGACGAGCGGATCGTGGCGGCGGATTTGGACGAGGACGACATCCGCGCGAACGCCGACGCCTACTGCGATGGCGACATGCCTTCGGACGACGGGCTCGAACCCAACGACTCGCTCTATCTGGGCCGCGGACCCTACGACACGATCGATCTGGCGGACCTGCGCCTCTACGACACCGACGTCTTCAAGCTGAACACGCAAAGCGGCACGTTTCCGCTCATGGAAATTTCCGACGACGAGCCTTCGCGGCGCAAGTGGGTGCGCGTGTACTCCGGCGAACGCGACCTGCTGGGCGAGGCCCGTTGCGACGGGGATTGCCGCGTCGCGCCCACGCTCTCGGCGGTTCCGTCGGCCGTGTCGTACCTCGAGATTCAGACGGACTTCGAGGAATCGTCCGTCTCCTCCAAACCCTACTCTCTCGACGTGACGCAGGTGGCCGAGGTCGATCCCGCGACGCTGACCGACGACGACATCGACGAAGAGGACGAGGAAGAGGACGAAGACGACGACAGCGGCGGTTTCTGCGGAGGCCTGATTGGCGCGGAACCGGGCGACACGGGGCCGGGCGGAGCGGCTACGCTTCCGATCGCGCTGGCGTTCGCGACGATGTGGGCGCTCGCGCGTCGGCGGATGCGAGCGGCCTAGTCCTCGACCAGTTCCTCTTCCACCCACCGGCCGGTCGCCAGCGCATGCGCGATCGGCTCCAACGACGCATCCAGCATTTCGTAGGTCCGGCGGTAGTACGAGGTCGGCATGCCGTAGGGATCGGCGATTTCGGCGTTGCGATAGCGATCGGCCCGAAACGCGGTGACCGGCCACGCCTTGGGCGCGAGGTCGGGGTACTTGCGCGCGATCCAGCTCTCGTGCCCCGCGTCCATGAAGAGCACCAGATCGGCGGCGCGCAGCAGCTCTTCGGTGAGCAGGCGCGAGCGGTGATTCGCGATGTCGATCCCCGACTCGAGGCAAACGTCCACGGCGGGGGGCGACGGCTCGGGGATCGCGCCGCCGTGCGTGCCCGCACTTTCCACGACGATGCCGTCCGCACCCTGCTCCTCGATCTTGGCGCGCAAAATTCCCTCGGCCATGGGCGAGCGGCAGATGTTGCCCGTGCAGACGAGCAGGACGCGGCGGACGCGGGGCCAGTCGATCGTATTCGTCATTCGTCGAACAGACTCGCCACGAAACCCTTGGGGGGCACGCGCGAGAGATGGCGGTACGCCGGCTCGGTGGCCATGCGCCCGCGGGGTGTGCGTTTCAGGAAGCCGAGCTGCATCAAAAACGGCTCGACCACGTCCTCGATCGTGTCGCGCTCCTCGGCCAGCGTGGCGGCCAGCGTCTCCACGCCGACCGGGCCGCCGCCGAACAAGTCGACGATCGCTTCCATCAACCGCCGGTCGAGCTTGTCGAGGCCCTTGTCGTCGACGCCGAGCATCGCGAGCGCCCTGTCCGCCTGTTCGCGGTCGATCGACGTCGCCCCCGCGACCTGGGCAAAATCGCGCACGCGGCGTAGCAGTCGATTGGCCACGCGCGGCGTGCCCCGCGATCGCCGGGCGATCTCGTGCGCGCCGTCGTCGCTGATCGTGTAGCCGAGGATCGTCGCCGAACGGCGAACGATGGTCGCAAGATCCTCGTGCGTGTAGTAGTCGAGCCGCGAGACGATGCCGAAACGGTCGCGGATGGGCGACGTCAGCAGCCCCGCGCGGGTCGTCGCGCCCACGAGCGTGAAGGGCTTGAGCTTCATCTTCACCGTGCGCGCCGAGGGCCCCTGTCCCACGAGGATGTCGAGCTGGCCGTCCTCCATCGCGGGATAGAGCATCTCCTCGACGACCGTGTGCAGCCGATGGATCTCGTCGATAAAGAGCACGTCGAAGGGATCGAGGTTGGTGAGGATCGCAGCCAGATCGCCCGCGCGCTCCAGCACCGGGCCGCTCGTGATCTTGATGCCTACGCCCAGCTCGCCCGCGATGATGTGCGCGAGTGTCGTCTTGCCCAGCCCCGGCGGCCCCGAAAACAGGCAGTGGTCGAGCGCCTCGCCCCGCTGCTTGGCCGCCGTGATGAAAACGCGCAGGTTGCCCAGCACCTGCTTTTGCCCGACGTATTCGTCGAGCGAGCGCGGGCGCAGCGACATCTCGACGCGGGCGTCGTCGCCGGTGGAGCGCGGCGAAATCGTGCGATACGCCTGCTCGCTCACGCTTTTTCTCCCGATTTCGCGCAGGTCGTCATACGCGCCCCAGATTCTTCAGCGACTGCGCGAGAATCGGTTCGAATCCCACGTCGGTCGGCAGGCCCTTGAGCGCCGCGTCGAGCGCGCGCTGCGCCTCGACCGCCGAGTAGCCGAGGTTTTCGAGCGCCGAGAGCGCGTCGCGCGCCACCGGGGGCAGGCCGCCGACGCTCATGTCCACGAACTGCGCGACGGCGAGTTTTTCCACCTTTTCGCGCAGCTCCAGCACCACGCGCTCGGCGGTCTTTTTGCCCATGCCGGGCACCTTGGTGAGCGCGCGCAGATCCTGATCGCGAATCGCGCGCACGAGCTGCTCGTAATCGAGCGACGACAGCGCCGCGAGCGCCGTGCGCGGCCCGATGCCGTTCACGGCGTTCAGCAGATCGAACAACTCGCGTTCGCGCACGTGATCGAATCCGTAGAGCGTGATCGCGTCCTCGCGCACGATCGTGCGCACGTGCAGCAGCGCGTCGCCGCCCGGCTCGGGCAGGCGCAGCGAGGCCGGCAGGCCGATGAAGACCTCGTACCCGACGCCATTAACGTCGAGCACGACGCGCCCCTCGGTCTTGTCCGCCACGGTTCCGCGAAGCTGCGCGATCATCGTTCTCCCGTCGCAAACCATGCGCTATCAATCCACGCTTGGTCGCGAATCGTCACACACAAACGCATTACCGCCCGCGCGTCAATCGCGTTCCACCATTTGCAGGTAACGATACGACGACAGGTGGCACAGGGCGGCGGCCAGGGCGTCCGACGCGTCGGCTTGGGCGGGTTCGGGCAGCCCCAGAAGGCTCTGCACCATGGCGGCGATCTGCGGCTTGTCGGCGCGGCCGTATCCCACGAGCGCCTTCTTGATCTGCGTCGGCGAGTATTCGTGAACCGGCAGCCCCGAGTGCGCCGCCGCGAGCAGCGCCACGCCCCGGGCCTGACCGAGCACGATGGCGCTCTTGACGTTGGCCGCGAAAAACACGGACTCGACCGCCGCCACCTGGGGCGCGTGCGCCTCGATCATCTCGCGCAGTCCCCGGTAGATGCGTTCGAGGCGTTCGGCCAGCGGCGCGCCGCGCGGGGCCTCGACCACGCCGCAATCCACGTGCGCAAAGCCGCCCGCGACCTCGTCCACCACGCCCCAGCCGCACAGCAGGCTTCCCGGGTCGATGCCCAGGACGCGAAGGCGCGTGCTCAATTCAGCGCTTCCAGCTCGGATTCGGGGATGTCGAAGTTCGAGTGCACCGCCTGCACGTCGTCGTTGTCCTCGAGGGCGTCGACGAGCTTGAGCAGCGTCTCGGCGGTCTTGCCGGTCGCCTCGACGGTGTTTTGCGCCACCATCGTCACCTCGGCTTCGGGATCGACGAAGCCCGCGTCGGCAAGCGCCTTTTTCACCGTCTCGAAATCGTTGGGATCGGTGTAGATCTCGACCGAGTCGCCGTCGTCCTTGATGTCCTGCGCGCCGGCCTCGATGGCGACCTCTTCCAGCTTCGCCACGTCCACCGCGGATTTTTCGAAGCTGAACTGTCCCAAACGACTGAACATGAACGCCACGCACCCGCTCTCGCCCAGGTTGCCGCCGTATTTCGAGAAGGCGTGCCGGACCTCGGCGGTGGTGCGGTTGCGGTTGTCGGTGAGGATATCCACCATGATCGCGGTGCCGCCGGGGCCGTAGCCCTCGTAGGAGAATTCTTCGTACGACACGCCCTCGAGCCCGCCCGTGCCCTTTTTGATGGCGCGGTCGATGTTGTCCTTGGGCATCGAGTTGGCCTTGGCCTTGTCCACGGCGGTGCGCAGGCGCGGGTTGGCGTCGATGTCGCCTCCGCCCATGCGCGCAGCCACCGAGATCTCCTTGATGAGCTTGGTGAACAGTTTTCCCCGGGCCGCGTCGTTCGCGCCCTTTTTCCGTTTGATGGTGGCCCATTTCGAATGGCCGGACATGGAAACCTCCTGAAACGATTCAACTCCGAGGGAGGGGGACACCTACTCCATGCCGCTTCCTGTGACGCGCTGGAAGCTATTCCTCGCGGCGTCCGCAAGGGCGCGCGGGGTGTCCTCGAACCTCGATGCTGGGTTTATGCGATACGCGCGGCCGGGCGGGATCTTAGCACAAGATCGTTCCCAGACAAGGCGAAAACGATCCTGTCCAAGCCGGATTTCGAGGTTCGTTCACGGGGCGCCGGTCGGGGGAGCATTGCCTCAAAAACACCGCGGCGCCCGGATGGCGACGCCGCTGGTTCGCCCTTGCGGACTTGGCCCACGCGACGGATAAATGCGCGTGCCGAAAACAACCACCGAAACGATCGATCGCGGCAACGTCGGAGTGCGGCTCGACGCCTTTGTCGCACAGGCGGCGCGCGTGTCGCGGGCCGAGGCGGTGCGCCGCATCGAGGCGTCGCTCGTGCGCGTCAACGGCGCCGTCGTTCCCAAGGGCCGCGTGCTCGAGCGCGGCGACACGGTCGAGATGGACGAGTCGGAAACGACCGGCTGGCCCAGGCCGGACGTGCGCTACGATGTCGTCTTCTCCGACGAGCGGCTGATCGTCGTCCACAAACCCCCGGGCGTTCACACCGTGGAGGTTCCGGCGGGTGACGAACGGGTGCTGGCCCGGGCGCTCGCCTTCGATCATGCCGAACTCATGGCGCTCGGCCCGCCCGACTACGGCGCGTGCCATCGGCTCGACGAGGGCACCTCAGGCGTCATGATCTTCGCGCGCAGCGAAGACTTGTACGTCAAGATTCGTGAGATGTTCTCGAATCATCGTGTGGAGAAGACCTACTGGGCGCTCGTCGCGGGTTCGCCACCGGATTCGTGGCGCGTGGACGTGCCGATCGGTCATCCGCGGCGACGCGCCGACCACGTGGTGACCGACGAGGGGCGCGGGCAGGTTCCGGCCGAGACCGCGTTTCGCACGATACGGCGCGTGGGCGCGTTTGCGCTCGTCGAGGCGACGGCGCGCACCGGTGCCCGGCACCAGATTCGCGCGCACCTCGCGCACTCTGGCTTCCCCATCGTCGGCGATCCACTCTACGGCGGCGCGAGCGCGCCGGACGGGCGGCTGCGTCTTCATGCCCATTGCGTCACGCTTCCGGATCCCGATGACGCGGGCCGGGACTTGCGTTTCACGTGCGATCCCGACCCGGAGTTTTTTTCGCCGACGACGGACCGCCCCAGCGTCGGGTGAAATTTTCGCCCGGCCGCGGTTCGATATTGATTCGCCCGCCGTTCGGGACATACCATTAGGATTCCACACAATTGGGGGACGGCCATGGGTTTCTTCAAGGACATGAAGAACATGATGAATAGCGCCAACACGCTCGTGAATTCCGCGCAGCAGTACCAGAATCAGGCCGTCGCGCAGCAGCAGGCGGCGACGCAGCCCTACGATCCGAACGATCCGTCGTTCGCACCGATCGAGGGCATTTCCCTCGACCTGTATGCCGAAATCACGGCGGGACTGCTGAAGAACGGCGTGATGGGTATCGAAAACGTCACGAAGTTCGCCGAGTCGAAGGGCGTGCCCGCGGGCGCGTGGACGACGGTGCAAAACGGCTGGGTGTCGCGCATGGGCCAGTCGCCGGCGGTCATGAACCGTTACGGCCACATCTACAACGCGTTCCTGAAGTAACTCGTCAACATCGACGCGCCCGGGGTCGCGTGGCCCCGGGCGTTTTCGCGCGCGGAGAAGGGGGTTTCATGCGTTCCATCGGCGGCATCATGAACATCGGCGGCGGCGTGTTGATGACGGTCATCGGCATCGTACTTCTCGTGCTGGGGATTCTGGGAATCGGCGAGCGGCTCACGTTCATCATCGTGGGCGTCGCGTTCATCCCCGGCGGCATCTTCATGGCGTGGATGGGCAAGTGGCTGATGGGCCTGTTCAAGGGCATGCCCGAGCCTCCGAGCATCGGCCAAACGCTCAAAAGCGCTTCGATGAGCATGAACGCGGCGTCGCAGATGATGGCCGCACAGACGCACGCCCAGTCGCTGGGCATTTCCGGGCTCGACGCCACGGCGCAGGTGATGGCGGTGCGCGACACCGGCACGCTCATCAACTACGACCCGGTGGTCGAGATGGACCTGCTCGTCACGCGCGGCGACGCGCCGCCCTACCCGGTCATGAACCATCGGCAAATCGTGTCGAAGATCCTGATCGGCCGGCTCGTGCCCGGCGCGTCATTCAAGGCCAAGGTCGACCCCGCGAATCCGAACGCCCTGCAGATATCCTGGGTCTGACGCCGGCATGCAGCGAACCCCGCGCGCGTTTGACAGGCCGCGAAAGCGGACTCTAGTATCCGCCCCATCGTGAACGGGCGCCCCCTTTCAGCTCTCGGGGCGTCCATTCGTCAGGGTTTATTCGTCATGACAAAGTTCGCGAAAGCGCTCCTCGTCGCGGCGGCGGTCTTGGCCGTGGCGCTCGCCATCCAGGTGAGGGCACGGGCCGGCGAAGCCGAAAAGGCAACCATCGCGGCGGCGGCGGACCTCAAGTTCGCCATGGACGATGTCCTCGCCGAGTTCCGAAAGTCGCAACCCGGTTGCGCGGTCGAGGTGGTTTACGGTTCTTCCGGTCAGTTCCACACGCAGATCACGCAGGGCGCGCCCTTCGATCTGTTCTTCTCCGCGGACATCTCGTTCCCGAGGATGCTGGCCGAAAAGGCGCTCGCGGCATCGGAGGTGAAGCCCTACGCGATCGGGCGCATCGTGCTGTGGAGCGTAGTGAAAGACGCCTCGAAGATGACGCTCGCCGACCTCGCCGATCCGTCGATCGCGCGCATCGCGATCGCCAACCCCAAGCACGCCCCTTACGGCCAGCGGGCCGAAGAGGCGCTGCGCGCGGCGGGAATGTGGGAAAAGATCGAATCGAAGCTCGTGTACGGCGACAACATCGCCCACACCGCGCAGCTTGTGGAATCAAAAAACGCGCAGGTCGGCATCATCGCGCTGTCGCTGACGAAAAGCCCCGCGCTCGCCAAGCAGGGCGGATACGCGCTGATCGACGAATCGCTTCACAAGCCGTTGGAACAGGGATTTGTGGTGACCAAGCGGGCCGCGAAAAACGCGTGCGCGGCCGGCTTCGCCTCGTTCATGGGCGAAAAGGCCGCGCGCGACATCATGATCCGCTACGGTTTCGCGCTGCCGGGGGAGTCGGCGGCGAAATGAGCGCGCGATGCTGAGCGCGGGCGACTGGCAGGCCGTCTGGCTGACCGCGCGCCTTTCGGCGGTGGTGACCGCGATCCTGCTCGTCATCGGCACGCCGCTCGCGTGGTGGCTCGCGCGCACGAAGCACTGGATGAAGGGCCCGGTCGCCGCCGTCACCGCCATGCCGCTCGTGCTGCCGCCTTCGGTGCTGGGCTTTTACATGCTCGTGTCGATGGGTCCCGACGGACCGATCGGTGCGATCACGAGCGCGCTCGGCCTCGACGCGCTGCCGTTCACATTTCCGGGACTCGTGGTCGCGTCGGTCGTGTACTCGCTGCCGTTCATGGTGCAGCCGCTGCAGTCGGCGTTTCACGCCATCGGTGACCGGCCCCTCGAGGTCGCGGCCACGCTGCGCGCGTCGCCGCTCGACGCGTTTTTTTCGGTGGTCGTGCCCATGGCGCTGCCGGGCTACATCACCGCCACGATCATGACCTTTGCGCACACGGTCGGCGAGTTCGGCGTCGTGCTGATGGTCGGCGGCAATCTGCCGGGCGTCACGCGCGTCGTTTCGGTGCAGATCTTCGACCACGTGCAGGCGCTGGAGTACCCCGCCGCGCATCGCCTCTCCGCGCTGATGCTCGCATTCACCTTTGTCGTGCTGCTTGTGCTCTACGCTTGGCGGCCGCGCGTGAAAAAGGACATGCCGTGAGCATCGAGGCGCGATTTCGCGTCGAGTGGCCGGCGTTTACGCTCGACGTCGATCTCACGCTGCCGTCGCGCGGCGTGAGCGCGCTCTTCGGCCATTCGGGTTCGGGCAAGACGACCCTGCTGCGGTGCGTCGCGGGGCTCGAACGCCCGCGCGCGGGCCGCCTCGCCATCGACGGCGAGGTCTGGCAGGACGATTTGCGCCGCCTTCCGACGCACAAGCGACCCATCGGCTACGTGTTTCAGGAGGCGAGTCTTTTCCCCCACCTCACCGTGATGGGGAATCTGCGATTCGGGATTAAGCGAACTTCCGGCGTGAACGGCGTGAACCTCGATCACGCGATCGAACTGCTCGGCATCGGCCCTCTGCTCGAACGAAAGCCCGAGCGCCTCTCCGGCGGCGAACGCCAGCGCGTGGGCATCGCGCGGGCGCTGGCCGTCAGTCCACGTCTGCTGCTGATGGATGAGCCCCTCGCGTCGCTCGACGACGAGCGCAAGCAGGAGATCCTGCCCTATCTCGACCGCCTGCACGATGAGCTGAAGATCCCGGTCATTTACGTCAGCCACTCCCTCGACGAACTGGCGCGACTCGCGGATTTTCTCGTGTACATGAAGGCCGGCCAGGCATTGGCGGCGGGGCCGATCAACGAGGTGGTGACGACGCTGGGGCTGCGTTTCGGATTTGCCGGCGAGGCGGAATCGCTGGTCGAAGCGACGGTCGCGGACCACGACGCGCACTTCGCGCTGACCTATCTGGATTCGCCGCTCGGCCGCGTGACCGTGCCGCGCAAGGATCTGCCGCCCGGACACACGGTTCGTCTGCGCGTCTTCGCTCATGACGTCAGCATCACGCTGACGCGCGAAACGGATACCAGCATCCTCAACATCTTCCCCGTCACGGTTGAAGAGGTCGTTCCTTACCGGCAGTCGCAGGTGCTGGTGAGGCTCGGCGCGGGCGGCGCGTCGGTGCTCTCGTGCATCACGTCCAAGTCCGCCGCGCTCCTCGAAATCGCGCCGGGCAAACGGGTATGGGCGCAGGTGAAAAGCATCGCCACGCTGGTTTGACGGCGTTTGACACCTTTTACCGTCCGCACATACACTCCGCGCGCTGCGTCCGGCGGAAAGGGCGCATCCCGGTCGGCATCGCGCCGACGGACTCGTTTTTCGCGACCGTTCGGCACCGCCCCAACGCCGCCGCGGTGACCGATGATCGACCCTAACGAGCCCGTCGATCCCGCTCCACGTTTTCCGCTCCCTGTCGACGAAGTGCGTATACGCGTCGCGGACGATGCGGAGCGGATTCCCGTGCGCGGCTACTACCTCACTCGCGCCCTGATGTTCGCAATTTCTCGATTCATCCGCGCGCTCAGTTGGGAGGGTGCTTACGCCTTGGGCGGCGCGATCGGCGCGGTGCTCTGTCGGCTGCGCGTGCGTTGGAGCGTGGCGAAGGTCAACCTGGACATTGCCTTCGGCGAGACCAAGACCCCCGACGAGAAGAAGGCGATCTATCGGGCTTCACTGAGAAATCTCGGGCGACAAATTGTCAACTACATCCGCATGCCGCTGATGGACGACAAATTCTGGGCGGAAAACTTCACGATCGAGAACGAACGCGTGTTGCGCGACGCGTACAACCAAGGGCGCGGCGTGGTCTTCATCTACATGCACTTCGGCCCGTGGGAGATGGCCGGCGGAAAGATCGCCCATTGCGGGTATCCGCTATCCGTCGTGGCGAAGGCGATGAAGAACCCGGTGGTCAATCGCTTTTTGCTCGATGCACGCGCGAGCATGCTGCTCGGCTCAATCAAGCACCGCGACGCCATGCCGCGAATCCTGGAGGGGCTGCGCAGGGGCGAGGGCATCGTGATGGTCATCGACCAGAACATGAAGCGCAGCCAGGGCGTCTTCGTCGAGTGGATGGGGCGCGTCGCGTCCACGGTGCGTTCGGCGTCGTGGCTCGCTCGCGAGTCGGGCGCGCCCGTCATCACGGGCATCGCCCGCCAAACGGGCCCGCGAAGTTTCGAGATGAAGATGCTGGACGAGATCCCCTGGCAGCCGCACCCCGATCCCGCCGAGGAACTCGTGATCAACACGCAGAGCTACGTGCGCGTCCTCGAGCAAGGCATCTACGCCATGCCCGAAGAGTGGTTCTGGCTCAACCGTCGCTGGAAGGTGCAGCCCGAGGGGTTGGCGAACCCCTACGGCGCCTGAGCCGCTCCCGGAATCGTGCCGACGAAACCGATCGTCGCTCCCCAGAAGAAGTCTTCGTCGTGATGCGGCAGATGCGCCGAAAACTCCGTCACGATTTCGAGTCGGTCGTTCACGACGACGTTGTAGCCGATCGCGAACATCTCGTCCTCGAGACCCGGATCGCCTTCGGCGGGATTGCGCGTTTCCGACCGAAGGTACTCGACCAGAATCTGGTGTCGCTCGCCGAGTGCCACATAGGTTCCGATGGTATTGTTCAACGTCCAGACGTACTCGTACTCCGGTTCGGCGTCCGGGTCCGCGTTCGCCGCCGACTCCTGGGTCTCACGTCCACTGATCGTGGGCTCCGCCCGGAAGTAGAGACCACACAGTCCCATGTCAGGCTTCAGGTCGAAGTTCAATTCAAACCCCGGCGTGGCCGCCAGTGCGCTCATGTTGCCGCCGTCCAGCGAAACGTCCGCCAGCAGATCGGCGTCGAAGTGTTGTGTGTCGAGCGGCGTGCCGAACAGCCCGAAGGCGATTCCGCCGTCCCCCTCGACGAGGTAGGTATTGGTTTCGGCGCCGAACGCCATATACCCCGACAACCCGTCGAGTAGCCCGTAGCCCAGCACCGTGTTGGCATTGACCGTCTGTTCCGAGCGTTCGAGTCCAAAGCCCGTTACGCCGAAGTACGTCTCCACGTCCAGCGCCCCCGCGTCGAAGGTCTCGACGGTATCGGCGGATTCGGCCCCCGCAGCGAAAAGAAGAACCGCAACCACGGCGAACACGGACAAACGAAGAGCATGGCGAATCATGATGCACTCCCAAGAAAGCGGAATTTTCCGCGACAACATCGCACCGGCGTCGCGATTCGACGTTTCCTTTGAAGGATTTCGTCGCATTGCCGCCGCGCCTTGACCATTTCCCGCGACTCGGTCCCACCGCGGCGAGAAAAACTCCATGAAAAAACCCGGCTCGCTTTCGCAAACCGGGCTCCGGGTTTCTAGAACCTCCGGCCTCGGGGTGCTGCCCCGAGTGGACCGCGTGGCGAATCAGAACATCAGACCGAGCCCCGCGTTGAACGACTTGACCGCTTCGGCCTCGTCTTCATCCGTCGTGTCCCATTGACCGTCGACCTTGAATGCCACCTGCGGAATCGGCTTATAGGTCACGCCAACCGTCAGAATCGTGTGGGCGAACGCCTTGTTCGCCTCGTAGTCTTCCGGCATCGCCGAGTGCAGGTCGATTCGCTCGTAGCGTCCAAAGAGGATCGCCTGATGGCCCGTGTCGAAGAAGACGAGGGTGTTGAAACCCAGCTCGGCCAGGGCGCCCATCGACGACGACGGAATCGCGCGCGTGTTGTCGCGCGTCGCTTCCTCGAGCCCCGCCGCTTCGGCCGCGTCTGCCGCCTCCTCGGGCGTGAGCGCGAAGCCGAGTTCCTCGTTCATCTCCTCGGCCTCGGGGAAGCTGATGACACTGCCCTCGCCGCGCAGCTCGAATCCGAAGCCCGTCAGCTTCAGATCGCCGGACGCGATCGCGACGGGCCAACCGAACGCGCCGCGCTGGTCGGTTCCGCCGTAGAAACCGGAAAGACCGAGGTTGACCCCCGTCACGGGCGCGACGTCGAGGCGGCCGGAAAGGGCCATCGACTCGGCCTTGGCCTCGGCCACTTTTTGACGCGTCTCACGCAGTCCCTTGGCGGGGTCGATCGCCTCGGCGTCGAGCGACGAGGTGGCGAGCGCCTGATAACGCACGTGCGAACCCAGATCGCCGTGGATCTTCGCGCCGGCTTCCCACCACGTCGTGGGGATGATGACATTGTGGTAGTAGGGGCGCTCGACGCCGTTGAAGAGCGGCGGCTCGTGCCACTGGTTGATGAGCCCGAGGGGGATGAGCACGATGCCCGTCTGCACGCGAAACGCCGGATGGACGGCCGCTTCGACGTAGGCCTGCTCGAGTTCCACCTCGCCCGGTTGACCTTCGCCAGCGAGCACGTGCTCGACCTCGAGCTCGGAACGGAAGCTCCAGATCCGATCGAAGTCGTACCCGAAGAACACGACGAACCGGTGGAAGTCGATCTGCGACGTCTCGCCTTCCTTGTTGTTGTAGTGCAGCTCGCCGTAGCCGCCGACCTGCGCCCGATGCTCCTCGGCCTTTTCCTCGTCGTGCGGCGGAAGATCCATCGTTGGGGACTGCGCCAGCGCCGGCGTCGCGATGGCCAGCGCGATCAGAACGAACAACAGAAGTCTCATGCTTTTGCCTCCTCCATAAATCCGCGAAGGTCGCGGATGGGTGTCACGTTCATGGACGACGCCGAAATCGATCGACGATCCAGATCGCCCGTTGCACGCCGACGCAGATCGCCCGGCTGGAAATCGTCGCGCCGCTGATGCCGTCGATTCCCGCGCCCAAACGGATCGGGTCGCCCGACCGTTTGCCGACGAACTGGCGCATGAAGGGCTTTTCGCGGACCTGTCCGCCCACGTCCTCGCGATAGACCATGAGCGCCGATTCGCGCACCGCGCCGTCGGGGCCGATGTGCACGGCGAAGGTCATCGGTCGGTGCTTGCCCATCTCGTTGTCGATGAGGGCGTAGCCATCGATGCCGTTCGCGCCGCGCCCGATATAGACGACGTACTCGCGCCTCGGCGCGTCGTAGCCGAGGCTCCGCCGAAACTCGGTGGCCGCCGCGTCGTCGAGTGTGAACCTCTCGTGGCCGACCGACGTCGACCCCTGAAAAAATCTCGCCAGCACCTGCTCGCGCGTTTCGTGGACGATCTCGCCCGCACCCGCGACGCCCGGTGCGATGAGCGCGAGCAGGACGAATAGGAGGCGTGCCGCCTTCATGCGTCCCCTCCCTTCGCCAGCCAGAGTTCGTGCAGGCAGACGGCGATCATCACGCCGGTGCTCGCGGCCAGGGCCATTCCGCTGGCCGCGATGACGACACCGAAGCCGTCGTCGACGAACCGCGTCAGCCACATGCCCCCGAGGTCCGTGGCGATGGAAACGAATGCGAGCGCGGGAATGGCGACCGCGAACGCCCCCCGCGCCCACGTGCGCACGAACAGGCCCGCGACGAGAAACACCACCACGGGGATCATGAAGAGATGGACGTGCGTGATCTCGACCATCTCGCGCTTCGTGAGCGCGAAACGCAGCGCATCCTTTTCGGTCGCGAGCGCGGGATCGTCCGGCAACGTCGACACGTCGGTCGACGGCTCCTTTTCCGCGCCGCCCGCGGGATCCATCGACGCCGCATCACCCGAGTAATGCTCGGAGATTCCCTCGGGCAACACGCCCGTCTCGTCGTGAACGCGCCACACCGAAAACGCGAACGAGAGCGCCACGAACAGCAGGAAGCCCGTCTGCACGGCCTTTTCCGCGAGTGTCTGATCCTTCAACCTTCGACGCACCTTGCGAACTCCAAATAAAAAAGCCCGTAACGCCATGGCGTTTGCGGGCTCCGGGTTTCGAGAACCTCCGGCCTCCGGGCGACGATCTTTGCGCGCGACGCTCCCTACATGGGCTTCTCCGGGCGGATGAACGTCACCGTCTTCGCTGTGTCGTTGTGCCCGCCGCGATTTCCGCACCCGTCGCAACCGGCGCACGCGTGGTGCTCGGCTTCCGATGTCGCCTCGCGAAGCTCCCGCGCGAAACGGCGGATGAAGAGCCCGGCGGCGGCGGCGACGATCGCCGCGGCGGTCAGAATTTCCACATCGAAAGTCATGCGATCCCCGCGAGCCGGCCGACCTGCACGATGGCGGCGGCCAGCACCCACGCCAGCACCAGGCTGTAACCGATGGAAAAGCCGGTCCACTTCCACGAGCCAGTCTCGCGGCGGATCGCGGCGACGGTGCCCAGGCAGGGTGTGTAGATCAGGATGAAGGTCATGAGCCCAAAGGCCGACAGCGGCGTGAGCCCCGAGTGGTTCTTCAGCTCGGCGCGCAGGCCCTCGGTGTTTTCGTCGGCTTCGCGACTGACCTGATAGAGCACGCCGTAGGTGGAGACGACAATCTCCTTCGCCACGAACCCCGTGAGAATCGCCACGGAGGTCCTCCAGTCGAAGCCCATGGGCGCGAAAATCGGCGCGAGCGCGTGCCCGATTCGGCCGATGTGGCTCTGTTCGATCCGCTCGCCTTCGCGACCCACCTCGAGCAGCGCGAGTTGTTCGGCGAGCGCGGCCTTGTCGGTCTCGGGCGCGACGGCGAGTTGCGCGCCCGCCGATTCGATTTGCGCATTCCAGTCGCGCGACGGATTCGCCGCCTCGCGCGGGAACGCGGTCAGCACCCACACCGTCACGGAGCCGATCAGGATCACGCCGCCCATCTTCTTGATGAAGATCTTTCCGCGGTCCCACATGTGGATCATTGTGCTCTTCACGGTGGGCATGCGGTAGGGGGGAAGCTCCATGACAAACGGCGACGCCTCACCCTTCAGCACCGTGCGCGACATGACCTTGGCGATGGAGATCGCAAGCACGATGCCGAGCGCGTACATCGAAAAGACCATCGTCCCCGCCATGCTCGGGGCGAAGAACGTGCCCGCGAGCAGGATGAAGACGGGCAGCCGCGCCGAGCACGACATCAGCGGATTGACGAGGATCGTGACGATGCGGTCGCGTTCGCTTTCGAGCGTGCGCGTCGCCATGACCGCGGGCACGTTGCACCCGAAGCCCATGAGCAGCGGAATGAACGCCTTGCCGTGCAGACCCGCGAGGCGCATCACGCGGTCCATCAAAAACGCCGCGCGGGCCATGTAGCCCGAGTCCTCGATCAGGCTGATGCAGAAAAACAGGATCATGATGTTGGGCAGGAAGACGGCGACGAAGCCGACGCCGTTGATCGCCCCATCCACGATCAGGTCGCGGAAGAAGCCCTCGCCCAGAAGCGACGTCACCGCGCCGCCCAGCGCCGCCACGCCCGCGTCGATCAAATCCATCGGGATCGAGCCGACGTTGAAGGTGAGCTGGAACATCGCCCAGATCATGAAGAAGAATACCGGCAGCCCGAGCAGCTTGTGCGTGAGAATCCGGTCGATCAGGTCCGACATGTTCACGCGGTCGCGGATCGGCGGCTCATAGATGCCCTTGAGCGCGCCCGAGATGAATCCGTAACGACGCTCGGTGATGACGATCTCGGGATCAGTCTTGAACATGTCGTGCAGGTGCGTGCGCACCGCCGCCGCCTTGTCGAGCAGCGGCTTCGCGTCACCGCTCGCCTTTTGCAGCGACTTGATGAGCTCGCGGTCGTTTTCGAGCAGCTTGATCGCCGTCCAGCGCGGCGCGTGGCCGTTCACGATCCGGTCGAAGCCCTTTTGCGCGCGGATCTCGCCGATGTGATCCTCGATCTCGTTGCCGTAGGGGATGTGCACATTGCGTCGCGCGGAGGTTCGGCCCTCGACCACGGCGATGGCCGCGTCGATCAACTCGTCCACGCCCTTGCCTTTGGTGCCGATCGTCGGCACCGCCGGCGCGCCGAAAAGCTTAGCGAGGCGTTCGACATCCAGCTTCGCGCCCTCGCGCTCCAGCGCGTCGAAGACGTTGAGCGCGAGCACCAGCGGGCGCTCGAGTTCGAGGAGCTGGCTGGTGAGAAAAAGGTTGCGTTCCAGATTCGACGCGTCGACGACCTGCACCACCACGTCGGGTTTGGCCTCGAGCAGATAGTTGCGCGCGACGATCTCTTCCATCGAATACGGCGACAGGCTGTAGGTGCCCGGCAGGTCGATGACGCTGACCGTGTAATCGCCGTGCGTGAACCGGCCCTCTTTTTTCTCGACCGTCACGCCCGCCCAGTTGCCGACGTATTGGTGCGCGCCGGTCATCGCGTTGAAGAGCGTCGTCTTGCCCGAGTTGGGGTTGCCCGCGAGGGCGATGGTGATCGTTTTCATCGTCGCCGCCTATTCGTTCGACGCGGCGACCGCCGCCTCGACGGTCACCAGCGACGCCTCGGTGCGCCGAAGCGAGACGTGATAGCCCTTCACGACGAACTCGATGGGGTCGCGAAGGGGAGCGTATTTCTGCACGAACACGTCCACGCCCGGCACGAATCCCATCTCCATCAGGCGCAGGCGAAACGCGCCCTGCCCTCCCACCGCGACCACCCGGACGCGGTCGCCCTCGCGGCACTCCCTCAAGGTCATTTCGCCCAAGGTCATTTCGCCCATGTCATGACTCCCGCGCCGCGCGACGATCCGCCGGAGCGTGCTGCGATTTCAACGAAGACTTGCGTTCGAGCCCCGCCACCAGAATCTTGTGCGCGAGGTCCTGTCCGATCGCGAGGCGCGTTTCGCCCAGACGCACCGTGATCGCGCCCGAAAACGCGTTTTGAATCACCTCGATCTCGTCGCCTTCGGAAAGGCCCATGGCCATCAGGCGGCACGCGGGCCCTTTGTTACAGGCCAGTTCCACGATCCGCGCGCGCTGCCCCGACGCCAGCATGGTGAGCGGCATACGCGGCGGGCGCGGCGCTTTGGGGGCGGCGACGGCCGCGACCGCGAGCTTTTTGTCGCGGCACGGCGCGCATACGCCCTCGATGCGCAGCGAATGTCGCACGATCTCGAAGCCGTGCTTTTTCGCCACGCTCGTCTGCTCGCGCTCGATGGTTTCCGACACGAACTCCACGACCGATCCACACTCCACGCAGAACAGATGGTCGTGGTGGGCGTGGCCGTAGATGTGCTCGAAGTAGACCTCGGAGCGTTCGTCGAGCGTGACCTTGCGGATCAGCGCCGAGCGAATCAGATGCGTGACCATGCGCTCGAGGGCTTCGGTCGTGATCTCGCCGCCGAGCCGCAGCGCCAGTTCCGGCAACGTAAAGTGGTCGTGGATCGCAAAGACCTCGCGGCAGACGCGGGCCTGAAGTTCCGTGAAGGGAATCCCCCGCGACTCCAGATAGTGGCGATAGACCTGCTCGGGGCTTTCCAGCGCAACCTGCAAGGACATGCCGATCCTTTCAATACCGGGCCCATCCGGCCCGAATGTCGCCTTCAAATGCCGAACCACGCACCCTTGTTTCGGCGCATTTCACTCATCCGAATCCGAATCTCCGACTTGCACCGCGCGCAGCGAATCACGAGCCGGTCGTTCTCGACGCGCGCGAGCAGCTTGTGGCAATCCTCGCAACGCACGTCCTTTCCCGCCTCGGCGCAGGACCCCAGCTCGCAATTTTTCGAGGGCTTTACCATTCCTCGAGTTCCTGATCGGAGAGCCGTTCGCGACACGACGCGCAGATGCCCCGCAGGTCGAGTGTGTGACGGCGCAAACGATAACCATGTCGGGAAGCTTCCCCTGCCAGAAGGTCGTGTAGCGACTCATTCTCGAATTCCACGACCTCTTGGCACACCTCGCAGGTCAGGTGGTCGTGGTGGCGGCGCGACGTGGTGTTTTCGTAGACCTGCTCCTCGTTGCGGCCGCGCACGGCGACCTCGAAGATCAGACCCGCCTCGAGCAACAGCGGGATCGTGCGATAGACCGTCGCCCGGCCCATCGCGCTGTACTTGCTTTGCAGGCGGCCGACGAGCTCGGACACCGTGAAGTGCGTGCCGTCGGGATTCGCGCAGACCTCCTCGACGACGTGGCGGCGCTCCTCGGTCATCCGCAGCCCCTGACGGGTCAGGAAGGCCTGAAATTTCGCGGTCGGTTCGCCGTTCAGCATCTCGCGCTCTCTCCGTCTCTTATTGAGACTGAGTCTCTACTAGATGAATCGGCAAGCCTTGTCAAGAGGATTATGATCTACCGCAGGTTTTGTTGGCAGGGTCGCAATGCCGCAGGCGAAAAGTCGCTCTCCAGGAAGTGGGCGCTCGTTGGAGCCATCGGAGAGCGCGCCTATAATCCGTCCGTGACCCTTCCCGACTCGCCACAACGACCGCTTCCCATCGCCTGGGCCGCGTTGCCCCTAGGCGTGTTTGCGGCGAATGCGCTCGCCCATTGGGGCTACACGATGGACGACGCGTTCATCTTTCTGCGGTTCGGCGAGAATCTGGCCGGGGGCGCGGGATACGCGTTCAACCCGGGCGATACACTCGAGGGTACCACGTCGATCCTGTGGACGCTCGTCGCGGCGCTGCTGGCCAAGGTCGGCCTCGTCGGTCCCGCACCGCTCAAGGCCGCGGGATTCCTAGCGGGGGCAGCGAGTGTCCTCGCTCTCTTTTTGCGCCCGCCCGGCGCGACGCGCGGCCTCGGCTCGCTCATCGCCTCCCTCCTGCTCGCCGCGTACGTGCCCTTCGCGATTCTGTCGGTCTCGGGCATGGAGACACCGGCCGCCGCGCTGTGCGTGCTGATGGGCTGCGCGGGCACGCTGGACGAGCGCCCAAAGAGACGAAACGTCGGCGCGATCTGGCTCGCCCTGGCGTTCGTCGCGCGGCCCGACATGGCGCTCTTCTGGGCGTTGCCGCTGGGGATGTGGATGCGCGATCTCGCCGCCCACCGCGACGCGCGCACGCGGCTCGCGCCGCTCGCCCTGCTCGTCGCGACGCTCGCCGCCGTCACCGCGTGGCGATGGGTCACGTTCGGCGATGTCGTCCCCAACCCCGCGCACATCAAGGCGTCGATCTCCGCCGAAACGTTGCGTCAGGGCGTCGCCATGATGGGCTCGTGGCTCGTCACGCAGGGCATGATCGTCGCCGTCGCCGCCGCTCTCGTCGCCGCGGCGTTCGGGTTCGCGCCGCGCGCCATTGCGCTCACGGTCCTAATCTTCGCCGCGTATCTGGTGGCGATCGGGCAGGAGAACATGAGCACGTTCTTCCGCTTCCACATGCCGCTCGCGCCGCTCGTCCTCGCGCCGGCGGGCATGTCGGCGCAGGCGTGGATTGCCGCGCGGCCGCGTGTCCGCGTCACCGTCGCCTGCGCGGCCCTCGCGTTTGCGCTGGGCGGCGTGTGGACCGCGCATCGTTACGCGACAAAGCCGCTCGCCGAGTTCCACCTGACCGTGACGCTGCCGGAGTACGGCCGGGGCGTGAACGCGACCTACCGCGCGTTCGGCGAGGAACTCGCGCGCATCGCAGCGCCCGGCGCGCTCGTCGCGTCGATGGACGTGGGCGCGATCGGCTATTACGCCAAGCGACCCGTCCTCGACCTCTACGGCCTCAACGACCGCGCCATCGCGCGCATCTTCGGCGCCATGAAACGCACCACCGACCGCGAGGCGCAGCGCGCGCTCTACCGCGCCTTTGCCGACGAGGTCTTCGCGCGCGAGCCGGATTTTTTCGTGGACACGTGGATTCCGAAGATCATCCGCAACGACGAGCGCTTCGCGAGCTGCTACGAACCCGTCGCGCTCTCACGAGAATACGTCTTCGATCCGCGTGCGGGGAATCGGGTGGGGTTGTTTCGGCGACGTTGCCCGTGATCGAAACTCACGTCGCGCTTTCGCCGAGCACCTCGCCCATCGCGTTCAGCATCTTCGCCCAGGCGGCGCGGGTGCGTTCGATGAAATCTTCCCACTCGGGGTCGAGTTCGTGGCGCAGCGTGAGCACGCAGCCGTCGCCGTCCGGCGCGATGTCGATCTCGACGCGCGAGCCCTCACCCGTCTCCGGCGCAATGCCCCACGTGAACGCGAGGCGGCGCGGCGCGTCGAATTCCAGATAGACGCCGGTGTGGTCGATGTCGGCCCCGTTGCGACGCTGGACGATGGAAAACCGCCCGCCGACGCGGGCATCGATCTCGACACGCACCATCTCGCCCTGCCCCGGCCCGAACCAGCGCATCGCGGCGGCGGGATCGAGCCACGCCGCGAAGACGCGCGCGGCCGGCGCGTCGAATCGACGCGTGACGATGGCGGAGACCGTGCGTTTGCCCGGCATGGCGTCGTCCTTTCGTCGGGGGATGCCCCAGAGGTATCAGCCTCCGCTCGCGAGGTCAACGCGAAATGGCATACGAGAGTGCGTTCAGGCCCCGTCGCACATCGCGAGCAGCGTCGTCACGGTGCGCCAATTGCGGGTCGTGCCGATCGTGGCGAGCGTCGCGTCGAAGTACGCGTTCGTGAGTTTCGACTTGCCCACCCCGCCGGGCAGATGCAGATAGACCTCGCGCCCGCGCCCGATTTGGCGTTCGCCATCGTTCGCCTCCCGATTGGACGCCTCGATGAAATCGTGTTTTGATGCCTCTTACAATGATATGGGCCGTTTGGGGCCGGGGAGTGCTTCATGCCTATCAACGCCGAATGGCACAACGCCCACAAGATGCCGAAGAACCCCACCGTCGATCAGCGGATCGCGTGGCACGTGGAGCACGCGAAGAACTGCGCGTGCCGCGAAATGCCGCCGAAGCTCAAGGAACTAATCGAGTCCCGCGGCGCCGCGCCCAAGCCCCGCGTCGTCTCGCGATCCCTTTCTTCCACGAAGGCCCGAACATGATGGACGAATGGAAACCGACCGCGTGCGTGCTGTGCAGCATCAACTGCGGGTTGCTGGTGAAACCCGAGGGGCGACGGATCGCGAAGATTCGCGGCGACAAAGGTCATCCGGCGTCGCGCGGCTACCTGTGCGAGAAACCGCAGCGGCTCGACTACTACCAGAGCGGTCGCGACCGACTGAGCACGCCGCTGCGCCGCCGCTCCGACGGAACTTTCGAGGCGATCGACTGGGATACGGCGATCCGCGAGGTGGCGGCGAAGCTGGCCGCGATCCGCGACGCGCACGGCGGCGAGACGATCTTCCACTACGGCGGCGGCGGCCAGGGCAACCACCTCGGCGGGGCGTATGGCCGCGCGACGCGCGCGGCGCTCGGCTCGCGCTACACGTCGAACGCCCTCGCGCAGGAGAAGACCGGCGAGTTCTGGGTGGACGGGCAGCTTTTCGGCAAGCCGCGCTGCCACACCTGCCCCGACTTCGAGCACGCCGAGGTCGCCGTGTTTGTCGGCAAGAATCCGTGGCACTCGCACGGATTCCCACGCGCACGAAAGCTGCTGAACGACATCGCCGCCGATCCCGCGCGCACGCTGGTCGTCATCGATCCCCGGCGCACCGAGACGGCCGCGCTCGCCGACTTCCATCTGCAGGTGAAACCCGGGCGCGACGCGTGGCTGCTCGCCGCGATGGCCGCGATGCTGATTCGCGACCATCTCGTCGATCGCGAATTTCTGGCGGCGCACGGCAATGGATTCGACGAGCTCACGGCGCTGCTCGGCGCGGTCGACATCGCGCGCTATCTTGCGATTACGGGTGTGGACGAAGCGCTTGTGGCCACGGTCGTGCGGCGCATGGCCGGCGCGTCGAGCGTGTCGGTGCTCGAAGACCTCGGCATCCAGCAGGCGCCCCACAGCACGCTCAGTTCGTGGCTCGAAAAGCTGCTCTACATTCTCACGGGAAACTTCGCGAAACGCGGCGCGATGAACATCCATTCGCGCTTTGCGAGCCTGGGCGGCGGAGGCGGAGCGAAGACCGCGCGCTCGCCCGTGGGCGGCCACCGGCTCATCGGCGGGCTCGTGCCGTGCAACGTCATCCCCGACGAGATCCTGACCGACCACCCCGCGCGGTTTCGCGCGATGATCGTCGAGAGCGCGAATCCCGCGCATTCACTGGCCGACAGCCCGCGCATGCGCGAGGCGCTCGGCGCGCTGGAGTGCCTCGTCGTCATCGACGTGGCGATGACCGAAACGGCGCGGCTCGCGCACTACGTGCTGCCCGTGCCCAGCCAGTACGAAAAGTGGGAGTGCACGTTCTTCAACCTCGAATTTCCGGAGAACGTCTTCCACCTGCGTCGCCCGGTCTTCGAGCCGCTGCCCGGCGCGCTGACGGAAGGCGAGATCCACACGCGCCTCGTGCGCGAACTGGGCGCGCTGGCGAGCCTGCCGCTCGACGATCTGAAGAGCGCGGCGAAGAGCGGACTCGCGGAATTCGGCATGGCGTTCCTGGGCGCGACCATGCAAAACCCATCCATCATGAACCTCGCGCCCGTGGTGCTGCGCGAGACGCTAGGCCCGGCGCTGCCGGACGGCGCGGCCGACGCAGCGGTGATCTGGGGGCTCGCGCAGACCTGCGCGCAGAGCTACCCCGACGCCGTGCGCCGCGCGGGCATTGCGGGCGACGACCCGCTCGCGCTCGGCAACGCGCTCTTTCAGGCGGTCATGAACGCGCCATCGGGCCTCGTCTTCACGGTGGACGAGCCCGACGCGACGTGGCAGCGCGTCGAGACGCCCGATCGCCGCATCCGCCTCGTCGTGCCCGAACTGGTCGACGAACTGCGTTCGCTGGCGACCGAGGTCCCGCGCGACGTCGACGACGAATTTCCGTTCGTGCTCTCGGCTGGCGAGCGACGCACCTCGACGGCGAACACGGTGTATCGCGACCCCGACTGGCGGCGCGAGGATCGCGACGGCGCGCTGCGCGTCAGCCCGGCGGACGCGGCGCGGCTCGGTCTCGCCAACGGCGCGCGGGCGAACATCGTGACAAAACGCGGTCGCGCCGAGGCCGTGATTCAGGTCTGCGACACGCTCTTGCCCGGGCACATCACGCTGCCCAATGGTCAGGGGCTCGATATCGGTACGGAAGGACGAACGACGCGCGTCGGCGTCGCGCCGAACGATCTGACGAGCGGCGCCGATCGCGACCCCATCGCGGGCACGCCGTGGCACAAGCATGTGCGCGCGCGTCTGGAGCCCGTCGCGCCGTAGCGCCGCGCGTTCACGGCCAGAAGGTGTGCGTGATGCGCTCGGGGTGGTGGTTCGTTTCGAGGTAGTGCCACAGCTCGGCCCGGTCGAAGAGCGCCGCGCCGAAGAACGCGGTGATGTACGGGCTCATCATCTCGTTCATCTCTTGGGGCGTGGGATTCGTGAACAGCTCATCCGATCCGATGCGCGTTTCCTCGCCGCACCCATTGCCGTCGGCCGCGAGCCACGGCGAAAACACGCACAGATCACTGAAAGCGAAGTGCCCCGTGTCGGCGAACGACAGCTCGATCTTCGGCGTCGGCATCTGGTCGCGATACATGTCGTGAAACACGCCGAATGGCGCCATGACCTTGTCCTGGTCGCCGCGCAGAAAAAGCGACGGCGCGGTCACGTCCTGGGGCACGCCGGGCAGCCCGAACGCCGCGAGCTGCACCATCGCCCGGGCGCGCGGCTCGTGCTTGATCGTCTCGCTCACCGTGAATCCGCCGAACGAATGCCCGATGATGCCGACGCGATCCGCATCGATGCGTCCCTCGAAGGGCGCGGGAGGCGACTGCGTGAAGACGTCGATCAGAAAGCGCACGTCGGCTACGCGCTCGAAGATGGTGAACGGAACGTCGAGCAGCGAGAATGAGACGATGCCATCGGGGAACGGTGCGACGAGGGCGTTGCACGTGTGGTCGGGGCTCACGACCGCGTAGCCGTGGCTCGCGAGCCAATTCGCCATGCTATAGTTCTGAAACCGGCTGCTGGTGAACCCGTGCGAAAACACGATGAGCGGCATCGCGGTCGGTTCGTCGCGCGGCGGCGCGTCGCGGTACGAGCCGGTCGGATAATTCTCGGGCGGCGGCAGATCGCCGTGCTCCGCGAACGCCGCCATCGCCGCTTCCTGCTGATCGAGGAAGAAATCGTAGAGCGTGTTCTCGTCGTAGCTCGTCGCGTCGTCGGTCGCGGGATACCATACCTCGACGACAAGCCGGCGATTCCCCTCGCCGCACCCGAGCGCGCGGGATTCGTCTTCCAGAAAGTACGACGTGTTTCCCACCGGATACGGGCCCGGCTTGCCCGGATACAGGAAGGGATCGACGGGCAGACCGTCGTCATCCGCATCGTCATCTTCAGCGTCGTCGTCCGTGGTGTCATCCTCCGAATCGTCGCCCGCGGGTTTGGAATCGGACGAATCCGCGTCGTCGTCATCGGAATCACAGGCGCACGTCGCGAGCGCAAGCGTCAATAAGGCGAACAGAATGGTCTTCCACTCGGACATTTCGCGCACTCCCGGAAAATCGCATTTCAAACGCGCGATCGGCGAAGGGGTCGATCGACGTGCGGCATCATAACACAAACGCGGTCGCTCGCGGCGACTATCCCGCGCGCGGCGACCACTCGCGTAACGGCGTTTCGAGATCGCCGCCGGGCGGCGTCATGATCCACAGGTAGTACTGCGTATCGAATTGAATCGACTTCGCGTGAACGTAACCGCGCGCCGTGGCTTCGCGCCAGATCGTCTCCTCGAAATCGAGGCGCGCGCGAAATGTCGTGGGCGAACGCGAGATGACCACGATCACGTCGGGGTTCGCATCGACGATCCAGCCCGCGCCGCGATCGTGGTCGATGGCAATGCGCGGTTCGTTGAGCCCGAAGGTGTCGATCGTCCGCCAACCGGAGTAGTACGGCGTCGAGCCCGCGTCGCTGATGACGAGCAGGCGCTCACCCGGAGCGCGCGGCGCGGAGTGCTCGGCGAGAAATCGCCCCAGCGGGATATGCGCCTGACGCAGCCCGATCGCGTAAGAGTTGTAGTGCTCGATCTCCATCGCTCGCGCGCCCGCGTGCTGGAACGCGACGGCTGCGGCGAGGCCGGCGACGATCATCGCGCGCGCAACGTGGGTTTGGCGGGCGAAAACCAATTCCGTGAGTGCCGCGAGACCGCACCCCGCCACAACGAAAAGCAGCACGGCGACCGGGGCGAGGAATCGCCACGAAAAATCCATCATCGGCTTCGTGGCGGAAAAGAAGATCAGGATCGCGAGCGCGCCGGGCAGCACAGGCAAAGCACGACGACCGAGCGCGACAGCAACCACGACGATCGGAATCGACAGCGGGCCGAGGATTTCGAGCGCGAACGAACTCACCATCCCCCACCCCGGCCAACGCCCGGTGTCCGCCGCGAATTTGATGTGGAAGGGCAGCGGCATGACGACGCCGTAGGCGTGCGCGCGCCACGCGAGATACGCGACGCCCGGCGCCACGCACCCGATCGCCGTCGCGATCATCATCGGGCGGCGCGCATCGGGGCGCGTCGCGAAGACGACGCCCAGCGCGAGGGCGACAAACAGATTCTGCTCGGGCCGCGCAAGACCCAGCGCGAACGCAACCACAGCCGTCTCGCCCCAGCGGCGCCGCGTCGGCTCGTCGCTCGCCGCCAGCAACCGCTCGACGAACACCAGCGCGAGCAGCGCGCCGAGCGACGTCTCCATCCCCGACACCGCGTACACCGAAATCGCCGGCCATGCGCCGAGCATCAGCACGGCCAGCGCGCCGCCGCGTCGGCCCAGATCGCGCCGCTCCGCTCCCGCAAACCGTCGCGCGAGACGTAGCACCGCGACGAACGCGAGCGCCATGAGCGCGACGCCGATCGTTTTCGCGGCCACGGTGACGTCGTCATTCGCCAGATGCGCGAGCGCGACGACGCACGTCCACAGAAACGAGGTCGCGCCCTCGGCGGGTGGCCCGGCGACGTTGAACGTGGAGAGCCCCGTCTCGGCGAAATTCCGCGCGTGGCGAAACGTGATGAACGCGTCGTCCACGGTGAACGGCCACATGGCGAGCACGTTCGCCGACCACAGCACGAAGCCGGTCGCGACGAGCAATGCGTCGAACACGCGGTCGAACGAATGTCGGGCGTCGGTCAGGGGCACCCCCGCAGTGTGGGATTGAACATCAGTCACGCAGCCATTAACGCAATCCCGATTCGCCGCGCAAGGCGCGAGCCGCGCGCCGGGCTATTGGCCGCGCTTGAAGCGCCGCGCCGCGTCGCCCTCGCGCGTCATTTTGCCAAAAGCGCGTTCCGCCCGACGCAGGGCACGCGCGTCGTGCCGCAGCTCGAACGCCTTCGCCTCGCGTTCGAGCTGCGCATAGTGCTCGAAGCGATCCGCGCCCAGTTCGCCCGACTCGATCGCGGCGCGCACCGCGCAACCGGGCTCGCTCTCGTGGCGACAGTCGGCGAAGCGGCACCCGGCGGCGATTTCGGCGATGTCCGCAAACGCCGCGTCCAGACCGTCGTCGCCCGTGAGTTGAAGCTCGCGCAGCCCCGGCGTGTCGATCAGCAATCCGCCGCCCGGCAGCACGATCATCTGCCGGTGCGTGGTGGTGTGCTTGCCGCGCTGGTCGTGCTCGCGCACCTCGCCCGTCGCCATGACCACGTCGCCGACGAGTGCGTTGACGAGCGTGGACTTCCCCGCGCCGGACGACCCGACGAGCGCGATCGTTTGGCCCGGCCCGATCTCGGCGCGCATTTCGTCGAGCCCGACGGCGCGCAGCGCACTGATCGCTCGCACCGTCGCGCCGGGGCATTCCGCTTCGACTTGCGCGACACGCGCGGCCACGTCGTCGCACACGTCCATCTTGGTCAACACGATTATGGGAAGCGCTCCGCCCGCGTACACGAGCGCCAGGTATCGCTGGATGCGGTGGACGTTGAAATCACCGTCGAGACCGCAGACGACGAAGACGCGGTCGACATTGGCCGCGATGATCTGCTCGCGCGTCTCGCGCCCGGCCGCGCCGCGCGACAGCACCGTCCGGCGCGGCAGAACGCGGTCGATCAGGCCGATCCGGTCGCGGTCGGGCGGCGCGTCGAGCGCGACCCAGTCGCCCACGGCGACGGCGGATTCGTCGCCCGATTCGTGGCGGAGGCGTCCCGAGATGCGCGCGACGCCCTCGCCATGCGCGGACCAGACGACGTATTCGCCGCGAAACTCGGCGGCGATCCGCGCGGGGATTTCGTCGGCGCTTTCCGGCTTCCACTGATTCTCGAAATACTCGTCCCAACCCAATTCGGCGGGCTTGGACAACATGGCGGGTGAGAACACGGCGATCCTCCATGCGGTGCGTCAAGGGGCCACACTTGTGCCGTCACTTGCGCACGCACTCGCGCCGGGCCGCGCAATTAGCGCGCGGCGGCGCGGGGTTTGACCTGTTTGAAGGGAACGATCAGGGCGCGACGTCGCCGCTCGCGGCGCGCGTCACGCGACGCAACCCCTCACGCAAGGTCCGCATGGATTCGGGTGCTCGTCATCAAGTCCTCGCAATTCCGGTTTGGACTTCGCGCTTTTCATACGCGCACTCGCGCCTCAAGTAAAGCCGTGCGCGCGGCTCGACGCGGCGCGCGCGTTTTTCTAGAGTGGGCGTGCGCCATCGCGCATTTCCCGGTGTCGTCATGTCGCGCCCAGCGCAGTCCGGTCGTCTGTCCGCCCTCATCGTCGCGCCGTCGGCGATCGCCGTCCTTGTGTTCGTATATGGCTTCATCGGCTGGAGCGCGTACATCTCGATGACCGACTGGCGCGGCCTCGCGCCCACCTACAACTTCGTCGGCCTCGATCAATACGCCTCGCTCTTTGCGCTTCCGCGCTTTCGCGCCGATCTGGTCAACACGGGCGTCTTCACGCTGCTCTTTCTCGCGGGCAACCTGTTTTTCGGCCTGCTGCTCGCGACGCTGCTCGACCGCCGGCTGCGCGGCGAGGGGTTCTTCCGCAACCTCTTCATGTTCCCCATGTCGGTTTCGTTCGTCGTCACCGGCACCGTGTGGGTGTGGATCTTCAACCCCACCTCGGGGCTCAACACGCTCTTTGGGCTGCTCGGCTTCGACACCACCGCGTGGGGCTGGATCACCGATCCGCGCTTTGCGCTCTTCTGCGTGGCCATGGCCGCGATCTGGCAGATGGCGGGGTTCACCATGGCGCAATACCTCGCCGGGCTGCGTGGGATCTCCGACGACGTGCGCGAGGCCGCGCGCATCGACGGCGCGAACGAGGCGCAGATCTTCCGCCACATCCTCTTGCCGCAGCTTCTGCCCGTCACGGTCGGCGCGATCGTCATCCTCGGCCACATCTCGCTCAAAATCTTCGACCTGATTTTCGTGATGACGCAGGGCGGCCCGGCCCGCGCCACCGACATGCCCGGCATCTTCATGTTCGAGATCACCTTCCGCGGCGACTTCTTCGCGCGCGGCGCGGCCATCGGCATCGTCATGCTCGTCATGGTCGCGCTGCTGATCGTGCCCTACCTCGTCTACAGCCGACGGATGGACGTGTCATGAGCGCGCGGCCGTCCCCCGCCCGCGTCGCGATCTACGCCGTGCTCGCGGCCTTCGCGATGTTTTTCGTGATGCCCGTTTACGTGATGCTCTCGACAGCGCTCAAGAGCCTCGCCGAGGCGCAGGGCAGCGCGATGTGGTCGCTGCCCGTCGCGCTTTCGACCGAAGGCTTCGTCACCGCCTTCGCGCGCCTCGGCGGCGGGCTCGTCAACAGCCTGCTACTCACGATCCCCGGCACGCTGATCTCGTCGCTCATCGGATCGATCAACGGCTATTGCCTGTCGAAGTGGAAGTTTCGCGGTTCGAACACGCTCTTCACCATCGTGCTCTTCGGCATGTTCATCCCGTACCAGAGCATCCTGATTCCCCTCGTCAAATTCATGCAGGCGGTCGGGCTCTACAACCACATCGCGGGGCTCGTGCTCGTACACGTGGTTTACGGCATCCCGATCACCACGCTCATCTTCCGCAACTACTACGCCACGATTCCCAACGAACTGGTCGAGGCCGGGCGCATCGACGGTGCGGGCCTGCTCGGCATCTACCGCCACATCTTTTTGCCCATCAGCCTGCCCAGCTTCGTCGTGGTCGCCATCTGGCAGTTCACGAATATCTGGAACGAGTTCCTCTTCGCCGTCACCCTCACCAGCTCGCCCGAGACGCAGCCCGTCACCGTCGCCCTGCAAAACCTGTCGGGCTCGATGATCAGCCAATGGAACACGCAGATGGCCGGCGCGCTCGTCGCGTCGCTGCCGACGTTGCTCATCTACATCGCGCTCGGAAAATACTTCGTCGGCGGCATGCTGGCGGGCAGCGTCAAGGGATAGACGCGCCCAGCCGAACCAAGGTGTCGGTTTTTCGACTCACAGGCTCAAGTCGCGGCGCGAATCGTTCGATAAAGCGTTTGGCATGAGTCCCGAATCCGAACATCGCCTTTGGGCCGCGTATTTCACGCAGGACGCCGACTACGCTTGGGTGGGCCGCCGGCACGCGTGGTGGAAGATCGCGCTGGGCGCAGCCGTAGCGCTGGGTTCCGCCGCCGCCGCCGCGTTCACCTGGCTGTAAAGCCGGCCGCGATCCGCCCGCGTCACGGGTTTCGTCCCGCTGACTCTACGTGCGTCACTCCTCGCAGGGCGCGAGCTCGTCCTCGATCTTCGTCACCACCGTCGGCAGACCGTTGTCGATTTCCGTGCGGAAGAAGCACCCGACGCGCCGGTGCATCGATTCATACTGCCGCGTGACGAAGTGGCCGTCGCCGCCATCGGGATGCTGCGGATACTGCACCATCGCCGAGGTCACGGGCTCGCCGTCATACGCGAGGCGATTGCCGGTCACGCCGTCGTCGGCCAGGATCTCGCCGCCCGTCCACACCATGCGCGTGAAGGCGTCGGCGTCTTCCTCGGGCGCGATCAGATCCATCGACGCCGACGCCGCGAAGGACCCTTGGCATTCCAGGCACACGTAGGTGTCCGACACGCCCAGCGCCTGCATCACGTTTTTGGGCGTGGTGCCCGGCACCTGCCGCTGGTGGAAGTACGGATTGAAGCTCATCGTGTCGGCGTTCTCGGCGAAGTGCTGCGCGATGTTGAGCATCGGGTGGAACTCGTCGAGCTCGGCGTTCGCCTCGGGACCCGTCAGGTGCAGCGCGATCTGCAGCACGGTGCGGATCGGGAACGGGTTGGTTTTTTCGAGGATGTTCCACAAAAAGCTCGCGCCCGCGCCCGAAAAATAAGCCGAGCGAATCAGCGGATCGGTCGCCGTGATGAGCGGCCCCACCGTGCTGCCCTGCGAGTGCCCCATGAAAAACACCCACTCGGAATCGAAGATCGCGTCGGGCTCGCCGTCATCGTCCGCGGCCGAATCGGCATCGGGCGAGACCAGCAGATCGCCCGGCACGACGAGCGCCAGCGTCTCGCGCAGCACCGCCATCAGCTCCGTCGCGGCCTGATACTCGTTGTCGCGCAGGGCCGTGGGGTTGAGCGCGTTGTAGAAGCAGAACGACTCCCAGCTCGAATCCTCGCTGACGGGGTTGCGCGGGCCGTGGTGCGGCGCGTCGATGCTCACCGCCGCGATACCGTTGCGCGCGAGCCATTCCGCCGTGTGGTCGTTTACGAACGAGCGGTAGCTGCCGCCCGATCCGTGCGAATACACCAGCAGCGGCCAGCCGTTCGCGGGCATTGCACCCTTGGGGATCGTGAGCATGAAACGCGTCGCCTCGGTGCGCTGCACGATCGGCGCGCCATCGACGCCAAACGCGATGTCTCCGCCGTTCACGATGTAGGGCACCTGCCCCTGCTGATAGATCGGGATGGTGAGTTCGCCGATCACGCCCCAATAGGTGTCGGTGTCGTCGTTCAGCGTCAGCGTGCCCGTGTCGATCGCCGGCAGCGTCATGTCGTAGACCTGATCGCGCATCGCCACCATGCGGTCGATGGGCCGGCCCGTGGTGTAGACCGTGGCCAGCGCGACCTCGTCGTTGGCGTAGCCTTCGGCGGCCAGGTAATCGGCCAGCGGCGCCATCAGGTCGTTCACGTCGGCGTCGGCGTGCGTGCCGTCGAGCGCGGCGGTGAGCGCGGCGGGCGGCACGAGCGGATCGCCCACGGCGTCGGCGACCTGCGTGGTGAGGACGGCGGCGTAACGGTGGCCGTATTCCGCGGGCACGCCCTGCAGCGGCAGCATGACGAGAAAGTGCTCGGGCGCGTAGACCGTTTCGTCGTCGCTATACTTGAACTGCACGGGGTAGCGGCGGCCGTAGTCGGGCGCGTCGGTGTCGATGCTGACGAGGAACGCGCCGGACGTCGTGCCCGTCGATTCGTCTTCGTCCGCGGGCAGCGTCGCCGGGTCGATGGAATCCGTGAAACGCATCAGCACCGCGGAGTTCGCGCCGAAACCCTTCACGTCGCGGTCGCCGACGCCCAGGTAGCGATCGACGAAGAGCGAGCCGCGCGGGTTGGGCGCGTCGAGCACGCGGATGGTGCCGTCGGCCTCGAGACGCAGGTCGTTCGGGAAGGGCATCGAGTAGAAGCCGTCCGACTCGGTGGGATCGAACCAACCCGACGTGCCCACGTCGGTCGTGTCGTCGTCGGCGTCGTCGTCGGCATCGTCGTCGGCGTCGTCGTCGGGCAGCGGTGGGAACGTGTCGTCGTCGCCTTCGTCGTCGTCACCGGTGTCATCGTCGGCGTCGTCGTCCGTCGCCGAATCGCCGTTAGGCCCTGAGCTTGTCGAAGGGTCATCGTCCCCGTACCCGCACCCCGCGACAACCGCCGCCATCAGGACGCACCAGACCGCCGTCACGAAAAGCCGCATGCGTTCACCCCGCGCCGCGAAGAAAGCCCTTGTCGAACGGACGCTTTTACCACGTCCCGGGTCCAGAAACTACGGGGGGCCAGCATCCCGTCGTGCGCCGCGTCGTACAGCCCGCCTATCTGCTGGTCGAAGAGCGACCAGTCGTCGCTTTTCCGAGCGGAATCAGCTCTCGCCGCTGGTTCAGGATCAGGTCGAGGTGGCTGCGGTAGAGATCGTAATCCGAGCGTGGCGTGGTCTTTGTCGGCGTTATCTTTCACCGGGTTTTAGGGGTGGATATGCCAGATTCCTAGCGAATACGACTAGCACAGATAATCATATTGTCAAGGGTTTTCAATAAGTTTTGGAGATTTTCAAGGGGCGATTAGGGACGTCTTCAAAATGATGCCCATCGTTATTTATTTCGACAAAACCACCTCATCCGCGCAACGAAAAATTGAGATTCACTATCTGTAAATCGCGTAACAATTCAATCGAAAAATCATTCCGGATTCAGATTTCTTATGTATAATCTTTCCAAAAAGACTCAAATACCAACTATTTTCTTGAATCAATAGTTGACCTACTTGATTTAAGTTTCCGGTTTTAGGAATTTTCGCTTCGAATACCACTAGGCCGGGCA
>CAZPJD010000102.1:0-7797 GCA_964586775.1 uncultured bacterium | reverse complement strand
CTGCAGAACGCGGCCTCGGTCGCGACCATGATGCTCACCTGCGAGGTCATGGTGACCGAGAAGCCCGAAGAAAAGGGCCATGGCGGCGGCGGCGGAATGCCCGGCGGCGGCATGGGCGGCATGGGCGGCATGATGTAACGCGCGCCCGATCCAGGATCGAATTCCGAGAGAGCCCCGGTTCGCCGGGGCTTTTCTTTTACGCACCCGAGCAGATTTTGCCCGCCGGTCGCGCAGCCTTTGCCGCCTCCCCGCTCATTCGGCATACACACGTCACCCTCTTTTTCGTCGTGATTTTGGATAGTTACGCTTAATCGTCCGCTGGCACACGGATTGCTCAAAGACGTTTCGGCCCCGGCGCGTCCGAATTGACGCCGACGCGTCCGAGCCGGGAGGTGTGGATGAGCCTCATCAAGGTCGAATCGGATCATCGATCCTTTATCGACGCGCTCCTCAGTGCCCCGCGACTCCGAAGCGGCCGATCGCCCGAAGCCCTGTTCGATCAAGCTTGCGAACAGGCGAAGTCCCGCGCCGAGGAGTCCCGCCGCTCCCTCGACGACGACATGCGCGACGGCTCGATGGTGGGTGCGGTCGAGGCAGAGGCCGCGTCGCCGGAGCGACCGATCGCCGGTCGCGAGAGTGCCGTCGAGGCGCGCGGCGCGGTGATCGAGACTCCTGGAGCGACCGAAAGCGAGTCGCCCGCGTTAACGGCGAAACCGGCTGCGAAGACCTCCCCAGAGGTTGCGAATGCCTCCCCCCAATCCGCGTCGAAGCCCGGTGGCGAATCGCAAGCGAGCGTGAGCGCGGCAACCGAAATCCAGAACGCCGCTCCGATCGGAGATGCGATCATGACGACGAAAGCGACCGACTCGGCGAATGAGGGCGGAATCGAAATCGAGTTACCCCCGCAGGAAGCGCGCACGCTGGGCGATCTGGCGGGACGTCTGCCCGCACTCGAGATCTTGGCCCGCCGTCACGGCGAGGCGGTCGCCCGGCTCATGGCGGGCGCGATGAACGTCGGGAGCGGCTTGCCCGGCGACGAGGATCTCCATATGCGCCCTGTCGATTTCGCGCGTTGGCGCCGGGATCACGCCCACGCGCGCCCGTTCGCATCGAACGCGAGCCCTTCGACGGCGCAGGCTACGACAAGCGCCGCCGTCGATAACGCATTCGAAAACGTGTTTCCCCTGCGTTCGATGGGTGCGCGGGAAAGCGTGATCGCCGCCGGTGTCGCAAACACCGTTCAGACGCAGACCTCGTCCACGAATCCCGTCGTTTCGCAACCGACCACCCAGCACGCCGCGCCGGTCGCCGAGGCAGCACCGGCGCCGACCGGGGTCGATGTTTCGTCGCGAATCGAGAAATTCCAGGCCGTCGTTTCGCGCGTGGCGAACGCCATCGTCCGCACCGCGGACTCGGGCGGCGGAACCGCGATCGTCCGCCTGCATCCCGCGAACCTCGGACGTATTCAGATCGAGGTGACGGTGGAGCAGCAGGTCGCGGCGGTTCAGCTCGCGGTCGAAAACCCTCAGGTCCGTCAAGCGATGGCGCAAGACGGATGGCTGCTGCGCGAATCCCTCGCCCAGCAGGGCCTCGCACTCGGTGCGTTCTCTGTTCGCGGCGACGACGCGGGCGCGGCGCAATTCGGTCGCCGCGGCGACCGCGTTCCGGTCGGCGAACGACGCGACGCGCGCGCCGTGCGCGAGAGCGAAATTCCCACCGCCGTGCCGCGACGCGACCTGCGCGCGGCCCGTGTGAGCCTGACGATCTAGGAGCAAACCATGTCGACGAGCGCGATCCTCAGCTACGACCAGCTCACCGGTTACACCGGGGCGGAAGAGACCAAGAAAAACGACATGCTCGACAAGGAGGTGTTCCTGAACCTGCTCATGACGCAGATGAAGCAGCAGGACCCCCTCGATCCGATGGACAATCAGCAGTTCCTCGACCAACTCGCGTCGCTCGCGACTGTCGAGGAGCTTCGCACCTCGAATGACAACCTCGCCACGCTTCAGCTCTACCAGTCGAGCATCAACAACGCGCAGTCGGTGTCGATGATCGGCAAGGAGGTGCGCGCGACGGGAGATGTGGTGGGCCTGGATCACGACGGCGACGACGCGAAGCTGCACTTCCTGCTGTCGGGCGAGGCGAAGAGCGCCGAGATCACGATCTACAACGCCAAAGGCACGGTGGTTCGAACGATTACCGCGAGCGATCTCGACGAGGGCATGAACAAGGTGGGCTGGAACGGACTCGACCGCAACGGCTCTCCGATGCCCGCCGGCGACTATACCTTCGAGGTGAAGGCGACGGGCGCGGACGGTTCGAGCGTTTCGGCGACGACGCTCATTTCCGGCCGCGTCGACGGAGTATCGTTCGGTTCGGGGGGACCCGAGCTGCTGATCGACGGACAGAAGGTGATGATCGGCGACGTGTACGAGGTCGCCGAATAGCGGGCAACGGACGGGCAGAAATCGCGATTTTCAACGGGATGGAACTGCGAACGCCAAAAGCGCGTTCCGATCGGCGCCGAAGATGGCGAAACCCTGACGGGAGGCTTCTCATGACGGTACTTGGCGCCCTTTTTTCCGGGATTTCCGGACTCAACAGCAACGAAGTCGCGATGGAAATCATCGGAAACAACATCGCGAACATCAACACGCCGGGCTTCAAGGGCTCGCGGCCCAACTTCGGCGACGTGCTCAGCAAGACGCTCGCATCGGGGTTCTCCATCGGGCGCGGATCGCAGATCCAGTCCACGTCGCAGGTCTTCACGCAGGGCGGATTCCAGGCCACCGACAATGTGACCGATCTGGCGATCGAAGGAGCCGGGTTCTTCATGGTGCGCGATCCCGGCAACCTCGGCGTGTATTTCTCGCGCGCCGGAAACTTCCGCATCGATGAAAACGGCTATCTCGTAACCACCGCCGGGATGCGCGTACAGGGTTTCGACGTCGACGAGGAAGGTGTCTCCATCGGCACTTCGTCCGACATTCAGATTCGCAACACCCCTCTTCCTCCGCGAGTCACCGGTGACGGCACCAACGGAACCGGCGTGACGATCAACCTGAACCTCTCCTCCGACTCGGTCGTCGCCCCCGGCGGCCCGGCCTTCGACATCCTCGACCCCGTCACCACGTCGAACTTCGTCAACTCGATCTCGGTGTACGATTCGCTCGGCAACAGCCACCAGATCAGCGTCTACTATCGCCGCACGTCCGACGTGCCGTCGATCTGGGAGTGGCATGCGGTGGTCCCCGACAACGAAGCGACGAGCGGAGTCGCCACGATCGGCGCGTCGGGCACGCTGGAATTCGACACCGAGGGCGCGCTCGTGGCCGAAACGATCGTCACGCCTCCGGCTTTCGATTTCGTCGGCGGCGGCACGCAGGGCCAGGCGATCGGCATCGACTTCGGCGAATCCATCGCCGACGGCGGCACGGGGTTTGGCGGCACCACGCAGTTCGGTGAGGAGTCGGCGGTCGTCTTCCAAGCCCAGGACGGATTCGGTCCCAGCTACCTGTCCTCCATCGACATCAACCCCGAGGGCATCGTGTTCGGCAAGTTCGCCAACGGCGAAACGGTGAACTTCGGCCGCGTCGCGATCGCGCGCTTCACCGCGCAGGAACGATTGACGCAGGTCGGCGGCAACCTCTTTTCCGAGTCCGTCGATTCCGGCCCGGCCGCGCTCGGCGTCCCGTCATCCGGAGGCAACGGGCGCGTTTTCGCCAACACGCTGGAGCTCTCCAACGTGGACATGGCGAGCCAATTCGTCCAAATGATCACGACGCAGCGCGGGTTCCAGGCCAACAGCCGTTTGATCTCGACGGCCGACCAGATGATGCAGGAACTCGTCAACGTCACGCGATAAGTTGAATCGAACCCTCGCGGGGCCGGTCCGTCCGGCCCCGTCGAACCGGCGGAGCCGATGGCGCGCGGACAGGATTGGTGGGCGAATCTCAGCGACGAGGAGCGGGAGGAAGCCCTCGCCGAGATCAAGGTTCAGATCGCCGACGACCTGTTTTTGGGGCTTCTGAATCGAAGCGTCGCCGCGCTGGTCGGGTTCACGATCATGGCGCTTTCGCTATACGCCCTCGCGGTCCGCGCCCCCGCCTGGATACACGACACACTTCATCATTTTTTCTGATCGTGCGGCGTGCGCGCCGTCAGACCGGCACGATTACCGGAGGCGCACCCGGCGAGCCAGCGCGAGACTTTCGCCGTCCCGCGGCGAGACCGCCTTCATCGGCGAATCGCCGGAGCGCGTCGAGATCGTGAATCTCCAGCGAACGTCGCCCCCCGCCAACCCAGTGTTGCCGCCGAAAATCGCCGAGCACGCGGATTGCCGTTTCCACCGTGGTGCCGGAGATCGCCGCCACATCGCGCCTGCGGATCGGAAATCCAAAGCGGACCAGTTCGCCGCTCTCGTTCCCCGCGCGCTCCGCTAGTCGCACCAGACACTTGGCCACGCGACGATCCACCGAGTCGGTCGCCATCGTGTGCATGACGTCATGCGCGGCACGCAGGCGCGCGGTGATGTCGATCAGCAGTTCGAATCCGATCTCGGGAACATCGCGGAACAGTTGCAGGAACGCGTCGTGAGGGATCAGCAGCACGTGCGCCGGTGAGAGGGCCGTCGCGCTCGCGGAATATGGATGCTCCGAAAACGTCGCGAGTTCACCGAACACGTCGCCCGCGTGGACGATGCGCAGAATGACCTCCCGCTCGCCGCGCGCGCGCTTCCAGAGTTTGACATGCCCGGCCAGCAGGATGGGGAACCAACTCGGGGGATCGCCCTCGCGAAAGACGTGCTCCCCCTCGGCATAGGTCCGCTCTTCGGACGCACTTTCGATGAAAGTGAGCGCCCGGTCGTCGAGACCGGAAAAAACAAAGACATTCGTCAGCAGGTGTCTGCGCATGCGACCCGTGTACCCAATGGAACGAAAATGCAGTTTTACAGGGTATCACGATTCTTCGCGACGCGAAATTGATCGAGGTCAAAAGCGACAAATGGAGTCGAAAAGCGCCCGCGACCGACGGCGGGTCAGGAAATCCCGGGAACGGCACCCTCGTCGATATTGAAACACTCCGCGAGCTCGCGGCAGCCGTCGGCGCGCAGCGCGCAATCGGTCAGCCAGTCGGAGAGGTCTTCCGCCCACGTCGCGCAGTCCTCGATGGCGAGGTCATCCGCAAAGTCGCAGGCGTCCATTTTGTCGCAGAGAACCTCGCGACGCTCGGCGTTCGTCGTCTCGTCGTCGTCGGGATCCTCGCGACACGCGGCGACGAACACCAGCGCGATTGCGAACATCGATGCGACGAGGATTCGAGCGGATTTGCGGACCATCTTACGGGGCACCAGTGTCCTTTCGCCCGTCCGCCACGCGGGCTCGACGGGTGCGTGAGTTATACGTCGCCCTCGCCGGTAAAGACAAGTGCGTCACTCCATGCTAGATGCGAAATCACTTCGATCAAGGAGGCCCGTGTTGCCGTCGATTGACCGTGCCTTTCTCACCCGCCGTCGCTTCGCGATCGGCGTTTTTCTCACGGTGTCGGCGGTGGTCGCCGGCCACGCATTTGCCGGCGACGACGTGCTGTGCGTCGTGTTGGACTCGCAACCGGCGGTGCTCGACAAAACGACCTACGAAGCAATCCACAAGGGCCTCTGCGGTTCGAGGACGGTCGAGCCCAAGGACGAAGAGCGGGACGACGTTCGCTCACTCATTCTTTTCGCGATCGCGTCGAACAACATGAAGACCGTGGACATGATCCTCGAAACGCGCGGGGTGGCGCGTCTGATCTACAGCCTTCACTCGGCGTCCGACGGTCTCGTCACGCACAGCGTCTTCGCCTACGACCCGGCTCGGGCCGTAACCGCGCTGGGTGGGCGAACGTGGGATCTTGAGAAAAAGCTCGTCAACGCCGACGAAACCTTCGCGCGCGAGGCGGGGCGATTCGCCCTGAATCAGCTCGCGGCGAGGTCCGCCATCGAGGATCTCGCGTCCAAGGGCGGGCCGCTCGGCGTCGAGATCGCGTCGATCGTGAATCACGTCGGCGAGCCCACGCAGTTCCTGCGCGCCTCGCCGAAGGTCAGCGCGGCCGATCGCGCGAACGTCGAAGCGATTCTGAAAAGCGACAAACCCGTTTGGCCGGGACCCTGCCGCGATCTGGCGTGGTGCGCGTTTCATCTGCTGACCGGCGACGAAAAATCGGCCATCGCCGCCTGCGACCGGTGGGCGAAGGCGGGCCCGCGCACGTTGGCGGAAATCACACGGGCGAATCTCCTGCTCGCGACGCACCGCTACAAGGAAACGCTCGCGGTCGCCGACGCCGCCGATCGCCGGCTCGGATTCGATCTCTTCTTGCTTTCGCGTTCTTGGGCGCTTGCGGGTCTCGGTCGGGACAAGGATGCGCAGACGGTTTTCTCGGCCTTTGTGAATCGCAACGGCAAGGCGTGGGAAAAGGCCGTTTTGGGCATCGTCGCCGCGGCGCATGCCGCGGGCGACGCGCGCAACCGCGACATCCTCGCCGGGGTCGCGAAGTCCGCGGGGCTTGGCGCCGACGGGATCGCGGCGCTGGACGCACTGTGTTCGGACGCCGATCACTCGACGCCGAAGTCGCCTCCGCCGTCGGTCAGGTAGAAAATGCAGTTCACCAGCAAGGCGCTGCCAGAACTGTTGAGCTGTTCGGCCGAAAGGTCCAGGCCCCAGGACATGTACTTGGAGCCCTCGAGCAGGATTCCGCCGCGCGACTCGTCGAACTCGCGCGTCGCGAGAACCTTCACGCCCGTCGGGAGCGGATCGAGGTTCACGCCAAACAGATCAGCCGCGGTGTTCAGGACGTCGAGCGAGTCTCCATCGGCCAGGAACTCGGAAAACTCGTAGGGTTCGGTGAACACCGGGTGCGAAGCGTCGGGCACCGTAAAGCTGTCCTGAAAGTCGTAAACGATACCGTTGGTGTTGGCGAAACTGGACTCGAGACCCATGAGTTCGAAGAGCTGGAGTCCGCCGGAACCCATTCCGATGACCGGCAATCCTGAATCCTCGACGAGATCCGCCGCCGCCACGTTCTGCCAGGTCGTGAACGAATCAACGAGAATGAGGTCGGCCGCATCGAACGCTGTATCGGGCATGTCGGTGAGCAGCACGTTGTAGGACTGCCACCCCACCTCGCTGAACAGCGACGCGTACACGCCGTTCGCCCAGACCGACGACTGAAACACCGTCGCGACCGTCACGGTCGGGCTGTCGTCGTCCGCATCGTCATCGGCGTCGTCGTCGCCGCCGCCGGTGTCGGTGTTGGTGGATCCGCCGGGCGCATTGCCGTTGATCGTCGAATCCTCGTCGTCCTCGCCCTTGGCGCATCCCAAGGCGGCCGTCGCGACCAGCACGACCAGCAGCCCGAAAATCCTGATTCTGGCGCTCATGGTTTCGTCTCCTCCACAAAGGAATTGTAGACGCCGCATCCGGCAGGGTAAAGCCCGTTTCGGCTTGCCTTTTCGTTCCAAATCCGTATGATGCGCGCGCTTCGGGCTGGCCCGATGTTCGTGTTTTTGCCGCCGTAGCTCAGGGGTAGAGCACCTCCTTGGTAAGGAGGTGGTCGGTGGTTCGATTCCACTCGGCGGCTCATGGCGCGCCCCGTTCCCGTTCGGGATTCGGGGCGTTTTTCGTTCGATCGATTCAACTCTTCCCTCCCGCCGAACGTCGAGAAGCCGGGCTCGCGCCCGGCTCCTCATCTATCGCGCAATCCCTCACGTTCAGAGGGACGACAGCCAGGGGATGTCAGACGGTGTCGTCGTCCGCG
>CAZPJD010000101.1:0-10134 GCA_964586775.1 uncultured bacterium | reverse complement strand
CGGCACAATCGTGCTGCACGCCTCGCCCGAGGCGGCGGTGGGCGGGCCGCTGGCGCTGGTGCGCGACGGCGACCTGGTGTCGCTCGATGTCGCGAATCGCCGCATCGATCTGCTGGTCGACGAATCCGAACTCGCACGGCGTCGCGCGACGTGGCGCGCGCCCGATCCGCCCGCGCGCGGCTACCGCCGTCTCCACGCTCTGCACGTCACGCAGGCGCATCAAGGGGCGGACCTGGATTTCTGCTAGCGGGCGCGGCCCCACACCGCCACGTGGCGGTCGCTGACGATCTCGCACGACAGGTAGGCCAAGCCCCCCGCGCGCAGTTGCTCGCGGATTTCGTCCCTCGAATACGCCGCGAGTAGCGAAAGAAAAAAGTCGCGCCGCAGAACTTCGGGCTCGTTCGGCGAGGCGGCATCGACGATTCGCTGCGCGTCCTCGGCGCTTTGCGGACGAAATAGATCGACGACAAGAATTGGCGCGTCGGGTTTCGCGTTGTTCGCGACGGCGCCCCAGAAATCGAGCGGCGCGTCGATGTGGTGGAGCAGGCTGTTGCTGACGAGGGCGTCGAAGGGCCCGCCAAAATCCGCCGATGCGTGGACGAAACCGCACATCAGCGAGATGCGCGACGCAAAACCGGCGCCCGCCACGTCGGCTCGGGCGAGATCGATCATGGCCGGCGCGGCATCGACGGCGACGACCGATAGGCCGGGCAGCTCGCGGCACAGGCGAATGGGGATGTCGGCGGGCCCGCAGCCGAGGTCAAGAATACGGCCCGCGTCGAAATCGCCGAAGAGTTCGATGAATCGGTCCACGAAGCGCCGGTTCACGTCGACGAAGTCGGCGCGCGCATAGGCGAGGGCCTGCCCGGCCTCGTCCATGATCGCGCGCGGTTCGGGTACGCGCTCCACCGTTTTCCTCATCGCGTTCGGGTCATTGATAACGCGGACGCGCGGGTTCAAAATGCGCCCAATTTCCCGGAGCGCATCATGGCGGCGAAAAACGCTTTTGTGGAGTACCTGCTCGACCAGATGCGCACGTTTGACGGCGTTCGCGCGCGGGCCATGTTCGGCGGACACGGGATCTATCGGCACGACCTGATGTTCGGCCTCGTGGCGGACGACGTGCTCTATCTCAAGGTGGATGCGCGTAATAAAGACGCGTTCGCCGGCGCGGGTTCATCGCCATTCGTGTACGAGGCGAACGGGCGGCGCATGGAGATGTCGTACTGGTCGTGCCCCGAGGGTGCGGTGGACGATCCGGACGAACTGGGGCGCTGGGCCGCGTCGGCGATGGACGCGGCGCTGCGCACGGCTGGCGCGAAATCGAAACCAAAACCGAAGGCGAAGCCGGGCAAGTCCCTGTCGCCTCGCAAACGCACGACTTAACGGGAGCGAAAGATGAGATCGAGATGGATCGCGGTAGCGTGCCTGATGATGATTGTGGCGTTCGTCGGATGCGGTCCGAAAGAGAAACCCGACGACGATGCCAATCACACCAAGGGTGCGATGGACCAAGGCGCGGCGAGGATGCTCGGCGCGACGAAAGAACTTCAGGCGCCGAAGACGCTCAACACTTACGTGTGGACGCTGCCCGAGGGCTGGACGGAAAAACCGGCCAAAGGTATGCGCGCGGCCAGCTTCGACGCCAAAGTCGGCGACGCGACGGCGGAGGTCGCGATCACCGAACTCGTCGGCAAGGCCGGCGGCCTCGACGCCAACATCACGCGGTGGCGCAAGCAGGTGGAATTGCCCCCCATGACGGCCGAGGAAATCGCCGCCGCGGCAAAGGACGACCAAATGAAATTCGGTCCATTCAAATACTATCGGATGGAAAATCCCAAACTGCCCGAGCGCGCGTTCTTCGCGGCGCTGGCCACGCACGGCAACGTGACGGTCTTCGTCAAACTGACCGCCAAGTACGATCAGCTCTCGACGTTCGAGCCCGTGTTTCTCGAATTCTGCCGCGGCCTCGACATCAAGGCGAAAGAGTAGCCTCGTCTTTGGTTGGAGGGGTCATGCGTTTCGCCGCATTCCTGGTGATGCTCGGGCTTGTCGCGGCCGGGTGCGTCTTCGACGAGGAAGGCGACGAGGATCCGAAGGATGGCGCGTCGGGCGATGACGACGACGAAGCGCCCGCCGACATCCTCGACGAGGTGAACCCCTTCATCGGCACGGCGGGCATGCCGATCTGGGGTTTCGGGTTCATGCAGCCCGGCCCCATGCGCCCCAACGGGCTCGTCAAGCTCGGACCCGACACCGGCATGGGGTGGATCTACGTCTTCCTGTTTCACGCCGGCGGCTACTGGTACGGCGACAACACGATCCGCGGCTTCTCGCACACGCACCTGCCCGGCACCGGCATCGTCGATCTCGGCAATATCCTCGTCATGCCGGTCCTCGGCATGTCCGACGAAAAGGCCGTGCAGACGGGATACCGGTCCCGCTTCTCTCACGACAACGAGGACGCGAGCCCCGGCTATTATCGGGTGCTTCTCGAACGCTACGGAATCGAGGCGCGGCTCACGGCGACGATGAACGCGGGATACCACCGATACACGTATCCCGACGACGGCCCCGCGCCCTACGTCGTGATCGACTCCAGCCACTCGGTGGCGGTCGAGGCGAGCTGGGGCGGCGAAGTCCACGTCGATGCCATCGACGGTGAGGTGTACGGCTACACCGACCAGCACGGGGGATTCAGTGATTCCTACGGCGGGATGCCGGTTTACTTCGCCGCGCGATTCTCCGAACCGATCGCGGATTTCGGCACCGTGAAAAATGGACAGCGATTCCCCGGCGTCGCCGATCAGACCGGCAAAGACATCGCGGCCTACGTGGGATTTGCGCAGGGCACGCGCGAGGTGGACGTGACGGTCGGCATTTCGCTCATCGACGTCGATCGCGCGCGGGCGAATCTGGAAGCCGAGATCGGCGATCGCGACTTCATCGACGTGCTCGAAGAAAGTCGCGACATCTGGCGCGAGCGCCTCGCCGCGATCGAGATCGAGGGCGGCACGGCGGCGGAGCGGCAGATCTTTCGCACCGCGATGATGCACCTCGACGTACTGCCGACGAACCTCGTCGAGTCCGACGGCGAGTACATGGGTTTCGACCGCGAAACGCACGCGGCGGACGGCTTCACGTACTACAGCGACCTGTCGCTGTGGGATACGTTCCGAACCTATCACCCGCTCATGCAGCTCATCCGGCCCGAGATCAATCGCGACGTCGCGCGATCGGCTCTCGCGATGTACGAACAAGGCGGCGCGTATCCCATGTGGGCGCAGGGGATCGGCGAGACCGAGGTCATGATTGGAACGCACTCCGACACCGTGATCGCCGACTCGTACCTGAAGGGAAATACCGATCTCGACATCGAGACGATTTATGCAGGGCTGCGCGAACACGCGACGCAGCCTATGCCGCTCGCGGGGCGCGTGGGCATCGAGGACTGGATCGATCTCGGCTACATCGCTGCGGATCACCAAAGTCAGTCCGTTTCGCGCACGAAGGAATATGCGCTCAACGATTACTGCCTGGGTGAGCTCGCGGGCGCGCTGGGATACGAGACCGATCGTGACATGTTTCTCGCCCGTTCGCGCAATTACCGAAATATTTGGGACGACGAGACCGAGTATTTCCGGCCGAGAAATGCCGACGGGAGTTTCGCCTCGCCATTCAACCCGGGATCGGCGGTCTTCAATGTGAACGGCTACACCGAAGGCAACGCGCGGCACTGGCTGTGGTTCGTGTTGCACGATCCGGCGGATCTGGTCGCGCTGTTCGGCGGCGCGGAGCTCTTCGCCGAACGGCTCGAGGAATTTTTCGTGAACGGTATGCGCGAGCGTACGCAGCTTTCGGTGCAGCCGTGGTACTGGCACGGCAACGAGCCCGACATGCACGCCGCGTATCTGTTCAATTTCGCGGGTCGGCCCGACCTGGCGCAGTATTGGGTTCGTTGGATCGCCAAACACCGCTATTCCACGAAACCCGACGGACTCGACGGCAACGACGACGGCGGTTCGCTTTCGGCATGGTACATCTTCACCGCGCTGGGGTTCTACCCGCTGCCCTGCACCAACACGTACGTGATCGGCTCGCCCATCTTCCCGCGCGCGGTGGTTCACATGCCCGGGGGCGACCTCGAAATCACCGCCGAGAACGCATCCGATGAGAACATCTACGTCCAGTCCGTCACCCTGAACGGCGAGCCGCTCGACGAGCCGACTTTTGCGCACGACCGGATCGCGAACGGAGGGACGCTGGAGTTCGTGATGGGAGCGCAACCGGGCGCGTGGGGCGTTGTGCGATGAAGTGCGGTCCGGATCTACCCGCCGAGCTCCTCGCTGAATCGGTGCTCGTATTTCGCGACGATCGGATTGATGTCCTTGAGCGTGCCGCCCTCGGCCAGAATCGACAGATTGAGCGACTTGAACATCTGGCGATCGACGCGGTAGCGGTCGCCGATTTCCTCGCACAGCTTCGCGGCCGCGGCCACCGCGTCGAATCCGTCGATAATGGCGCCGGGTAGGCTCAGCGCGAATTCGGTGACCTGAAGCCGAAAGAGGGTGTCGGCTATCAGGCGGCACGACGACAGAAACGACCGGTCGTCGAACCCGGTTCGCGACCCGAGGCCGATCGCCAGCACGCGGCGGCACTTCATGCGGTGGTTCATGGGAAAAAGGATCTTCTCGCCGAGGCCGCCGTCGATGCGTCCGTCGATGATGAATCGCGAGAGCATGCCGCAAAGTCGCCAGTCGGCGAGGCCCATGTGGCCCTTGAGCGGACGTTCGTCGTGGAAGAACGACACCACGACGGCATCGACCTCGACCTGCACGACCTCGGTGTTCGTGGCGCGGATCTTCAAGCGCGGTCTCCGTGGCGAACCTTGATGAGGCTTCCCACGCGCATTTTCTTCTGCGTGCCGGCTTTGGCAATGGCCTCGCGACGCTCGCGCTGGCGACGGGTTTGATCGTCCTCTAATTCCAGAGGATCAGGCTCGGGCGGTAGCACGGAGTCCTCGGCCTTTGGTCCGTTGGCGGCGGGCGAGTGACGCACCTCGAGCGTGGTGACGTCGATCTTGGATGCATCCTTGGCGATGTGATCGAGGATTCCGTTGACGAACGCGCCCGAGTCCTCCGAACCGAATTTTTTGCCGATCTCCACGGCTTCGTTGATGGTGACGCTGTGCGGAATTCCGACGATGGCGATGAGTTCGCACACGGCCATGCGCAGGATGTTGCGATCGACGGCGGTCATGCGGTCGATGGTCCAGTGCTCGGAAAAGTGCGTGATGAGCCGGTCGATTTTTTCCTGATCGCGAAGCACGCCGCCGACAATCTCATCGGCGAACGCACGGACCTCGTCGGGCGCGGTGAGCGACTCCCAGAACAGCGAGCGGACAAGGGTCGGGTCGTTGCCCGACACGTCGATCGCGTAGAGGATCTGGAGCGCGAATTCGCGGGATTTGTGCCGATTGCCCATATAACCGCTGCTTCGCCTAGAGAGACTTGTAGAGGTTGACGAGTTCGATCGCCGCGGTTGCGGCCTCGAAGCCCTTGTTGCCGGCCTTCGCGCCCGCGCGCTCGATCGCCTGCTCGATGGTGTCGCAGGTGAGAACGCCGAAGGAAATCGGGATCGGCGCGCCGAGCGCGATCGACGCCACGCCCTTGCTCACCTCGTTCGCCACGTAGTCAAAGTGCGGCGTGCCACCGCGAATCACCGCGCCGAGGGTGATGACGGCGTCGTACTTTCCGGATGCGACGACACGGCCAAGCGTCGCGGGGATTTCGTACGCCCCCGGCACCCAGATCAGCGTCACGTCCTCGTCGCGTCCGCCATGGCGCACGATGGCGTCCATCGCCCCGTCCACGAGCTTGGTCGTGATGAAGCTGTTGAACCGTCCCGCGACCAGCGCAAAACGGCATCCCGCCGCCGACAACACGCCTTCGATGACTTTTGGCACGACGTTCCCCCTCATCGCCCGCACGCGACCCGCCCCCTTGGGGTCAGACCTTGTGCAGGATGTGACCCATCTTCTGCGCTTTGACGGTCAGATACTCGCGGTTCGATTCGGTGGGCTCCACTTCGATCGGAACCCGCTCGACCACCTCGATCGCGTAGCCCTGCAATCCGACGATCTTGCGCGGATTGTTCGTCATCAGCTTCATGCGACGCACCCCGATCGACGACAGGATCTGCGCGCCCACGCCGTAGTCGCGCAGGTCGGGCGCGTAGCCCAGGCGCTCGTTGGCCTCGACCGTGTCGAAGCCCTGCTCCTGCAGCGCGTAGGCTTTGATCTTGGCGGTGAGGCCGATGCCGCGGCCTTCCTGATTCATGTAGAGCAGCACGCCCCGGCCTTCGCGGTCGATGCGCTCCATCGCGGCGTGGAGCTGCGGGCCGCAGTCGCATCGGCGGCTCGAAAAAACGTCGCCGGTCAGACAGCTCGAATGCACGCGCACGAGGATCGGCTCATGGCCATCGCCGATCTCGCCCTTGACGAGGGCGACGTGCTCCAGGCCGTCCACGTCGCTTTGAAACACGATCGACTTGAAGGTGCCGAATTCCGTCGGCAGGTTCGCCTCGGCCACACGGCGAACCAGGATCTCGCGTTCCATGCGGTAGTGGATGAGGTCTTGAATGCAGGCGATCGGCAGGTCGTGTTCTTTCGCGAGAATCTCGAGATCCGGCATACGCGCCATGGTGCCGTCGTCGTTCATGACCTCGCAGATGACGCCCGCGGGCCGCAGCCCGGCGAGGCGCGCGAGATCGACGGACCCCTCGGTCTGCCCGGCGCGTACGATCACGCCGCCGCGCTTGGCTCGCAGCGGAAAGATGTGGCCGGGGCGGACGAGGTCGTGCGGGCGCGTTTCGTCGGCGACCGCGACAGCGATGGTGCGCGCGCGGTCATGCGCCGAGATTCCGGTCGTCACGCCGGTGCGGGCCTCGATGCTGACGGTAAAGTTGGTGCCGAACCGGCTGGAGTTCGAGGTGACCATCGGCGTGAGCTGAAGCTCGTCCGCACGGTCCTCTGTGATCGCAAGACAGACGAGACCCCGCCCGATTTTCGTCATGAAATTGATGGCTTCGGGGGTGACCTTCTCGGCGGCGATGCACAGATCCCCCTCGTTCTCCCGGTCCTCGTCATCGACGAGGATGATCATCCGGCCCTGGCGAAGGGCGTCCAGAGCTTCGGGGATCGTGCAAAGCGGCATTTCAACGGGTCCTTTCCAAGGTCCGGCGGCGGCCGACGGGGCCCTATTTACCACCGAGGCCCTCCGGAAAGCAAGGCAAAACGCCGAATTGCGCCATGGAGAGGGCAAAGCGCTCCCAAATACGCCGGCGAGAAACGGATAGCAAATTGCGAAAAATCGCGCGCCGGGACTGAGAACCGCCGTCCCGCAATGGGGAAACCGCGGTGATATGATTTGTATCATAATAGAAATTTCAGCACGGGGTGCGCGGAAGCGAACCGCGGTGCGTTAAACCCACAGACTGCGGTCGTCGAGCACCGCCCGCGCCAGAAAAGAGAAATTCCAAGTGATTTCAAAAGGTTGTGTGTCGATGCCGCACGTTGACGGGGAATTTCCATTGACACCCTCACGCGAGTGCTGTAAAGAAAAACCATCCGATTTTGTGGGTTTCTAGTCGCCTCGAAACGACGCGACGGGAGACAGGTGCGAATTCGCGACGTAGCGCGATGAACCGGCGGTGTAACGCTGAAATCGCGTAGGGGATTTCAACCTGGGCGGCGCGGCTCACCGCTTGGGTTCATCTGGTCATCCGGCTTGAAACGGGCCCGGTTACAGGAGACGAAACATGCCGAATCGAAGAGGGATGGCGCTGCTCGTATTGCTCGGTCTACTCGCGTTTGCCTCCACCGCACAGGCTCGCGTGATCCTGTGGGAGGACTTCTCGACCACCTACAACGGCACGCTGCCGGTCGGGTGGGAAGTCGTTGACAACATCGGGGAAAATCCGATGTGGATTACCGACAACTATTGCCTGTGGGAATCGAACGGTGAGGACTGGGACCTGATCTCCGATCCCTTCGCCTCGGCGGACAACGTCTGCTTGCCGCGATACTACCCCGAGGTGGATACCGACCTCATCAGCAACGAGATCGACCTCTCGCTCTTCACCGACGTGACGATCACGTTCGACGCCGACTGCGTCCGCGCGGTGCCGGGTGTCGCCGCGATCCTCGACCCGGACACCTCGGTCGAAATCTACGATGGCACCACTTGGACGCCGGTAGCCGGTTACGATCCGGTCGACACCACCTGGGGCAACGATGCATCGTACCCGTCCGATATTTCGACGCTCGCAGACGGCAACGACGCCTTCGCGCTGCGCTGGAATTTCACCGCGCTGGAGCTCGAGCAGGATGTCCAGTACGGGTGGTGCGCCATTGACAACATCCTTGTCGAGGGCGAGTGCCCCGGTACGACGACCGAAGCGCTCATCGTTGACGACGGCGATTGGGATTCCTGGACCTTTCTGTCCGGCTACGACAGCATGGACGTGACCTGCATCGAGCCCTCCACCTATCCTTCGTATCTGACGGAGATCTCGGCGTTCTTCATCGACCCGCCCGACGCGGTCGCCGGAACATCGCCGGTTCAGTTCGCGGTGTTCCGCGGTACCATCGCGGACGGTCCAGAACCCTATCCGGTTTGGGTCGGCGATTCGTTCACTCCGAGCCCCGGAACTTCGGGGGCATGGACCATCGAGGACGTCTCGGACGAAACCGATCTCGAAGCGCCGCTGACGACCGGCGCGTGGTGCCTCGGTGTTCTCGCTCCGCAAGGCGCAGGTAACCAGTACCTCGGCGTCGACGAGTCCGATTCTGGAAACTCCTGGAAAGGCAGTCCGGATGGACCGTGGTATTGGTCGTCCTATGACCAGTCCCAGATCGACGGCAACGCGATGATCCGCGGCGAGGCCGAGTATTGCGTCGAAGCGACGACCACGACCACGACGACAACGACCACCACGACGACAACGACGATGCCGCCGACGACAACCACCACGACGACCACGACGACGCCTTCGACCACCACCACGACGCAGCCTCCGGCGGACGACGACACCGACGACGATTCGCAGGATGACGACGTGGATGTCGACGACGATAGCGACGCCGGTTCGACCGTCACGCCTCCGGAGGAAGACGGTCTGGGCGGTGGTTCGTTCGATTTCGGTTGCGATTGAAATGAAGGAGAGGGGATCGGCCGCGAAACAGGGCCGTCCCGTTTCATCCGGTGAACGGACCCGCCGCTTCGGCGGTGGGGAGTGGGTCCCTGAAACGATTCACGTCTTCCCACGAAGGGGGCTTCGATGCGTCGATATATGAGAATCTGGACACTTCTGCTCGCCGTGCTCGTCCTTCCGACGGCGGCGTTTGCCGTGGACGAAGCGCTCGATGCGCAGATGTTCCGGCCCAGCATCTTCAACGGACACTTCCTCGCCATCGAGGACGCGCAGACGCTCGACGCCATGTGCTGGGGCTTCGGGCTCTATTTCAACTTCACCGACAGCCTGGTTGAGTTGAAGGATCAGGACAACGAGGAGTTCAAGTCCGGCGTGCTCGAACAAGCGTCGAGCGTGAACCTGACGCTGGCCTTCTCGCCGTGGTCCTGGCTCAGCCTCGGCGTCGATGTGCCCTATCACGCGGCCGCGCGCGGCAAATCCATCGACGATATCGAGGATCTGGGCGTGGCGGGCACGGCGCAGGAGAACATCTCCGCGCTCGGCGACATCAAGGGCGAGATCAAGCTGGGCATCCTGAACGAAGAGAAGAACGGCGTGCTCGGTCTCGCGCTCGCGGGTTTCGGCACGTTCCCCACGGGCGATCCCGATCACTTCCTTGGCGAGGGCACCACCAACTTCGGCGGAAAGCTCGCCATCGAAAAAGACTTGGGGTTTATCAACATCGCGGGTAACGGCGGCTATCTCGTCCGGCCGGAGAAGACGATTCTCGGCACGGACGTGGGCAACGCCTACCTGTTTGGCGCGGGCGTTTCGCGCGACTGGAAGAGCGGCGTCGGATTCTCGCTCGAATACTGGGGCCAGAATTACACGACGGCGTCCAATGTGCAGCTTCAGGCGAATCCGATGGAGCTGACCGCGACC
>CAZPJD010000100.1:0-3822 GCA_964586775.1 uncultured bacterium | reverse complement strand
TCTCGGCGGTGTTCATCGTGGCGAATACGATCCGCCTCACGATCATCCGGCGGCGCGGCGAGATCGAGAACATGCGCCTCGTCGGAGCGACCAACGCCTTCGTCAACGCGCCGTTTTTGATCGAAGGCACGATCGTCGGATGCGTCGGCGCGGCGCTCGCCGTCGGCATCCTGTTCGTGCTCTACCGGCTCGTCGCCCTGCCCGCCATCATCAACGCGTCGGTTCTGTCGGTGCTGACCGGCTTCGATCCACGTTTCTTGTCGGGCGCGCTGGTCGCCGCGGGACCCGCCCTGGGCGCGCTCGTCGGGCTGGTCGGCGCGCAGATGTCCGTCGGCCGCTACCTGAAGTCGTCATGACCCGGCGCGCCGCCCTCGCGATCGTCTTCGCTCTCGTCGCCCTCGTCGCAGCGCTGTCGCCGAGGGCCGCGCGTATCGCCTCGTCTCAACCCGCGCCAACGCCCATCCCCACCACCGAATCGCTCGACGCCTGGCGCGCGCGCGTCAACGCGGCGATCAAGGCCGAGACGTCGGTCCTGCGCGAGATCTACCGCGTCGAGTCGTCGGAGTTTCAGGCGCTGCGTCAGTTGCAGGCGGCGGAGCAGCAGATCGCGGGCATCGAGGCACGGCTCGCCGAATCGGAGCGCGAGATGGCGTTTCTCGATACGGAGTCCGATCGCCTGAAACGCCTCCTCGGCGTACGGCTTCGCTACATGAATCGGCTCGGTCGGGCCAATCTCGCGCGGATGCTTTTTGAATCGGAGTCGATCCCGATCTTTTTGCGTCGCTGGCGCGGAATCAAGTTCGTTGTCGAGAACGATCGTCGCACGATGGTGTCGTACCGCCTGCGGCGCGACGAACTGCGCCACCATCAGGACCGGATGTTCGAGGACCGACGCCAACTCGAATCCCTTCGCGCCCAGCGCCAGACGAGCACGCTCGAAGCCCAGCTCGAACGGCAAAAGCGCATGATTCTGCTCGACGAAATCCGACGCGACCGGGCGGTCTCGGAACGCGCGGGGCGCGAACTGGATCAACTGCGCGCCGAAAACGAACCGAAGCTGACGGCCGAGCTCGCGCCCGGCGACATGATTCCCGAGGGACCGGCCGATGCGGGCGGGCCGTTGATCCTTGACTTTGCGGCCCTTCGCGGCTACCTGAAGCGCCCGGTCGCGGGGCCCGTCGTGCGCGGATTCGGGCCCGTGCGCAACGAGGCGCTGGGCACCGTGACACGCAGCAACGGGATTGATATTCTGGCGTCCGAAGGGACACCGGTGATCGCGGCGGCGGACGGCAGCGTCCGCTACGCGGGAGAGTTTCTGGGTTACGGCCGCGTGGTCATCATCGACCACGGAGATCGTTACCACACCATGTACGGTCATCTGGACCGGGTTCTGTGCGAAAAGGGCCAGGCGGTGCGGGGCGGCGCGGCGATCGGCACGGTGGGCGCCACCGGAAGCCTGGCCGGGCCGCAACTGCATTTCGAGATCAGACACAAAGGGGTCGCCATCGACCCTATGCCGTGGTTCGGAACGGCGCCTTAGGAGGCTTCATGGTCATTCGACGCATCTCGGTCGCCGCGGCCCTCGCGGTGTTGCTGCTGGTGATCGCGATCTCGCCGTCGGCCCGCGCGGTCGGCGACGTGTCGCCCGAGGCGATGAACGCGCTTCGCCTCTTCACCCGCGCGCTGGCGATCGTCGAGGTGCAGTACGTCGAGGAGGTCAACGTCAAGGACCTCGTCTACGGCGCGATCAACGGCATGGTGTCGAGCCTCGATCCGCACTCGGGATTCTTGACGCCGGATCAGTTCAAGATGCTGACCGACGACACCAAGGGCGAGTTCGGCGGCCTCGGCATCGAGATTTCGACCAAGGACGGCTACGTCGCCGTCGTCAGCCCCATCGACGACACCCCCGCCGCCAAGGCGGGCCTTCAGGCGAATGACCTGATCGTCAAGATCGAAGGCAAGCTGACCAAGGGCATGCCGCTCGATGCGGCGGTGGACATGCTGCGCGGCGCGCCGGGCACGACCGTCACGATCACGATCTGGCGCGACGGGCTCGACAAGCCTTTCGACGTCACGCTCGAACGCGCGATCATCAAGGTCGTTTCGGTGCGTCAGAAGACGCTGGAGCCGGGCATCGGCTACGTCCGCATCTCCAAGTTCTCGGGCGAAACGACCGACGCCCTGCACAAGGCGATCGAGGAGCTCAAGGCGCAGCCCGGCGGACTCAAGGGCCTCGTGCTCGACCTGCGCAACAACCCCGGCGGCCTGCTCGACGAAGCCGTCAAGGTCTCGGACGAATTCCTCGACAAGGGTCTCGTCGTCTATACGGCGGGCCGCGTGCAGACGCAGAACATGACGCTGTCGTCGAAGGCCGGCGGCGATTACCTCGACGGCCCGATGGTCGTGCTCGTGAACGGCGCGTCGGCCTCGGCGAGCGAGATCGTCGCGGGCGCGCTCAAGGACCGTTCGCGCGCGCTGGTGCTCGGCACGCGGACCTTCGGCAAGGCGTCGGTGCAGACGATCATGCCGATCGACGAGGGTGTCGCGCTGCGCCTGACGACGGCCAAGTACTTCACGCCGTCCGGCACCGACATCCAGGCCAAGGGCATCGAGCCCATGCTGTGGATCCGCGCCGACGGCGGCGAGGGCCCCGAGACCGACGACGACACCTTCAGCGAGGCGGATTATCCGAATCGCCTGAAAAACGTGGACGAGCCGTCGGTGCCGGGCAACAACCACAACGGGCTGCCCGAGGAACCCGGCAAGGAGCCCGCGCCCGAGGAGCCCGCCGCGCCCAAGGCGCCCGACGGTGTCGATCACCAGCTCAACAAGGCGATCGAGGTCCTGAAGTCGTGGGACAGCTACAAGACGGCGCTGCGCTCGTAGGCACGATTCGTCCCGCGACATGACGAAACGCAAACGCCTGACACTGTTCGATCAACTGGGCCAACGGCTGGCGGCCATGCCCGCCGGCCAGCGCGTCGGTCTGGCGTTCATCGCGTTCTTCCTGTTCGCGGGCGTCTCGCTGGTCGCCGTCAATATCGCGGGACACCGGCTGGCCGACCGGATGCAGCCCAAGGCCGAAAAGATCGAGGCCGCCGAAGCGGGGTTCGAGGTGCTCGTCTCCAAGGCGACGGCCGCCGCGTATTCCGCGTTCTTCGGCATGCAGCTCAACGAAAAAAACTTCATCTCGAATTTCGCGGCCACGCGAACCGCGGGCGACCGCAGGTGGGAATACACGTTTTGGGATCTTCGCGTGGCGAACGACTTCGATTTCGAACTCGCCAAGCGCAAGTTCGCCGAAAAGCTCTCGGCGCTCGGCCCCACGGTCCACACCGAGGCCCTGCAGATCGACGCCAAGTCGCTGCGCCTGAACATCGACATCGACGGCCTCAACACGCACGGCGTTTTCCTGACGCGCACGGCGGTCGAAGCCGAGAAGGAAAGCGAGGAGGTCTTCACCCTCGCCGAGGCCGCCCCGGCGCCCGCGCCGGGCGCTCCCGCGCAGCACCGGGTGGCGATCATCATCGACGACATCGGCTACCGCGACGTGGTCGAGAAAAAACTGCTCGACCTCGATTTCGGCCTCACCTTTTCGGTGCTGCCGCATTCGCCGAGCGGGCAGAATTTCGCGTCGCGCGCGCGCCAGAAAGGCCGCGAGGTGATGCTGCACATGCCGATGGAACCCAAGGATCCGCGAACATTGCCCGGCCAGGGGGGGCTCTTCGTGCGCATGGCCGACGACGAGATCCGCCAGATCGCGGCGTCGAACCTCGATGACATCCCCGGCATTTCGGGCGTCAACAACCACATGGGCAG
>CAZPJD010000099.1:0-32154 GCA_964586775.1 uncultured bacterium | reverse complement strand
GCGGTGCTCGCCGGACGGCGCAAGCTCGGCATCGCCGCGGCGTCGCCGGGCGAGCTCGACGTCGCGCTCAAGCAGGCCATCGCCGCCGTGGGCCAGGTCGAGATCATGCGTTTTTGGCAGAGCATCTTCGACGGGCACGGTCTTGCGGTCGGCCAGATCCTTGTCACGCGCGACATCGTCTCGGTGCGAAGCCGGTTCATCGCCGCGCGCCACACGCTGCGTCAACTGCTCGACCTGGGCGTGATCCCCATCGTCAACGAAAACGACAGCGTGGCGAGCGAGGAGATCCAGCTCGGCGACAACGACAACCTCTCGGCCATCGTGGCGGGCGCGATGGACGCCGACCTGCTGGTGCTGCTCACCGATTGCGACGGGCTTTATTCCGCCGACCCGCGAACGAATCCCGACGCGCGGCTGATCGACATGGTCGCCCTCGACGACGACGGCCGCGACTTTCGCGCGGGCGACAGCGGCTCGGGCGTGGGCCTCGGTGGGATGGGCACCAAGGTCGCGGCGGCGCGGCTCGCCGCAAAGGCCGGCGCGGTGACGGTGATCGCGAGCGGCAAGACGCCCGGCACGCTCACCCGCGTGCTGGCCGGCGAATCGGTCGGGACGATCTTCGAGCCGCGCGAATCGCCGCTGCGCGCGCGCAAGCGCTGGTTGTTGTTTCAGGATCAGCCCGAGGGCGTGCTGGTGGTGGACGCGGGCGCGGCGGTCGCGCTGTGCGAGCGCGGCAAGAGTTTGCTGCCCGGCGGCGTCGTCGATGTCGTCGGCGACTTCGATCGCGGCGGCGTGGTCGAGGTGCGCGACGCGGCCGGCCGCGCCATCGCGCGCGGGCTGGCGACCTATGCCGCGGACGAGATCCGCGCGATTCGCGGGCGGCGCACCGACGCCATCGCCGACGCGCTCGGCTTCAAGCTCAAGGACGAGGTCGTCCATCGCGACGACATGACGCTGCTGGAGACGCCATGACGGATAACGAACAACGCCGCGCGGCGATCGAACACGCGGCGCGTATGGCCCGCGACGCGGCGGCGCTGGTCGCCATCGCCGAATCCGAACGCAAGAACGCGGCGCTGCGCGCCATGGCGCGCGGGCTCGTCGAGCGCCGCGGCGAGATTCTCGCGGCCAACGCCCGCGACGTGGATGCGGCCCGCGCGGCCGGGCTTTCCGCGGCGATGATCGACCGCCTCGCGCTCACCGAGGCGCGTGTGCAAGCGATCGCCGACGGCGTGCTCGAGGTCGCCGCCCTGCCCGATCCCGTCGGCGAAATCTCGCAGCTTCGCCGCCGCCCCAACGGCCTGCTCGTCGGGCGGATGCGCATTCCACTCGGCGTCATCGCCATCATCTACGAGGCGCGCCCGGGCGTGGCCGCCGACGCCGCCGCGCTCTGCCTCAAGTCGGGCAACGCGGTGGTGCTGCGCGGCGGGTCCGATGCAGCGCACAGCAACGCGATCATCGGCGAGGTGTTGTCGCGCGCCGTCGCGGACGTAGGGCTTCCCGCGCAGGCCGTCACCGTCATCAACGACACCGGGCGCGACTCGATCGCCTGGCTCGTGCAGATCGAGGACGCCATCGATCTCGCCATCCCGCGCGGCGGCGAGGGGCTGATCCGCTTCGTCACCGAAAACGCCCGCGTGCCCGTGCTCAAACACTACAAGGGCGTGTGCCACCTGTATGTCGACGAGTGGGCCGACGCGAAGGTCGCCGTCGATCTCGCGATCAACGGCAAGGTGCAGCGGCCCGGCGTGTGCAACGCGCTCGAAACGATCCTGTTCCACGAGGCCGTCGCCGCAGATCTGCTTCCGCGCGTCTGCGGTGCGCTGGCGGAAGCAGGTGTCGAGATTCGCGGCTGCGACCGGACGCGCGCGCTCTATCCCGCCGCCGCGGCCGCGACCGACGAGGATTGGTCCACCGAGTACCTGGACCTGATCGTCTCGATGCGCGTCGTGCCCGACATGGACGAGGCCATCCGCCACATCCGCCTCTACGGCTCCGGCCACACCGAGGCCATCGTCACCGCCCATCACACGCGCGCCATGGAGTTTTTGCGCCGCGTCGATTCGTCCACCGTGCTCGTCAATGCGTCCACGCGCTTCGCCGACGGGCATCAGCTCGGGCTCGGCGCGGAGATCGGTATCTCGACCTCGAAGATGCACGCCTATGGACCCATGGGCCTCGAGGGGCTCACGACGCAAAAGTTCATCGTGTTCGGGGACGGGCAGACTAGGGTATAATGCCGACGTGGTTTGTCTTTCGACTGCCGCTCTTTGATGGATTCGATGGTTCCGGGTTCCATTCGTCCGACTGTGTTTGAAATGCATTGCTGAAAATTGGGGCCTGTGGGTTCGCATGTGCCTGCGCGACGACATTCGCGCCTGGGACTGCGACGCCTGCGACGGAGTGTCAAAATGAAACCAATGGACCTCATGTCGATTTCCCTCGTGGCGATTCTCGTCGCCACACTGGCAGTGATCGCGGCGTGTTCATCGGAATCGGAGAACGGCGACGACCGTGCCGACAACACCATCAACGATGACGATCAGGACGACGACGACGCGCACGACGACGTTGACGACGACGACGTTGACGATGACGACGACACCGTGCCGCCCCCGCCGTGCGGGCCGGAGATTGAGCCGCTGGTCGAGGGGCGCGTCATCGGCGACGCGGACATCGCGGCCCTCGCGGACGGCTCGATCGCCCTCGTCTGGACGGAGCGTGTCTCTTTCGACTTGCGCGTTGTCGTCCGAATCTGCGCGGCGGACGCGACCGGCCAATATGGACCCGTCGACATCCAGGACGACATTGCCAATCCTGCCGAAGCTTCGGCGCCGGAAGTGGCCGCGACACCGGATGGCGGATTCGTGATCGCCTACCTCGCTCGATCGGACGCGTCACTACACATCGCGGCGCGTTGGTTCGACGGCGAAGCGCAGCCAACGACGCCGATCGTTGAGATCGCGGATGTGGTCGATCCCGACGCCGATCCCGCCGTCGCGGTCGATCCGGCGACCGGCGACACGCTCATTGCCTGGGGTGCGCGGACGGGTGCCTCGGAGGATCATCAACTCTCCGGTCGCGTGCTCGATGCGTCGGGCAACGCCATGTCGGATGTTTTCGAGATTGCGTCCGTACACGCGTTGTCGTGGCAATCCCCCCGGGCCGCCGCATCGCCCTCCGGCGACTTCGTGGTGACGTGGTCGGGAATCACCACGACCGTCGGCGACGACAACGATAGGAAAGACGAGCCATCGGACCCCGCAGCCGTTTGGGTAGCATCCATCGACCACAATGGGAATGTGGTGATCGGTCCGATGGAACCCGATGTCGCATCGTTGGGATCGTCGGCGTTTCCGTCGGTCGCGCGTGTGGCATCCGGCGTGGCGTTCGGATGGAGCACAGGATCCGAAGGTTCATCCGTCGCCTACGCCGATCTGCTCTCCACGGAACTTGCGCCCACGTGGACCGAATCCGCCGTGCTGAGCGATTCGTTCGACGGAAACGGCCCGGTGACCGTGACGGCGTTGGACGACGAGACATTTCTAGCCCTCTGGTACACGACTACCTACGGAGCCGACGACGCCGAGACGCACTCGCTCGATGCGGCGGTTTTCCGATCGAATGGCGACCGCCTCGCGGATCTGCAAATTCTCGGACACGACGCGACGAGTTTCGACGCGGGCTACCGCATGGCCCCGTTTGGCGCTGGCGGCTTCGTGGTCGCGGCGCGTGTCCATGTGGATGATGACCCCATGGCGGATCTGACGCTCATCCACTGCGTGTGGGATGGTGAGCCGGGGTGCACGCCGGAGTTGTGAGGGGGGCTCGTCGCGCGTCGCTCGACAAGCCGAGCCGCGCAAAAAGACGTGGACCACGCGACAAAAAGACGAAGACCGCAACCGTCAAGCGCCGGTGGAAGGGTCGAAACAGCCGAGCTTTGGTGAGACTCGTCCGATTCCTTCCGGCCGTACGCTGAAGTCGCGGTCCCCGCGAGTTTCTCGTATCGTCCGTCAAAGGTGTTATCGGCGGCACGCACCGGAACTTGAACTTTTTGGCCACAAGAGCTAAGCGAAACGTTGGCGGCGGAACATTCCGTTCGGTCGGTGAGGTGCGGCATGCGCGGACGCAAGGGCTCTTTGGTCTTCCTGCTCGTTTTCACGGCGCTGGTGATCGCGATCGGCGCGTCGGCCGACGAGGCCGCCGCGGTGCGCGTCGAGATCGCCGCCGAATCGCCCACCGCGATGACGATTGCCGCGCGGATCGACGCCCTGAACGTGGGCACAGTTCCGACGGCCCTGGGCGCGTTCGCCGAGATCGAACTCGACGGCAGCGGCGTCACCACCGAAATCGGCCGCCCGCGCCTGCCCGAGGTGCGTCGCCTGATCGAGATCCCCGAGGGCGCAAACGTCGCGCTTCGCGCCGAGGCGCGCGACGAGGTGGAGCTGTCCCTCGCCGAGATCGCGGGCGCGCTCGAGATCATGCCCGTCCAGCCGCCCGTGGTGAAGCTGCCCGGCGCGCGCGAGGCCACTGAATTCGCCTACGACGCGGCCGCCTACGCCGCCGATTCCGCCACCGCCGCCCCAATCGCCGAGCTCGGCGAGATCGGCCGCCTGCGCGGCCGCCGGGTGGCGTGGCTGACGCTGCGCCCCGTGGCGTACAACCCCGCCGAGGGAACCGTGCGCGTGGCGACGCGGATCGACGTCGATCTGACCTTCCCCGGCGCCGATGCCGAGGCCACGCGCGCCGTACGCGCCCGCTACGCCGATCCCCGCACCGACGCGATCTTCGCGCGGCTCGCGGCCACGCCGCCCGCTTGGCGGTCGAAGCCCGCGTCCGAGTACGGCCCGTCGTCCTACCTCATCATCGGCACGCAGGCCCTCTACGACACGGAGACATTTCAGGAGTTCGTCGCGTGGAAGCGACTGAAGGGCTATGACGTCGTCTTCATGACCGTCGCCGACGCGGGCGGGACCGCGCAGGGCATCCTCGACACGATCCTGAACGCCTACGCGACGTGGGAGCGCGTTCCGGCCTACGTGCTGCTGCTCGGCGACACCGACACCGTGCCGTTTTTCATCGGCCAGGGTGGATCGAGCCCGACGTCGGATCTGTATTACCAGCTCATGGACGACGCGGACCTCTTCCCCGACATCGGCGTCGGCCGCTTCCCCGCGCGAACCGAAGAACAGCTTACGAACATGGTTGCGAAGACGCTCGCCAATGAGCGCGCGGACTTCGCCTCCACCGACTGGGTGCAGACGGCACTCTTCCTCGCGTCCGAAGACAACCACGACATCAGCGAGGGCACGCACGAGTACGTCATCGGCACCTACATGGACCCCGAGGGCTACGCGAGCCAGCGTTTCTACACCGACGACGGCGCGACCACGATGCAGGTGCTGACGGCCGTGAACGCGGGCGCGGCGCTCGTCACCTATTCGGGCCACGGCGGCGTGACGAGCTGGGCCGACGGACCCGTCGTCGATCAAAACGACGTGCGCGGCCTGGTCAACACCGCCTACCCCATCGTGTTCTCGTTCGCGTGCGTCACCGGCGATTACAGCTACGCCGAGGCGTTTTCCGAAACGTGGGTGCGCGAGGCGGGCGGCGCGGTCGCCATGTGGGCGAGCTCGGTCAACAGCTACTGGGATGAGGACGACATTCTGGAGCGCGTCATGTACGACGCCCTCTTCGGCGGCGGCGACCGCATGGCGCCTCTGCCCTGGATCGCGGGCATGACCGACTACGGCAAGCTCGGCGTGTGGGAGCACTACAACGGCGATGGCCTCTCGCGCCGTTACCTCGAGATGTACAACATCATGGGCGATCCCGAGCAGATGGTGCTGACGCGCGTCCCCGAAACGCCCACGGTCGCGCTCGACGGCGCGATCGGCGTCGACGAGTCGGACCTCGTGGTCACCATCGACACGACCCGCCCCGCGATGGTCGGCGTCACGCAGGGCGGCATGCCGGTCGGCGTGGGCTTCACCGATGCGTCGGGCGTCGCGCCCATCGCCATGTTCGCGCCGGTCGAGGACAAGGCCGAGCTCCAGCTCGTCATCACCGGCCAGAATTTGATTCCGCAGTCGATGCCGCTGACGGTCGGGGACGAGTTCGAGGGGCCCGGCGTGCCCTTCAACCCTGGCGACGACGATGCGGCCGACGACGACGACCTGCCCGCCGATGACGACGACGACGCGTCGGGCGACGATGATGGCCTCGACAAGGGCGGCGACGAAAAAGGCTCCGACTCCAGCGACGAGGGCGGCTGCGGCTGCTGACCGGTCGCGAACGATGAAACCCCGGCTCCCGGCGCTGAGCGTCCGGGAGCTTCATTTTTCGGCACGGGCCCGATGCGCATCGCCCATCTGATTCACCAGTTCCCGCCCGAGCGATACGGCGGCGCGGAGCGTCACGCCGGGCAGCTCGCCGCCGCGCAAGCCGCGCGCCACGACGTCTTCATCTACACGCAGTCCGTCGTCCACGGCGGCGAGGGTGCGACGAACGAAACCGACGGCGCGGTGCGCATCCGCCGTTGGCGCGACCGCAGCCCCGGCGCGGATCGCCGTCTGGCGGACGACCTCTCGCGCGCGCTGCGCGAGTTCCGCCCCGACGTGTTGCACCTTCATCACGGTATCGGATTCGGGCCGCACACGCTGCGCGACCTCGTGCGCGCGCACCCCACCGTCGCCACGCTGCACGACGACTGGTGGGTCTGCCCCCGCGTACGCCCGATGTTTCGCGGCGAATCGCCCTGCCCCGGCCCCACGCCGCGCCGGTGCGTTGCGTGTTTTCGCGGGCGGGACGGCGATCTGCTGGTCGGCGAGGCCGCCGCGCTCGCCGAAAGCGGCCCCGCCCGCGCGTGGGTCCGGCGACGGCGCGAGCAACTGCCCGCAACCGACACGGCGGTCGGCGCTGCGCGCGACCGCATCGCCGCGCTGCTCGAAACCCGCCGCATCGCCCGCGCACTGTTTTTTGCGAAACGCCGATCGATACGCGGCGAGACGCTGCGCGCGTGCCGCGCGATCATCAGCCCCTCGAAGCACCTGCTCGGCCGCTATCGCGACGCCGGGCTCGATCTCTCGGCCCTCGCGCGCGTCATCCCCTATGGCATCGACGCACACGTCCGCACGCGAAAATTCGCGGCCACGCGGCCCATCCGTTTCGCGATGCTCGGCAGCATCGACGCCGACAAGGGCGCGCTCCTCGCCATCCGCGCCTTCGAGGGCATCGACCCCGCCGATGCCACGCTCGCGCTCATCGGCCCGTGGCGGCTCGCCGATCCGCCCGAACGGCTTCTCGCGACGAGCCGCGCGGTGCGTTACGAGGGATTCGTGGAGCCCGGCGCGCGCGATGTCTGGGCCGATGTGGACGCGCTGGTTGTGCCGTCGCTGTGGGCCGAGAACGCGCCGATGGTGATCACCGAGGCGCACGCGGCGGGCGTGCCCGTCATCGCCGCGGACCACGGCGCGCTGCCCGAGATGGTCGGGCCCGATCGCGGCGGCTGGCTCTTCGCGGGGCTCGACGCCTTCGCCCTACGCGCCCTCGTCACCCGGCTCGCGCGCGACGGCGGCGAGATCGCCCGCGTCGCGGCGACGATCCGCCCGCCCGTGCCGATCGCGACGGTCGCCGAGCTCATTGAAGACGTCTACCGGCGCGCCGCGGAATCCTCCACGTAACCGCGCATTCCGGGAGAAGTCTCAATCCTTCCCGCCGCCTGCCGCCGGCGTCATCAGAGCGCGCGAATAGCCGTACAGATACAGCGCGAAGGCCGCCGCCCACAGCGCGCCGGACCACCCGAGCAGGGCGATGTAGCGCGTCGGCGCGATTATCGGGCCCGTCACCCGGATGATCGCCGCGACGGTGATCGAGGCGTAGGCGACGATCATCGCGGGCGACGACTTCACGGGGCGACCGGTGTGCGCAAGACCGACCCACCCCATCATCCCGAGCGTGAGCGTGCCGAGCGCGCCCACCGTGAGCGCGTGCGTGGCGGAGGACGGCGTCGCCCCGCCAAAGATGGCATACCACCCACGCAGGAAGAATCCGATCGGCAGCCACAGATACGCGATGTGAAGCACGAACAGCATTGGATTCTTGATCGCGCTCCACGGTTTCCAGAAAATCAGGCGAAGCAGGTTGGCGACGGCAGCCAGAAACGCGACAGCACCAAGATATTTCTCGAGACGTAGGATGGACAACAACGGCATGGCGCCGACTGCAATAATCGACAGCCAGTCGAGCGCGGGGAACGACCGGATGTCCTGCCGCTTGAGATGAAAGCGCGTGAAATTCGGGACCACACGCCCGGCGATGATGACGATGAGAAGAAGCGTGAGTGCCACGCCGAGGGTGGAAATCCTCGTCGCGCCGCGTTCGATTCCGCGCGCGGCTACCAAATGCGCCGCGCCGGAGAGCACGCCCATCGCGACCAGCCACAGCGCGAATCCGAGGTCGCGATAACGCTTTGCCGCGTGGAGTGGACGCGCGATGGCGATCGCGACCGACACGGGAAACGCGACGTCGACGAGCGCGGGAAGCCACCACGGCACGGTTGCGGAGACCGCGCCCGCGACGCGCCCCGCGCACCAAAGCGCAAAAATCGCGGCAAGTTTTCCACCGCTCGCTGTTTCGCGCCCGCCCGACCAGTGGCGCACGGCCGTCAACAGAAATCCCGCGACGACGGCGAGCGCGTAGCCGAAGACCATTTCGTGGCTGTGCCAGTCGGAACCCGCGAATCGCGATTTCAGGATCGGCGCGCCGTGTAGGACGGCGATCCAGATCAGAATGCCCAGGCACGCGTGCACGGCCGCGCCGAGAAAGAATGGCCGAAATCCGGTGCGAAGAAACGGCACCGGCAAATCGGTTGAAGTCTTCGCACCCCGAAACTCGATCGACATCGTTTCACCCCTGCCCGCACGTCACGACGTGGCGTCTTTGTGTGGCTGACCCGGCGGCCATGCCGCGAGCGAATACCTCGTCTTTGGCACGATTTGCGGCAAAGCGGTTTGACGCCGGTCAATCGTCGGAGATTCGACGCAAGCGGGTCGAAATCGGGTGTTCGGTCACACGAGCAGGACGGGGCTGGGACCGTGCGCGACGAACGCGCGGGCCTGCAAAGCCTGCAGCGTCGCGATGACTGGATACTTGGCCGTCGCGGAATCCTGCCGGACCCCTTTGTCCTCGAAGAGCTTTTCGAGCAGCTCCATCGCGCGGCGAAGCGGCTCCTCGAAGCCCGCCGCGTCGATCGAAGCCCACAGCCGCGCCGCCTGGGCGGTGAGACCGGCGTGAGACGGCGCGCCTTCATCGAGCGTCGCCGCCAGACCGCCATCGGCGTTACGTCGCTGCGCCAGCGCGTGCCCGGCGTTGAGAAGCTGCCAGTACTTCGTTTCGGCGTGTTGCAACAGCCCTTCGACGGCATAGACGACGTCGAGCGTCGATACGCCTTTTCCCGCCGCCTCTCCGCTCAGCAGCGCCGTGAACGACGCGCTCGAGGCGATTCCGAGAATCGCCGACGCCTCCGGTTCGGGCAGATACGGGTATATCTTCAAAAGGTACGGGGCAACGCGGTTGTTCCAGTTTTCGGGCACCGCGTTTCCGTGCGTGGCCGCGACCGAAGCCGCCATGGATCGCGCCCGGTCCGCCGCCTCGAAATAGGCCGGCCAGTCGGCTTCGTCGGGTGCGGACTGATAGAACCGCCAAAGGGACTGAAGGGCGAGGAGCGTGTCGAAGAGATAAATGGCCCCATCGGTCCCCAAGCCGCCGCGCAGGGAGATCAGGCGCGAAAGCGGTTTCGCGAGCCGCCGCGCGGGACCCAAAGCCCCGGCGTCGTCATAAACGCGGTAGAAATACACGCACGTCGAGATCATGTACGCCGACGACAGGCCATCGGGGCGCGAGGACTTGTGAATCTCGGAGCGCAGCAGCCCCGACGAGGTGTCGAACGCGGCGTTCGTCATCCGGTCCAAAAACTTGGCGACGACTTTCTTGGTGTCCGGTATCATGCGCACGCCCATCGTTTCGACGCGAAACCGGGGTCGGGCGCATCGCCCTCTCCCGCGTGATCGCGTGAGTTCTCGAACCCAAATCCCCAAGACGAGGCCAAAAGACCGCGTCGAGCGGCGAATTTTCGCGCCTCACCGCGTTGTCGATATAAAGGTCTTGGAAAGGGGAAGTCAAGGAACGACTCGAAAGTCGAGCCGGATTGCGCGGTTTTCGCCGGACAAACGGGGACCGAACGCCCGTCGGACGCCGGTCCCCGTCCCAACTGGTCCTATTCGAGAACGTGGATATTCTTTTTCGCGCACATCTCCCTGAGCACCTTCGGCCACACCGTCACGCTCACCTCGCCCAGGTGCGCCTTGCGAAGAAGCAGCATCAGCGTGCGCGCCTGACCGATGCCGCCGCCGATCGACAGCGGCAGCGTGCCGTTCGCGATGCCCTGGTGGTAGGGGTAGTTCAGGAAGTGGAGCTGGTTGGTGCGTTCGAGTTGCTCGCGCAGCGTCTCGGCGTTGACGCGAACGCCCATCGACGACAACTCGTGACGCCGCTTGGTGACCGGATTCCACACCAGGATGTCGCCGTTCAGCCCGTGCATCGGCCGCCCGTCGGCCGAGACCGTCGGCGTGACCCAGTCGTCGTAGTCCGCCGCGCGCATCTCGTGCGGATAGCCATCGGCCAGCGTCCAACCGATGCCGATGATGAAGACCGCGGGGAACTGCTGAAGAATCGCGGTCTCGCGCTGCTTGCGCGGCAGGTCGGGGAATCGCTCCAGAATCTCCTCGGCGTGCAGGAAAACCAGCTCGTCGGGCATCTCGGGGTATTTGCTCTGACGCAGTTTCGGGAACTCGCTCAGCACGTGCGTCTCGGCGCCCTTGAGCACCTTCCAGATCCTTTTCACGACATCTTTCAGGAAATCGAGATTGCGGTCGGCCTCGGTGACGACGCGCTCCCAGTCCCACTGATCGACGTAGCTGCTGTGGTCGTGATCGAGGAAATAGTCCTTGCGCACGGCGCGCATGTCTGTGCAGATGCCCTCGCCCCGCGCCAGGCCGAACTGCTTGAGCGCCACCCGTTTCCACTTCGTCGCGGCCTGCACCACCTGGGCGTTGATCGGGTTCTTGCCGTTGTCGTTGTTGATGCGAAACGTCACCGGCCCGCGCGATCCGTCGCGATCGAGGTAGTCGTTGACGCCGCTCTCCTCGTCCACGATCAGCGGCACCGTGACCATCATCAGGCCGAGTTCGCGGCACAGGTTTTCCTCGATGTAGTTTTTCGCGACGAAGATCGCCGCCTGCGTCTCGCGGGGCGAGAGCGGCGTCGAATAGTCGTCCGGCAGCACGTGCCAAAGATCCTCGTAGTTGCCGATTCCCGGTCCGGCCAGATCCGCGCGTTTGTCCTGCATGGGATTCCTCCGAAAAAGATCGCCAGGTTGGAAGGGTGTGGCGTAATGGACGTGCGAGATCGAATTCCAGGCGGCGAGTGCGGGGCGCCGCCCGCGCCGGAATCTAGCACGTTAAATCCGGGCGTCAACAAAATTCGACATGAAGCTCGATTGAGTGGGTCACGCCCCGCGAAGACGCGGAAACACGCGCCGCGCGACGTTCGCCAGACCGATCCCCCACAGCGGGCATAGGCCGAGCACGGGCACCAGGAAGACCTTGGGGACGATCCACCCCGGCGTGAGCGTGGCGACGACAAGCCCCGTCCAGACGAACGACGCGGCGGCAAACGCGACGAGCAGCCCCGCGCCGTCGCGGATGGCCCAATAGGCGCCATAAACGGTCAGCGCGACGAACACGGCGACGGCGGCGAGTTCCACGCCCGCGGGCAACGGCAATCCGCCGTATTGGTTGAGCGGCCAGGGATGCATCGCGACGCCGACGAAGGGAAATGTGGCGACATACGCGAACGAGTCCGAACGAAACGCGCCGATCTCGCCGCCCAACGCACGCAGGTGGCCCGTGGTCATCTCGCGCACGGCGAATGCCGGATCGGTCCACAGCAGCGGATGAAACGCGGCGAAAACGACGGCGGCGACCGTGGAGGCGATCGTAACGTCGCGCCAACGCCGTTTAGTCGGAGAAACGCGGTCGAGTATCCGCACGAGCGCAAACGCGACGAGCAACGGGACCGCGTAGAGCTTGCATCCGATGGCCAGCCCCGCGAACGCGCCGGCGAGCGCCGAGTCGCCGCGCGTGTCGCGTCCCCGGGCGGCGTTGCTCAACGTGCGGTGCGTGAAGAGCAGTGCGACGGCCGCGAACACGGTCATCGGCGTTTCGGGCAGGATCGCCACCTGCACCGAGCGAAAGACGGGGTTCGCAAGTAATAGCGCCGCGCAAAGCCACGCCGACAGACGCGAGCCCGTCGCCTCACGCACCAGCACGAACATCAGCGCAACGCCGAGCGCCGACCAGAGACCATCGATCGCACGCAGAAAAACGATGCGCCGGTTTTCGGCGTCGAAGCCGATCGCGCGCGCGGCGAGATCCTGCGCGCCGAGGATCATCGGCCCGATGCGCGGGCTGGGACTTCCGTAAAACGAGTCGTTCTCGCGCCAGTAGGGATCGGCGAATTCGCCCCGCGCGAAGTGCGTGAGCGCGCGGATACCCGCGTTCGCGAAGCCCTCGTCGCCTTCGACGTGATCGGGACGAAACGGCACCGCCGCGAGAATCACGACCGCCGCCAGCGCGAAAGCGACGAGCGCGTCACGCCGGCCCGCGGGGACTTGTAATGGCGAAATTCCCGTAACCACGATCCCGCCGAAGTGGATGTCCCATCTTCGGTGAAGCCCGCTCGCACGTCGAGGGATTCCGCGCGCGCGTAGTCGCTGCTCACATCCGTTAAAAACACCCATTGGCCGCGCGGGCGCGATCTGGTAAACGCCATAAATCTTCGCCCATGGAGACATCGTTATGCTTCGTACGTTCGCGCGCGGGATTGCCGTCGCCGTTTTCGTCTCGCTCGTCGTCGCTACGGCCGCTCTCGCGGGGGAAAGAAAGGACATCGCCGTGAAGGATACGTGGAACCTCGCCGACCTCTACCCCACCCTCGACGCATTCAAGCTCGCCAAGGCCGATTTCGCCGCCAAGATGGACGCCGTCTCCGGCTACGCGGGCAAGCTGGGGGAATCGGCCGCAACGCTCAAAGCCGCGCTCGACACCTATTACGGGCTCGAGGGCGAACTGCGCCGGCTCGAAAGCTACGCGGGCCGTCTGTCCGATCAGGACACGCGCGACGCCGCGGCGAAGGCGCTGGACAACGAGGTCAGCCAGATGCGCGTCAAATTCGGCGCGATGGCGTCGTACATCGATCCCGAGATCATCGCCTCGGGCGAGTCGCGCGTAAACGGGTTCCTCGCGAGCGAGCCCGGGTTGAAGGTCTACGAACGCCCCATCCGCGAGACCTTCCGCCGCCAGAAGCACATCCTCTCGGGCGATCAGGAAAAAATCCTCGCCGCGGCGGGTGACGTCGCGTACACGGGCATGTCGGCGTCGGGGCTGCTCTCCAGCGCGGACCTGCCACGCGTCGAGATCACGCTCTCCGACGGCACCGTCGTCAAACTCACCGACGCGAACTTCGTGAAGCACCGCCGCTCGCCCGTGAAGGCCGATCGCGACAAGCTGGCCACCGAGTTCTACGCGCAGTACGCCACCTTCGCGCGCACCTTCGGCGAGCTGCTCTATTCGCAGATGAAGAGCCACAAATTCTTCGCCGACGCGCGCGGCTACGCGAACACGCTCGACGCCGCCCTCGACCGCGACGAGGTCGATCCCGCGATCTATCACAACATCGTCGAGGCCGCGCACCGCAACCTGCCGACCTTTCACCGCTACCTGAAACTCAAGGCGCGGGCGATGAAGGTGGAGCGCCTGGACTATCAGGATCTCTACGTGCCCTTCACGGCCAGCACCAAGATCGACGTGCCGTATGAAGAGGCGCAAAAACTCCTCGCCAAGGCGTTCGTGCCGATGGGCAAGGAGTACATCAAGACCGTGCAGCGCGCCTTCGCCGAGCGCTGGATCGACGTGTATCCCGCCGAGGGCAAGCGCAGCGGCGCGTACGCCAGCGGATGGGCGTACGGCGTGCACCCGTACATGCTGCTCAACTACAACGACCAGTACAACGACGCGCTCACCCTCGCCCACGAGCTGGGCCACGCGATGCACTCGTACTACTCCAACGAGGCGCAGCCGCTGCCCACGTCGGACTACTCGATCTTCGTCGCCGAGGTCGCGTCCACCTTCAACGAAAACCTGCTGAACGACCACATGCTCAAAGCCGTGAAAAGCGACGACGAGCGCTTCTTCCTGCTCGGCGATTTCCTCGACGGCACGATCAAGGGGACGTTCTTCCGCCAGATCCAGTTCGCCGAGTTCGAGCTTCGCGCGCACGAGCGCGTGGAGCGCGGCGAATCGCTGACCGGCGAGGAACTCGGCAAGCTGTACCTGGAAATCACGCGGCAGTACTACGGCCACGACGCCGGGGTGTGCAACGTGCCCGACGTGTTTGGCTCCGAGTGGATCTACGTGCCGCACTTCTACTACAACTATTACGTCTTCCAGTACTCGACGAGCGTGGCCGCCGCGAGCGCCCTGGGCGACCGCGTGCTGCGCAAGGAGCCCGGCGCGCTGGACGCCTACTACGGTCTGCTCAAGGCGGGCGGCTCCAAGGGTCCCGTGGACATCCTGCGCGACGCGGGCGTGGACATGACGAAGCCCGAGGCGTATCAGGCGCTCATGGACCGCGCCAATCGCTACATGGACGAAATGGAGATGATCCTCGCGGAGAAGGGGATGTGACGAAGCATCGCCGCAGCTCAATGGCGCGCTAGAGGATGCGTCGCGCTAATCCGTGTCCAACCCCGCGGTCAGGTCGTCCAGGTCCACCAGCGACCAGATCAGAGAGGTTCCGTATTCGCTGAACGTGGGGTCGCCCATCCCCTTCCAGGTCGAGACCACGCGGGCGAATTGCAGCACGTTGTGATCGATGACGGTCCCGTTGACCGAAAAGTCGTCGTATAGCGACATCGTCGATTCCACCAGATAGTTGCCATATCCATAGGCGGCGGTCCCCATCGGGTCGCTCCATCGCCACGGCGTGTTGACGTCGGCCACGTGGAGCTCGAGTTCGCCCACGAAGTGGTTCGAGTAGACGGGGTGGTCCTGCATCCACTGCTCCGAGTCGGAGTCGGTGAAGCTGTGGGCGAGTAGCAGGTACGAGGTACCCGGGATCGGTTTCACGGAAAACTCTCCGAACTCGGTCTTGTCGATGACCGGTGCCGCCTGCGTCACGTCGCCCTGAACCCAGCAGCCGTTCGACGGCCCCGCGTAATACTGAACGGACTGATACGCCGTGGGCGACTCGATATCGCTCAGGTTGATGTACGCCATGTACAGTGCGCTCGATCGGTAGTTCGGATGCGAGCCGACGACGCACGGACCCGCGTTCGGCTGCGCATCGGCAAAGTTCACCGAATTCGCGACGGGACGACCGCTGCCGTAGATCACGAATCCGCGTTCGTGGTCCTCGGACCACGGCAGCGGGCAGGTGTCGGGATCGGTAACATTGTCGCGTTCGACGAGCACGGGCGCGGTCTGGATGAACCTCTGCCCCGCCCACGGAGAAATGTAGCGCCAGTCGCCCGACTCCACGTCCATGGCGACCAGGTGCGACTGATCGCACGCGGTGTTGTTCACGTATTTTCCATACCAGTAGTAGATCGTCTCGTCGTCCACCTGGCCAACACCCGCGGGCACGAAAAACCCCACCTCGTGGTCCGTCGGTTCGTCGCCGGGGAACACATACGCACGCTCGGCGTCGTTGAAAAGCGGGGTCGGATCGCCGTCATGGTCATACGCCACGTAGGGGGTCACGGATTGATATTCGGGTGTCGCGCTGTCGTTGCCGGAAATCGCGTCGATCGCCGCGTCACCGTCCTCATCGAGCCCCCACGGCACGCCGAGCATCGGACCGGATTCGACGTCCCTTGATTCATCCACCGGGTGCGTGTCGCCGAAAAAGTAGTACGTCGTGTCGTCGACCAGCACGTTGTTCGCGAGGTCTGTCCCCGCGAAGACCGCGTCCCATCGTTCGTCCGCATCGTAATCGAATCCGCCGGGAAAGATCTCCGACGTCAGCTCGTCCCCCGGGTCCTTCACCGCTTTTCCGGCGAGGTCCGCGCCGTAGTACTGGCAGATGCCGACCTCGGCCTTGATGCCGTTCTCATCAAAGCACTCCGCGTCATCCCACGAGGTCTGATCGTCGCCGTCATCGTCCGAGACGTCATCATCCGCGGCGTCATCGTCCGAAACATCGTCATCGAGAGCGTCGTCGTCCGCCGAGTCGTCGTCTTCCGTGTCATCGTCGTCCGGCCCGGCGTCATCGGCCGCGTCGTCGTCTCCGTCACATGCGGTGAATATCAGGCATAACATGACCACCGCGGGAGCGAACGGACGAATGGCGCGGATGACAGACATGGCCCCTCCGTGGATCACCGAATACACATTTATTCGGTCGTCCGCGCCCACTCCTTGAGCAATTCGTGTCGAAGGGTGGTCGTGCCGACGCGAAACGACCGGGGATCTTCCGCGCATTTCAGTCGAGATAGACCTCAACGAACCACGCGCCCCAATCGCGGCCGGCGGTGTCCTGCGCGGCCTGGCTGTGGACGATGGGTTTGCCGGGTTCGAGCGCCTCGTCGAAGCAGAAGCCGTCGTCCACGTAGGACTCGATCACCACGCGCGCGCACAGGTGCAGGCGGCGGCGTTCGTCGCCGTCGTCGACCGAGACCGTGCGCGGCACGAAGACGCGATACGCCGTCATCGTCAAGTCGAGCGACGCGCGCACCGGCGGCGACTCGCCGAACGCATCGCGATCCAGAAGCAGCGCGTGATCGGAGTACGCGACCGTCTCGAAATCGCGGACGACGCGAATGGGCAGACGGATTGGCGCGAGTTGCGAGCGGCGCGCGGTCTCGCCTGCGAGGGTCGCGTCGCGCACCGCCGGATCGGAATAGTCGGGCGGCGACGCGCCGGGCGCGAGCGGCGGCGTGTCGGGCGACGGCACGTTGTGCGCGATGGAGATGCGCAGGCGCGATTCGGCGCTCTCGGCGGCGAGCGGAAACGCGGGCGGCGCGTCGCCCTTTTGCAACCGGTCGCCCGCGGCGGTGCGCCGCGCGAGCAATCGCCCGGTCTGCGCCTTGATCGCGTCGATCAGCGGGTCGTTCGCGTAGGGCTTGATGGTGACAGGCACGAAGCGCTCGCCCTCGCGTCGATACCAGCGCCAATCGCCCTCCGCGTTGGTCGCGCCAAACGCCGCGCGCGCCCCATTCTCCGCATACTCCGCACGCACCGCCCGGCCCTGAAAAAACCAGTGCGTCACGCGAATGGCGTTCGTCTCGTCGGCGATCGCGGCGGCGAGCGTCTCGCCTTTTGCACGAAACTCCCACAGGCCGCCGCCGTCGGTGAGCGCTTCATCGAAGAGCGACGGCGCGATCGTCGGCGCGGGCGCGGGCTTTTTTTTCGCGGCGACGGGCGACGTCACCAAGAGCGCAAGGGCGAACGCGACCGACGCGATGACGGCGAAAAGGCGCACGTTCCTCATGCGTCGCTCCGACGTTTGGCGACCACGAGACGGATGTCGCCCATGCGGATGGTGAAGGTGCGTTCGGCGATGCCGAGCGCGGACGAAACCGCGCGGATCGCCCCGCCGAGCGCGCGCGAATAGTAGCGGCCGACGCGGTCGGCCAGCAGACTCGGCGTGACGACCTTGCCGACCTTTTCGTCGCGCAGCACGTCGAACCCCTCTTCGCTCAAAAGCCGTGCGAGCACCGCGCCCGTGTAGAAGCGGTCGTGATCGGCGATGAACTGCCGCCAGCGCCGCCCGGCGATGCGCCGCGCGAGGGCGTCGTAAGCGGGGATCTCGATCAGCAGCGCGCCGCCCGGCGCGAGCACGCGGCGGCACACGGAGAGCGCCGCGCGCGGATTCGCGAGGTGCTCGAAGACGTGGATGAAGCTCACCACGTCGAACGCGCCGCCCGGCAGCGCGGCGGACTCCAGCGTGCCGACCGTGATCGGAAACCCGAACGCGGCCTCGGCGCGCGCGGCGGCGTCGGCGACGGGCTCCACGCCGCGCACGTCGTAGCCCAGCGATTTGGCCGCGCCCGCGAAACGGCCGTCATAACATCCGACGTCGAGCAAACGGCGGCCGTGACCCGGCAGCGCCGCCTCGAACCGGCCGAGCCGGTCGCGCGCGTTGGCGAGATACGCGCCGGGCGAATCGGTGAACGCGGGCGGCAGCGCTTCGATCGGCGGCGGGCTGACCGAAAACACCATCGCGCACGCGGCGCAACGCGCCACGCGGCCCGAGCGCGTGCCGTCGTATTCGTGCGTCTTGCGCGTCTCGCCGCACAGCGGGCACGGCGCGGCAAGCTGCGCATCGGTGAGCCCCGTGCGCGCCTCGCGATACGTTTCGAGCGTCGCGTCGGCGATCGCGCCCCAACGGTAGTGACGCAGGACGTGCGCCGCCGCGCGCCGCGCGCGATCCTTCGCCGCGTCGGAATCACGCATCAGCGCGGCAATGGCATCGCGGATTGCGGCGGGCGCCGCCGCGGGGGCGAAGAGCGCGAGCGCCGCGCCGTCATCATCCGTCGCCACCTCGCGCGCGGCGGGGATGTCGGTGGCGACGACGGGCACGCCGTAGCTCATCGCCTCGAGCATCGCGACCGGCAGCCCCTCGTGCTCGCTGGGCAGCACAAACGCGGCGGCGTGCGTATAGAGTTCGGCGAGGGCGTCGCCCTTCACGTAGCCCGTCGTCACCACGCGCGGGTCTTCGGCCGCGAGGCGCGCGACCTCGTTCTCGAAGGGCTCGCCGTGCGACGCGCCGCCGACCAGCGCAAGACGCAGATCGGTGTCGATCTCGCGAAACGCGCGCAGCAGGTGGTGCGGGCCCTTCTCGGGCGAGATGCGCCCCACGTAGAGCAGGTAGCGCCCCGGCGCGAGCCCGAAACGCGCTAACGTCTCGCCCGCCGGTCGCGGCACGGGATCGGGCACGCCGTTGGGGATGAACGCCGCGCCCGGGTGCGCCGCCGCCATCTCGCGACTCACGCAGATCAGCCGGTGCGCGAACGCGCGTGCCGCGAACTCGCCCGCGCGCAGGGCGAAACGCGCAAACGCGCCCCACTTGCCGCGCAGGTAGTCGCGCGAGTGCATGGTGACGACGACGGTGCGCCCGAAGATGCGCGGAATCCACGCGAAAAGCGCGGGGCCGATGCCGTGGATGTGAACGATGTCGAATCGCCGCGCCGACGCATCGAGGCACGAGATCAGCGTGTGTACGGTCGCGTCGAGATGCTTGGAGTGGATCGTCGGCAGCAGGCGCAGCGCCACGCCGCGCACGGGCTCGCGCGACGGCGTGTAGTGCGGACGCACATACGCGGTGACCGATTCGCCGCGCTCGACGAGCCGCGCGGCGAGTTCTTCCACGTGGCGCTCGACGCCGCCGTGGATGCCGGGCAGCCCCTTGAGCCCGATCATCGCGATCTTCATGACATCGACAGCTTGTGCCGCGCGACCCACGCCGCCACGCGCGGCAGGTTTTGGCGCATGATGGGCGCGACCGTGCAGGTCATCCAGCAGTGCTCGGTGCAGTTTTTCACCTGGTCGAGCATTTGCGGGTTCGACGCGACGATGCGTTCGTAGCCCTCGTCGAGTTTCCCCACCGACCAGTCGAGCACGTGGCAGGTGTACACCTTGCCCGTGGGATCGAGATAGAAAAACCTCGAGAGTGCCGTGCAGTCGATACGACGGCGCTTGCCCGTCACGTCGTCCACCACGCCCTCGGTGAAATACGAGCGGAACCAGTTCTTCGGTTTCGCGCTGCGGATCTGGCGGCGCTGCAACTCGCGAAACGCGCGCGCGGCCTTGTCGGCGTCGGGCGTGTTGTCGCTTTGCTCGCCAAAAAAGATGGGCGACGAATGCACGACGGTGGACGTGAACTGCCAGCCGTTCGCCATCGCCATGTCGTAGGCCGGGATCATCTCGTCCTCGTTGCCCTTCATCAGCGTATAGCCGATGCCCAGGTCGCGCACGCCCATGCGGCGCAGCGCGTCGAGCGTCTCCATACACTTTTTGTATCCGCCGGGAATACCGCGGATGCGGTCGTGCGTTTCGCCGAGGCCATCGATGGAAACGCGCACCGCGAGGTTTTTTGTCGCGGCGAGCATGCGCGGCGCCATGTCCTCGAGGCGCTTGGTGTGAAAGCCGTGCGTGGAGAGGATGATGCGCACGCCGGGGCAGCGCTCGGCGATGACGGCGACGATCTCGGGCAGATCCTCGCGCAGCGTCGCCTCGCCGCCGGTCAGGTTGACGGTGCGCAGGGTGCGCGGCAGGTGGTAGTAGTAACTGGGTTCGACTTCAAAGGTGCCGTCGTGCTGCCAGATGTCGCACATTTGGCAACGCGAATTGCACCGCAATGTCACGGCGATGATGGCTTCGCGCACGGTCATGGCAGTTTCCGCTCAGATGCCCCGATAGAGGCGCCGGGCCAGCGAGTCGCCGAACGGCAGGGCGCGGATGCGCTCGGCCGTTTTGTCGATGTCGAAGGGCACCCGGAAGAACGACACCTCGGCGGCTTCGGCATCATACACGCAAAATGCCGCGCGGGGGTCTCCGTCACGGGGCTGACCGACCGAGCCGGGGTTGATGAGGTACCGCCCGCCGGGACGCAGGACAAGTTTCTCGGCCTTGGTGCCCGCGTAGAGGTTGTTGCCGTCGTCCTCATAGTAGATGCGGCGGTGCGTGTGGCCGAAGAACGCGACGCGCAGCGCGGAGTATTGCTCGGTAAACGCCTCGAAGCTGCTCTCGATCTCGGGGCGAAAGAGCAGGTATTCGTCGCGATCGCGCACCGAGCCGTGCACCATGAGCACCGATTCGTCCACGATCAGCGAATCGGGCAGCGCGCGGATCCACTCGCGGTTCGACTCGGTGAGTGTTTCGCGCGACCACAGTACGGCCGCCGCCGCCGTGGGGTTGAAGTAAACCGGTTCGACACGCCCGCACGCGACGACGTCGTGGTTGCCCATGATCGAGGTGATCCCGCGGTCGCGCACGGCATCGACGCACTCGTTGGGCGAGGCGTAGTAGCCGACCAGGTCGCCGAGATTCAGCACGCGATCGACGCCGAGTTCGTCGATCTTGGCGAGCACGCGCTCGAGCGCCTCGTAGTTGGAATGCACGTCGCTGAAGATCGCGTAACGCATCACACCACATTCCCGGCGCGGCCCTCGGCCGCCCCGTTTCGCACCATCAGATACGCATGCCGGCCGGGCCCGTAAAACGACGGCAGCAACTGCTGGGATTCGTACCCCAACGACCGATAAAACTCCCGTGCCGACGAATTGCCAACATACACATGCAAGTAGACCTTGGAAAGTCCGATCGCGCCCGCGGCGTCGGCCACGCGATGCATCAGCTCGGCGCCAATGCCTTCGCGGCGCGCGTCGGGATGCACGTCGATCGTCGCGATGCACGCGAGCTGCGGCGGCTCGGGTTCGAGCACGATGAAGCCCACAAGCCCGCGCGCGTCGTCCAGCGCCTTGATCGCGATCACGTCCGGATTCGACATGAGGTAGTCGAAGGTCGAGCGCGCAAAGCGGAACGGCGGCTCGAAGCACAGCATATCGAGCCGGTACATCTGCTCGACGTCGGTGTGGTCGGCCGGAACGTAGCGGATCATGAATGAGCCAACCGGGCATCGACGAAGTCGGCATCGATGACGACGCATTGCCCGACGCGCTCGGGCGCCTCGAACGCGAGGTCGTGAAAGAGTTCCTCGAAAATCGAGCGCAGCCCTCGCGCGCCGGTTTTTCGCTCCTGCGCGTGACGCACGATCCGCGCAAGCCCGTCGGGGCGCAGATCGAGCCGGATCTTCTCGAAATCGAACAGCTCCTGATACTCGCGAAACAGCGCGTCGGGGGGATCGGTCGCGACGCGGCCGAGCTCCTCGTCGGTCAGCGGGCCGAGCTCCACGACCACGGGCAGCCGCCCGAGCAGTTCGGCGATCATGCCGTAGCCCTCGAGGTCGCGGAACGTGACCTTTTCGCGGGCTTTTTCGTCGGCCGACACACCCGTGAACCCGATGTCGGACTTGATCGTGCCGCGTCGCATGTCGCTGAAGGTGCCCGCGCAGATGAACAGGATGTCGGTCACGTCCATGCGCACGAAGTCGTGCTTGTTCCAGTGCTGCGTGACGTTGAGCGGCACGAACACGGCGTTGCTTTCGAGGAGCTTGAGCAGCGCCTGCTGCACGCCCTCGCCGCCGATGTCGCGCCCGCCCGCGCCGGTGCGCCCGCTGTCGCCGCGCCGTGCGATCTTGTCGATCTCGTCCACGAACACGATGCCGCGCTCCGCGGCGCGCACGTCGCCGTTTGCCGCGAAGAGCAGCTCGGCGATCATGACCTCGACGTCTTTCCCGTAGTAACCCGCCTCGGTGTATTCGGTCGCGTTGACGACCACGAACGGCACCGACATCACGCGCGCCAGGCACCTGGCGAGGTGCGTCTTGCCGCTGCCCGTGGGGCCGACCATGAGGATGTTGTTCTTGCGCAGCAGCTCGCCCGTCTGCCGGATGCGCTTGAGATGGTTGTAGGCCGCGATCGCCAGCGTGCGCTTGGGCGCATTTTGGCCGATCACGTATCGGTCGAGTTCGTCGAAGATCTCGCGCGGCGTCACGTCGAGCGGCGGCACCGACGCGCGCGGTTCGATGTCGTCGAGATCGTCCAGCGACTTCGTTTTCAATCGGACTCCTGCTTCAGAAGGTCGTCGAGCGCCTTCTGATCCTGATCGGTCAGATCCGACGCGGATTTCGGGACCGTGGTGGTGGTCGTCGGCTTGGTGGTCGTGGGTTTGACCGTGGTGGTCGTCGCCTTCACCGTGGTCGTCGTGGTCGTCGCCGTCGTCGTGGTGGTCGTCGAAGGCGCCGGCGTCGCGTCCGCGTTCTCGGCCGCTTCGCGCAGCAGCGCGCCCATGTCCTGTGGGGTCGGCGTCGCTGTCGCTTCGCCGAGGTTTTCTCGAAGTTGTTTGGCGGTGATCTTGTCTCCGAAGGGCCGCCAGCCGTAGCGCGATTGCCCGACGAACAACACTCCGCCCGCGGCGATCACGAGAACCGCCAGACGCAACACCACGCCCGGCCAATAGCGCCGCCTCGAACGATCGGAATCCCACGCGTCGCGCGCCATGGTCAGTCGTCCGTCCCGCCGCTTCCCGGCGAACGATCGCCAAAGAGCGCCAGCGAGAGCTGCGGCGTCGGCGGCTCGGCGACGGGTTTGACGTCCGATTCCCGCAAGTCCGCTCCGCCCGATCCCTCTCGCCACGCGCCACGCACAAAAGCGCGGATCATCGCGATCGCCGCGTCGCCGGGCACCTCGCTGGGCCACGACTCGCGGGCGAGCGACGCGGCCTCGCGGTCGAGATACACCGTTTCGATGCCGTATTTCGCGAGCGTCGCCTCGGCCTCTTCGGACTTTTCAGGGCTCGCCTGGCTGTAGAACAGCACCTTTCGGATCACGGCGGGCGACAGGCCGTAACCGATGCGCAGGGCATCGACCGCGTCATCAGAGAGCGCCTCGGCGACGCCGGCCAGCAGGTGCGAACGCAACAGGCTCGGTGTCAGGTGCGCGCCAGGATTCCACCACGCGCGGATGACGCCCACGACAGCCTCGGCGAGGCTCCCCGCGCGGATGCGCAGCCCCACCACGTCGAAGGCGCGCATGGTCGGGCCGGTTTCGGTGGTCGCGGAAACGTTGACGCCGAATGCGGCGAGATAGCCCTGCGACGCAAGGTACCGTTTGACCAGCGATTCCGCGATGCGCTCCACCTTCTCTCCTCGCGCGAAGTGTATGCGCCGCGCACACCGCGGGTCAATCGGCGCGCTGGCCGCCAACGATATCGGCGCCGCGATCTCGCGACGCCGGGGTTGAAAGATCGTTCGAATCCATCAACCGTGCTTGCGACCGAACTCTCCCATGAAATCGACGAGCACCTTCACCGAAGACGGCTCCATCGCGTTGTAGATCGACGCGCGCATGCCGCCCACGCTGCGGTGGCCCTTGATCTCGACGATGTTCTCGGCCGCGGCTTCCTTGACGAAGAGCTTTTCCAGATCCTCGGTCGGCAGCCGGAACGTGACGTTCATGGTCGAGCGGCTGCCCGGCTGCGCGTGGCCGCGATAGAAGCCGCCCGAGTCGTCGATGGCCGCGTAGGGCATGCCCGCCTTTTCGCGATTGCGTTTCCCGATCGCCGCGACGCCGCCCATTTCCTTGATCCAGCGCGCGGTGAGGCCGATCATGTAAATCCCGAAGGTGGGCGGCGTGTTGTACATCGAGTCGTTTTCGATGTGGATCTGGTAGCGCATCATCGTCGGAGCCGTCTCGCGCACCACGCCGAGCAGCGATTCCTTCACGATCACGAGCGTGGTTCCAGACGGCCCGAGGTTCTTCTGCGCCCCGGCGTAGATCAGGCCGAACTTCGACACGTCGATCGGGCCGCACAGGATGTCCGAAGACATGTCGGCGATGAGCGGCAGACCCTTCGTGTCGGGCAGCGCGGGGTACTGCGTGCCGAAGATCGTGTTGTTCGTGGTGATGTGGACGTATTTCGCGGCCGGATCGAACTCGATCGAGTCGAGGTCGGGGATTCGGTCGTAGTTCGTTTCCTTCGATGTCGCCGCCGCGCGCGCCTTGGCGACGATCTTCGCTTCCTTGATCGCCTTCTCGGACCACGTGCCGGTGACGATGTAGTCGGCGCTCTCGCCCGGGCCGAGCAGATTCATCGGGATCATCGCGAATTGCAGGCTCGCCCCTCCCTGCAAAAAGAGAATGCGGTAGCCCTCGGGAATGCCGAGCAATTCGCGCAGGTCGGCCTTCGCGCGCTCGTGCACCTGCTCGAACACCTTCCCCCGGTGCGACAGCTCCATCACGCTCATGCCCGAGCCGGCGAAGTCCGTCATCTCGGCCTGCGCCCATTCGAGCACCGGGAGCGGAATCATGGAGGGACCGGGAGAAAAGTTGTGCGCGCGGGCCATGGCGGAACTCCTGCGGTGGCGACATCGACCGACCGAAAACGCGGGCCGGATTCGTCGGAATTGAAGCGCGCGCTTTTTGCCACAAAAGCGCCGCCCTCGCAACGCCTCCACACCCATCCGTCGGGCGAGGACGCCGCCGAAACGACGACGCCGACCGAGAAGGCCGGCGTCGCGGGATGTCGATGCGGGATCGACGCGGATCAGAGCGTCAGCAGGTAGTCGATCACGTCCTCGATGTAGGGCTGGTAGAAACCGTTCATCTTGAAACGCACCACGTGGTCGGCGTCGAGCACGAAGGTCTGCGGGACGTAGTTGGCGATGTAGTAGTCGCCGGTCACGCCGTAGTTCTGGTCGTTCAGCACGGTGCCGGTGAGCTGGATTGGGTCGTCGCCGACTTTGCGTCTGGCGGGCTCGTACCAGTACTTGCCGAAGTGGTACAGCGTCCAACCTTCGAGATCGAGGTCGTCCACGCCGGGGGTGGGGTCGCCGGTCTGAGTATCGGCCATGAACGAAAAGACGACCGCGTCGCCGGCGTATGTCGCGGCGATGTCGTCGAGTTGCGGCGCGGCGGTGTCGCACGGCGGGCACCAGCCCGCGAAGCTGTCCACGACCACGACCTGGCCGAGGTAATCCGAGAGCGTGTAGTCCGCGAACGTCCCCGTCGAACCGTCGATCGCCGTCACCGTCGCCTTGAATCCGCGCAGCGTGAAGTTGGCGAACTGCGATCCTAGACCGTAGGGCGTCGGGTCGGCGCTCACGCCGTAGCTGAAGCTCAGATGGTTGCTTTCGTTCCCGACCGCGTCCGTGACCCAGACCTCGACGTCGTGGTCGCCGACCTCGGCGAATTCCTCGTCCAGGTCCACGTAAATTCTCAACGTATCCCACGTGCCCGACGTGGGCAACGAAGCGGGGAGATCCGACTCGATGGGGTCGCCGCCGTCCAGCGCGACGTACATCTTTCCACCGCCCAGATCCTCATCGAAGTCGGTCCATCCCGCGGACCAGCGGGCCTTTTCCCAATCGGGACAGAAGTCGCCGCCGTTCCACTCGTCCCAACCGGCGAGTTCGGGATCCGCCGCGCTGATGAGGAACGAGGGCGTCTTCAGCTTGGGCGCATCGCCGCCGCCGTCGTCATCGGCATCGTCGTCGTCATCGGCATCATCGTCGTCATCGGCATCGTCGTCGTCCGCAGCGTCGTCGTCATCGTCGCCGGTAATGCCGAAGCATTGACCCAACTGACCGCAGTTGCTCGCGGCGTCGATGCACGACACGGTCGCCTCGTCGAGCGCGCCGAGCGCGTCTTCGCAGGCGTCCATGTCGGCGATGCCCAGATCCGCGCCCAAGCCGCAGCTCGCGATATTCGTGCATGCCGTCTGGAAGTTCGATTCGCTGCCGCCATCGTCGTCATCGTCGCCGCCGCTCGCGCATCCCAGCACCGCGCCGCCTGTCGTAACCGTCAGTATCACGACGGCAAACGCCGCCCACGTCCACATCCACCTCGAATTCATGAAATCCTCTCCTTGCGCGACCCCGTCGTGTCGCTTAAACTGGCTAATTGACCGTTCGGTATCGCATTGTCAAGAAGCCGCGTTGAGGCGTTTGGAGCGTATTTGACGGATTCGTCGCTCCTTTCGCCGGGAAAACCAGGAATTTTTCATTTCCCTTTTCGCCATGGAGTCATGTCGTGACCATCGAGACCCCCGAGCGCTCCCCGTCCGCCGAACGCATCGCCGTCTACTGGGACTTCGAGAACATCCACAACGGCGTCCAGTTACGCAACGCGCCCGCGCCCTCGCGCGTGGGTTTTCGCGAGCCGGAGCGGCTGGCCAACGTCAAGGTCATCATGGACTACCTCAATTCGCTGGGGAACGTGGTCATCAACCGCGCCTATGCAAACTGGACCATGCTGCGCCAGTACCGCTTCGTGCTGATGGAGCACTCCGTCGATCTGGTCCAACTCTTCCCGCGCGGATCGCACGCCAAAAACGGCGCGGACATTCGCCTCGCCATCGATGCGGTCGAGGACGTCTTCCACTACCCCTACGTGACCATGCAGGTGGTCATCGGCGGCGATTCGGATTTCTCGAACCTCGCCCAGAAGCTGCGCACGCGCGGGCGGTACGTGATCGGCATCGGCGCGAAGAACTCGTCGAACATCTACTGGATCAAGGCCTGCAACGAGTTCAAGTACTACCACACGCTGCTCGAGGGCTCGGGAGCGACCGTCGACGAGGAAACGCCGGCGGAGTCCGAGGAAGCCCCCACGCCCGCGAATCGCGACGACGCCAAGGACCTGCTGCTGCGCGCGGTGCGGCGGCTTGCGCGCAGCCGCGACGACGGACGGGTTTCAATCTACACCGTGCGCCCCATGATGGTGCGCCTCGATCCGTCGTTCGACGAGGGCAACTACGGCTACAAGACCTTCACACAGTTCGTCGAGGAATGCCACGACGTCGTCGAGATCCAGAAGGATGAGGACGGCGGCCCTTTCGTTGCGCCCGTGACCGTCGAGTCCTCGGTCACCGCCTCGGATCAGGATGCGTCGAGCGTCGATCTTGAGTCGGTCTATCGAAACGCGCTTCGCCAGATCAACTATCGTCTCGAAGCCCACGCCGAACGCATTCGCGCCTTCGAGACGCTCTACGAACTCCTTCAGACCAAGGCGCCGATCGAGGACACCGAAGCGGTCAAGGAACTCCTGCTCGAGCGCTACACCGACGCGGGCAACCCGATCAGCCCCGAGCAGGCGCAGAACATCTGGGACATGGGGTTCAAGGCGAACCTCTACTACTTTCAGGAGTATCCGTATCGCAGCATCGTGCTCAACGAGCGCGTCCCCAACCTGGCCGCGGTGATGCGTCGCGCGGACCTCTCCGTCATCAAGCGCCTTGTCAGCAAAAGCCCCGTTCAGCCGCTCGATCCCGACGCGGTGGCGAAAATGCTCTACGGTCCCGAGCACGAAAAGCTCGACTACGTACGCGAGCTGATCGGCGAAGCCGTCGCCATGTCCTGACGCGCCGCGTCCGTCCGTTGGTTCCGGGGTTCTAACCGCGCCGCCCTTTGTGCTATAACGCACGCACGATTCAAAGATTTGGGGAATTGGGCCGATCGGCCGATAGGATAGAGGGATTCCCCCTTTTGCCGGACGCACAGGTGCCGCAGTCCATGCGAAACGACCTCGCCGAAACCTCGCCGAGCAACGAAAGTCCGACTGGAACCGCCGGTTCCACGGTCGCGAGGGGATTTTCCGGCGAGTTCTCCCAGATCGCGCGCACGGTCGAATTCATCGAGGAGATGGTGGTCATCGTGGGCGCGGACGCCCGCATCGTGTACGTCAACGAGGCGTTCCTCCGTTCGACGGGCTACGCGAAAACCGAGATTGTGGGCGAGCCGGTAACGCTCCTGCGCGCGGAGGAGACGCCCGAAGAGGTCGAAATCGCGCGTCGTCTCGCCGAGGATGGCGAATGGCATGGCCGCTTTCATGCCCGGCGCAAGTCGGGCGAGGTCTTTCCCGTCAGTTGCCGCGTCATCGGCTCGGTCGACGACCACGGCGACCCGAGCGGCATCTTCATGATCGCGTCCGACGACTCGCGCCTCACCGCCGCCGAGGCCGCGGCGCACCGGGCGAACGAGGAATTGCAGCACCGCCTCGACGAGATCGCGCGCCTGCGCAAGCTCGACGGCCAGCACCTGCAGGATCTCGAAACCGCGAACGAGTTTTTGCAGCAGGCGAATCTGGAAGCCGAACTCGCGAACAAGGCCAAGTCCGAGTTCCTCGCCAACATGAGCCACGAGATTCGCACGCCGATGAACGGCGTCATCGGCATGACGATCCTCGCGCTGGGCACCGAGCTGACCGACGAGCAGCACGAGTACCTGACGATCATCAAGAGCTCGGCCGACAGCCTGCTCAAAATCATCAACGACATCCTCGATTTTTCGAAGGTCGAGGCCGGCAAGCTCGAGCTCGAAGAGATCGAGTTCGACCTGCTCGAGGTCGTCGAGGACGTCATCGCGGGGATGGCGATCCTCGCGGCCGAACGCCGCCTCGAACTGATCGACTCGGTCGCGCCCCGCTCGCCCCGTTTTCTGGTGGGCGATCCCAACCGCATCCGCCAGGTCCTGTCCAACCTTTTGTCGAACGCAATCAAGTTCACGCCCGAGGGCGAGATCGAATTGTCGGTCGAACTCGTCCGGGATCTGGGCGACGAGGTCGTCCTGAAATTCGCGGTGCGCGACACCGGCATCGGCATCCCGCCCGAACGCCAAAAGGCGATCTTCGATTCGTTCACGCAGGCCGACGGGTCGATCACGCGCCGGTACGGCGGCACGGGGCTCGGCCTCACGATCTGTCGTCAGCTCACGCACCTCATGCGCGGCGAAATCTCGCACGCCAGCGAGGTCGGCAAGGGTAGCACCTTCACGGTGGCGCTGCCGCTCCACAAGACGGCGAGCACCGCAACCGAAATCGCGGGCGTCATTCCGCAGATTCAGGGCACGCGAGTGCTCGTCGTCGATCGCAACGCGAGCAGCCGGCTGGCCGTCAGCCGATTGCTCGATGCGGTGGGATGCGTGGCGCACGGCGCACAGGCGACGATTGAAGCGATTTCCCTGCTCAAAAAAGCCGCCGCCGCCGGCAAGCCCTATCAGGTCATCCTGCTCGACCTGCGCCAGACCGAACCCGCGCCCGAGGAGTTCGTCGGCATGGTACTCGGCGCGGACAACCTTCGCGACACGCGAATCGTGGTCCACACCAGCAGTTGCCGCGACAACGATCGCGAGAACATGGCGGCGCTGGGGTGCGTCGAGTTTCTGATGAAGCCCGCAAAGCAGCAGCGCCTGCTGGGCGCCATCGCCGAGGCGATCGGCGTCGCGACGCCGTCGGGGACGCGCGATCCCGCGTGGACGGATCTTGCCGACGAGTCTGCGCGCAATCGCCACGTGCTGCTCGCCGAGGACAACGTGGTCAATCAGAAGGTCGCGTCGAAGTTTCTGAAAAAATTCGGCTACCACGTCACGATCGTGTCCGATGGCCGCGAGGTGATCGACACGATCTTTACGCGCCCCTTCGACGCCGTGCTGATGGACGTACACATGCCGGTGATGGACGGGCTCGAGGCCACCGCCGTGATCCGCCGCGAGGAGCTGCATCGCAAGGCGGCCCGCATCCCGATCATCGCCCTCACCGCGACGGCGATGAAGGGCGACCGGGAACGCTGCATCGAAGCCGGCATGGACGATTACGTCGCCAAGCCGATCCAGCCCGACGAACTCAAGTCCGTCCTCGCCCGTTGGGTCTCGAAGTAAACTCGATCGTCGTCGCTCCCGCTCCACTTGCCCCGGTGGCGGGTTTGGCTATCATGCCGCGCGCCACGCACTCGGCTCGATTCTTCGCGGAGTACGCATGTCCCGATTTCTGATTGCGCCCTCGATTCTGTCTGCCGATTTCGCCCGATTGGGCGACGAGATTCGCGCGGTCGAAGCGGCGGGCGCCGATTGGATTCACGTCGACGTGATGGACGGCCACTTCGTTCCCAACATCACGATCGGTCCGCCGGTCGTTGCATCGGTGCGCAAGGTGACGACCCTGCCGCTCGACGTCCACCTGATGATCGAAAACGCCGACCGCTACGTTCCGGCCTTTGCCGAAGCGGGCGCGGACTGGATCAGCGTGCACGTCGAGACGGGCTGCCATTTGCATCGAACGCTCCAGCTCATCCGTTCGCTGGGGAAAAAGGCGGGCGTCGTGCTCAACCCCGCGACGCCGGTGTCGGTGATCGAGCCGGTGCTGCGCTTCATCGACTACGTGCTCGTGATGACGGTGAATCCCGGCTTCGGGGGGCAGAAATTCATCGAGGGATCCCTCGAACGCATTCGCGAGGTCCGAGACCGGATTGACCGCGCGGGGCGTTCCATATTAGTAGAGGCGGACGGCGGCGTCGGACCGGAGAACATCGGCGAGGTCGCCGCGGCGGGATGCGACGCGTTCGTCGCCGGATCGGCGATCTTCCACACCAAGGACTACCGCGCAACGGTGGACCGGATGCGCGCCGAACTCGCCAGGATCGAGGCGAACGAGGCCGTAGCCCCGGCGCTGTCGATCTAAGCCCGCGCCGCCTGACAATCTGCGGGAGAATCGCGCCGGCGCGAAACTCCAACCATCGGGATGTGGCTCAGCCTGGTAGAGCACCTGCTTCGGGAGCAGGGGGTCGCTGGTTCAAATCCAGTCATCCCGACTCATTCCTCAAGGCTCGCAAGTGTTGAATCTTGCGGGCCTTTTTGTTGTTTCGGGGCGACGGATTTTCGGGGGCGGATGAGCTGTTGACCATGGAATTGACCATAATCGGCCCGTTTTGACCCTCAGATAACCTGCTCGAAGGTACCGAGACGAGCGCCTCGACCGCTTCCGATCCCGTGTCCGAAAGGTAGTGCGCGTAACGCAGCGTGGTCTTGAAATCGGCGTGCCCGAGAAGCTCCTTCACGACTGGCAAGTTCCTCGTCTGCGTGACGAGAATCGTGGCAAACGTGTGTCGCATGTCGTGCCGTCGAATCGTCTGAAGTCCAACCTTTCGGCAAACCGATTTCAGGACTTTCGCGCCGGCGTTCGGCCCCTGCAATCCTCCGGTTAGCGTCGGGAAGACAAACTGCCCAGCGTGCTTGTGAGCAGACAGCACTTCCCAAAGTAACCTGTTCATGGGCACGGATCTTGGTTTATTGGACTTTGGAGTCCCGACATGGCCCCGCCATACGTTTTGCGCCACGCGGATCGACCTGAGCTGAAAATCAACGTTCTCCCACCGCAAGGCTGCCAGTTCGCCCACGCGCATGCCCGTGTGAAAGGCCGTTACAAAATACGCGTACCAAGACGGGTGTGTCTGCCGGCACTGTTCCAGGAACTTGTCACGCTGCTCCATGGTGAAGCAGACGAACTCCGTAGTGTCCCCCCGAAAGCAAGACGGTTTTAAGCGGCGTTTTGTGTGATCCATTCGGTCTCGAATTCGCACGGAGTCCGGTAATCGAGCGCCGAGTGGATGCGTGCTTCGTTGTACCAGCGGACGTATTGGTCGATGG
>CAZPJD010000098.1:0-20636 GCA_964586775.1 uncultured bacterium | reverse complement strand
ACCGTCACGTCGCCGCGCAGAAACTGCGCGTCGCGCGACCACCGACGCAGCGTCGTCAGGCACGAGCGATCGGCGTCGCCCAGATGTCCGGGCTCGCCCGCGGGCGCGACCTGCTCCGCGTAATCGAGAATGAACGCGACGCCCTTGCCCTCGCCCACCCGCGTGTGGATGTATCGTTCCACGAGACGCAGCACCGTCGGCGCGTCTTGCGGCCACGATGAGGCATATCGTGTACCCGCGACGGTGTCGTAGGCCTTGCAGAAGACCTCGAAATCCTTCTTCGCCGCCGCGTCGGGGATCACGAGCCCGCGCGAGCGATCGAAATAGATGACCGCGCCGCGCCTGGCGAAGAGCCACTTTTCCAGAAACTCCTCCACGGGCACGTAACGCACCCGTCCCGCCTCATCCAGCGGGACGAGATCGCGCACCGCGCCGTGAAGGATGAACTGGCTCACCGTGCTCGTGAAATATCGATCCGCCATGCGCTTCGCGAACGCGGGCTCGACGCGCTCGGGCGGTGGGATTTGCGTATCCAACGTCGGCTCCCTGGATCGTGCGGTCCCCGCGAGCATACGGCGTTGAGCGCGGCGTGAGAATCCCGCGATCGACACAGGTTGAATCGCAAGTGGATGCGCGGGCCGCCCGCGCTAAACCGCCGACGCTTCTTCGGCCACCTTGCCTGCCTTGACCAGAGCGCGCTTGCGTTCGTTGTGGTCGAGGACGCGCTTTCGAACGCGGATCGATTTCGGCGTGAACTCCACGAGTTCGTCGTCGTTGATGAACTCGATCGCCTCCTCGATCGTGAGCGGCTTGTGCGGCTTCATGACATTTTTTTCGTCGGCGCCCGCCGCGCGGATATTCGTCAATTTCTTCGTCTTGCCCGGATTCACGACCAGGTCGTTTTCGCGCGTGTGAACGCCGATGACCTGGCCCGCGTAGACGCGCACGCCCGCCGGCACGAAAAACACGCCGCGATCGTCGAGCTTCCAAAGGGCGTACGTCACCGTCACGCAGTCTTCCTGCGCGATGAGCGCGCCATTCGATCGGTCCTTCAGTTCCCCCGCCCACGGAGCGTACTCCGCGAGAATCGCGTTGAGGACGCCGCTGCCACGGGTCTCCGTCAGAAACTTCGAGCGGTAGCCGATCAGCCCGCGCGTGGGGATGACGAACTCGACGCGCGAGCGCCCCATCCCGACATCCCGCATCTGCGTCATGCGGCCGAACCGTTGGCTGAGGGACTCGATCACGGTGCCCACGTGGCCGTTTTCGACATCGGCGGTGACCATCTCATAGGGTTCCAGCAACCGCCCTTCCGCGTCCGTGCGCGTGACCACTTTCGGTCGCGACACCATGAACTCGTAACCCTCGCGACGCATCGTTTCGATGAGAACCGACAAGTGCAGTTCGCCGCGCCCGCTCACGGTGAACGTATCGGGAGAGTCCGTACTCTCCACGCGCAGCGAAACGTTGGATTTGCGCTCCCGCATCAGCCGCTCGGCCAACTTCGCGCTGGTGACGAATCGACCTTCCTGGCCCATGGTCGGGGAGGTGTTCGTCATCATGGCGATGCTTACGGTGGGAGCGTCGACCTCGAGCATGGGGAGCACGCGCGGGAAATCCACCGACGTGATGGTCTCGCCGACGTTGAGCAGGTCCATCCCCGTGATGGCGACGATGTCGCCGGCCACGCCCTCGTCGAGCGCCATTCGGCGAAGGCCGCGAAATCCGAAGACCTGATTGATTCGGAACACATCGCCGTGGCCGTTTTCGCGCACGATCATCGCGCGATCGCCGGGCTGGAACAGGCCCGACTCGACGCGGCCGATCGCCATGCTCCCGACGTATTCGTCGTGATCGAACGTCGTCACCTGAAGCGCGGGCGCCGCGGAGGAATCGACGTTCGGCGGCGGCACGTGCTCGCAGATCTTTTCCAGCAGCGGCTTCAGGTCGACGGGGTCGTCGCCAAGGGCTCGAACGGCGTAACCCTGCTTCGCCGAAGCGTAGATGACGGGGAAATCGCATTGCTCGTCGGTCGCGCCGAGCGAAATGAACAGGTCGAGCACGGCATCGACCGCGGCATGCGGATCGCAACCGGGGCGGTCGATCTTGTTGATGACCACGATCGGATGCAGTCCGCGCGCGAGGGCTTTTTTGGTGACGAACCGCGTTTGCGGCATCGGGCCCTCGAACGCATCGACGAGCAACAACGCCGAATCGACCATTCGCATCACGCGCTCGACCTCGCCGCCGAAGTCGGCGTGCCCGGGCGTGTCGACGATGTTGATGTGAAAATTTCCGAATTCGACCGACGTGCACTTGGAGAGAATCGTGATGCCACGTTCGCGCTCGAGCTCGCCGGTGTCCATGGCCTGCTCGACGTTCCCCTCGTTTCGCTCGAAGCTCCCCGTCTGGGACAGCAGCTTGTCGACCAGCGTCGTCTTGCCGTGGTCGACGTGGGCGATGATCGCGATGTTGCGGATGTTGCGCGCGGTGCGCGGCGCGGGTGCATTCATCTTTTCGGTCCCGTCTCGTAAAGGCCGCGCAATCTGCCCCCGACCGCTCGCGTCGTCAAGCCGGGCGGATTCCCGCGAACCCCGGCTCGTCCAGCGGGACAAGACAGCGAACCGCGTCGTAGGAAATTCTTCGAGTCTTCCATCTGCTCTCCCAGCGCCGGCTTCTCGAAAAGCCATGTCCGCTGTCTCGCATGACCGAATTGTCATGCATTATCAGCCGGTTGGTTTCGCTCGTCTTCCGATCGCGGATGAAATTGGAGTCGTCGATGGCATCATGCTTTTTATTGCATCGAACGCGCGCTTGAGGCATTGTCTGGTTGAACGATCGGTGACGCGCTTTCGCCGTTCGCAAACCAAGGGCGTCTCGTCGAATGAAGCGCGAATCGAAAATCGGCGCCCTCCCCCTGACCGCCCTCGCGGCGCTTACCGCCTGCGATTGCTGTTCGCCGACCTCGTCGGCGAACCCCGAGCCTGTCGAAGGGCCGGACGACGACCCATCTCTCGACGACGTCGAGCACGACGACGACGCGGGCTCGACCACCACGACGACATCGACCACAACGACACCGTCCACGACAACGACAAACCCGTCGACGACAACGACAGCAGGGTCCACGACGACCACGACGGAAGGAACGACGACCACGGTGGTGTCCACGACGTCGACGACCACAACGACGATCGCCGGAACGCCGCCCACGGTTTCAAACGGATCATTCAATCCCGCCGAGTTTAACTGGACGCCGGATTGCGAAGTCGAAGCCTGTACCTGGCTGGAGTTTTATGTTTGCGACCCGGACAGCGATCTGCTCGGGGCGTATGTCAAGCTCGTCGACGTGCCGTTTTTCCTGTTTCCCACGACGGTTGACTGGGAGGAACTGATCGCCCCCGGCGACCCACTCACGGACTGTGATTTCCCGTTCGGACCGGTGCGCGTGCCACTGATTTTGGAAGAGTGGATGTTCGGCGTGGGTGCGGATTGGTACGATGGGCGTGTGGACGTGATCGGGTACGACGTCGCAGGTCACATCGGCAACCGCTCTCGAGGATGTCTCGTTCAGCGTGTATTATGCCCCGACTGCAACCACCACGACGACGACGAGTACCAGTACGACAACTACGCCAAGTACCACGACAACAACAATCGGTACGACGTCCACAACGGCGGAAAGCACGACATCAACCACCGACCCGACGCCGACCACGACGACGTCCTCAACCACCACAACAACGGTCTCGACGACGACCGAGCCGTCAACGACGTCCTCAGAACCAGGCACGACAACGACGAAACCCACCTCAACGACGGGATTCACGACGTCAACGACAACAACGACAACGGATCGGACGAGTGATGATGATCCGCCCGACACCCAAGGTGACGGCGATCAGGATGGAGTGGACGAGAAGGAAACGCAACCCGAGATCAGTAACGATCAATGCGGAGGATGTGGTGAGTAATATCAATATCCATTCGTCTCATGTCGATCGTAACGACTGGGCGCAAGTTGAGTTGTCCAAATCGAAAAATCGTTTTATAAGAGCCGTTGCCGTTAACGTAATTTATTGCCTGATTGTCCTAACTTTGACTAACTGTACAAAGGCGGACGACAACGAGACCGCTTCGATAGGGTTCGTCGGTCAATTCGACGCGAGCCGATCTTCTAATCAAAGTCGGGACACTAAAGAAAATAAAGAACTCAGCGTAAAATCCCGTCAGAATGCTTTATCTATGCCGACCTTTACGTCTTCCGAAAAGGAAACCCCTGGTGGTGAGATCAAACATCAACCCGGAGACTTATTAAATACTGACGCAAATCTGAAATATTTTGCAGAAAATGACTTGGAAGATTTTATGCCATATTTAAAAGTGAATCCAAAAGAAATGAATTCTAAAAAAACTTTTTACAAATGCCAGAATTGTCTGTTGATTTTAGACGGAGTTCTACTAACGTCGCCGTTCTTCGCCCAAACAGAAAACGGAGGTTCATATATCAACGGATATCCAGTTGATACGGACAAAGTAAACGACGCATTGAGTGATTACTTAGACAATCATAAATACATAATTCAACAAATGGAAGATGACACTGCGCGGTGGACGCTGCAAAACCAAACCGATCCAATTTTTCAGAAAAGAATCTTTTGCGAACGCAAGTATCGCGATATTCTTGAATTGGCAAGTAAGGAATATTACATCAAAGAGCGTTGCCACAATCTCGATTTCAACACGACCGAACTGTTAAATGAGATCCGTCATGACGCACGCGCCAAGAATTTGGCGGGCGCTGATGGTCTTCAAATAACTTTCACTAAAAGCCACTCCGGAAAATTTTGTATGTATTATCTGCAGGTAGATGATGGGGAATGCGAAACTGAGCGTTACCTGAATACCGTTGATTTACCTGATGAAGTTCAAGCAGCAAAATCAGATCCTAGCATACAGGTTCCGCAATATACATCTGCATCCGCGAAAGGGGAAACCACGGCACAACGCATATTTGAACTGCTAGGCGATGGAGATTATGTTCACTTCACCAGAGGCGGGAGCGGCTCCAGTAGCGGTCATCACAAGAGCTACGTGAGTGATATCAACTGTCTGAAAAATGTGGCGTGTAAAAATAATGTACTTTTGTCAAATAAAATAAATATGATGGAAAATCAATGCTCATTCATGGCATCGGCAAGCATCGCTGCAAGTGTTTTGGAGAATTCTCAATCCTTCGTTCATTGCAAGCAATGGCAGGAGAATGGTCAATGAGTTACAATAGCTTAACGGCAACAAGAATATTTAAAACAACTCTAATCATATTTTTAAATATATTGCTATCGGTTAGTGTCGCATTCGCTTCATCTTTTCCGAGAACTCCGTATCCCGAGTTCCGGCGAGTTCCGGGGACACGATACTTAATTCTTCCTTCTGACCGCCTGAGAGGCTAGGATCACCCGATGGCCCGTATCGCCCGAGTCGTCGTCCCCGGCGTCGCGCACCACGTCACGCAGCGCGGCATTTGCCGCCAGCGCACCTTCTTCCGCGATTTCGACGACGAGGACGACCCGCCGCGCATGGCGGAGCAGTGCGTGCGCCGTGGCATCGATATTGGGGGCTACTGCCTGTTGCCGAACCGCGTCCCGCCGACGGCGCGCCGTGAGAGTGCGAGCACAGCCGGGGGCGGCCGTGCCACATCACTGTTGCGGGGACACGCGTCACCTCGCGCCGCATGTCCATGCCGGGCGCGAAAAACCTCCATCAGCCCCTTGATTCCCGTGCCGTTTCGGGACTAACGTTATTTGCTTTTGGGAGTGGCTTGTCCTTGTCGAAAGTTCGGGGAATGCGGCGCGTTGTGCTCGTCGTCATCGCGGCCCTTCTCGCGACGATTGCCGTCGCGTGGGCGCAGGGGTACGACCCCGCGGCGACGCAGGTCATGACCGCGCGTCAGATGTACGATCAGGCGTTCGCACTTGTGCGTCAGGGCGATCAGGCGGGCGCTCTGGAAACGCTGATTTTCCTCTTCCAGCGCTATCCACGCACGTCGTGGGCGATCAAGGCGCGCGGGCTTTCGCGATCGCTCGAGGCGCAGATCAGCAAGACCTACGACCCGCAGGAGACGCTCGCGGCTTACGCGTTCAAGGAGCCCGAGAACCTGAGCACCGGCGGCACCGAAGACTTGCAGAAAATGGCCGAAGAGGTGTTGTCGAGCCCCGAGGTGGCCGAGGAATTGCTCGCGCCGCCGCCCGCACCACCATCTTCCGCGCCCAAGCCGAGCGCCGCGCCCCCGGTGATCGCCGCCGCGCCGTCCGCGCCGACGGTCGTGATGCCCGCGATTGTTCCGCCCGCGTCTACGGTCGGTGCGGTCGAGGAACCGAAGTCCGCGCCGAAGCCCGCCGCGCCGGCTGTCGCGGTCGCACCGATTCTGGTCGCGACGCCGAAACCCGAACCGCCTGCGCCTCCGCCCACCGTGGTGGCCGTTGCGCCGATTCCCGTTGCCACGCCCGAACCCAAGCGCGAAGAACCGAAGCCAACTCCCGCGCCGGTCATCGCGCCCGCACCCGTCGCGACGCCGGAACCGCCCGCGCCCAAACCGGCCGCGATCGCCGCTCCGCTTCCCGTCCCGGTGCCGACTCCCGCGCCGACGCCATTGCCGACCCCGCCGCCCACGCCCGCGCCCACGCCGAAACCCGCCGCCGTGCCGCCGCCCGCCACCGGAACGCAGGTTGCGTCGGTTGCGCCGCTGCCGCCCGTGAGCACGGGCCCGACCGGCAAGGCCACGCTGACCAATCAGGACATTCAGACCGTGCTCGCCGACAAGGTCGTACCGATCCGGTTCTGCTTCATGAAGGGCCTCGAGGAAAACCCGCAGATGTCGGGAGAGGCCGTCATGATGTTCACGGTCGAGCCGACCGGTCGCGTGTCGAAGGCGAACGTCGCCAAGTCCACGCTCAACTCGCCGACCGCCGAGGACTGCCTCGAACGCCGCGTCATGCGCATGCAGTTCCCCGCCTTTGATGGACCCGCCGTTACCAAGCAGGTCCCGTTCCGCTTCACCAACTAGCAGCGGGCCAACGCCGCTCACCTTCGTCCGCGCGCTGAATCCTGCTAACATTCATGCACTCGATTTCGCGGAGAGACGATCATGCGTGCGCGGGGCTTTATCTTATTCGCAGCGCTTCTCATCGTCGCCGCCGTGTTCCTTGCGGCATGCGGAGGAAATGATGACGACGATTCAGGTGACGACGACGACGAGGCCGATGAAGACGATCTGGCGGACGACGATGCGGACGATTTGCGCGAACGCGCGCGCGGCGCGTTAGACCACGCGGTCGAGTTTCTGCTCGACGCACAAGCGGACGAGGGCTATTGGGAAGGCAGTTTCGAGACCGATACCTCGTTTACCGCGGACTACATCCTGCTCACGCACTACGTCGGGCGCGTCAACGAGACGCGGCAGGCGAAGGCCGTGCGTTACATCCTCGATCATCAGAACGCCGACGGAGGATGGAGCGCGTACCCGGGCGGCCCCAGCGTCGACTACGTCACGGTTCTCGACTACCTCGCGCTCAAGCTCGCGGGACTGGGCGCGAACGAACCGGCGATGGCCGCGGCGCGCGAGTTCATTCTGGCGGGAGGCGGGGCCGAGACGGCGAATCGCCTCGTGCAGACGCGGCTTGCGCTCTTCGGCCAGGTGCCGTGGAACCGGATGATTCCGTTCAACACGAATTTCATGCTCGTCGAGGAATGGCTCTATCGCGTGGGCTACTACCACTCGGTGCTGATTCCGTTTCTCGTGATTTACGAGAGCGGCCACGTCGCGACACCGCCCGCCGGGCACGACGTGGCGGAGATCTTCGCGAGCGATCCGTTCGAAGGCGAGCCGAACGACCCGCCGCCCGTCGGCTGCTGCGCGGGCGAGGCGATCGACTGGATCCTCGAACGGCAGGAGGAAGACGGCAACTGGGCGGGGGTGTTCATCAACACGATGTATTCGATGATCGCCCTCGCCTCGACCGGCGACGCGGCGTACGACGAGGCGATCGATCGCGGGATCGAGGGCGTGGAGTCGTTTCAGACCGAGGACGACGAGACGATCAATCAGCAGTTCAGCCAGCCGCCCGTGATGGATACGGCTTACGTGCTGCATGTGTTGCTCGCCGCGGGCGTGCCATCGAGCGACCCTGCGATCGCGCGCGCCGTGGACTGGCTCGTCTCGAAACAGACGACGGTGGTGGGCGACTGGGTTCACAACAACCCCGAGGGCGAGCCCGGCGGTTGGAGCTTCGAGCACTTCAACCAGTATTACCCCGACGTCGACTGCACCGTGATGGTGCTCGATGCCTTCGCCCTGCTGGACGCGGACGCGCGCGCGGGCGTGGCGGATTCGATGACGAAGGGCCTCGCGTGGGCGCTGTCGATGCAAAACGATGACGGCGGATGGGCGGCGTGGGACAAAAACGCGCTCGATCCCGCGGCGATCTTCGCGTTTCTCGCCGACGAGATTTGGGTGCCCGAGGACCTGAGCTGGTCGGACCTGACAGCGCGCACGGTGCTCGCCCTCGCGAGCCTCGACGCGATCGGCTTTGCAAATGGCGGCGAAGAGTTGGCGCGCGGAATCGAGTTTCTGCGCGCGAAGCAGGAGCCGAGTGGCGCGTGGTGGGGCCGCTGGGGCACGAACTACACCTACGCGACGGGGCAGGTGTTGCAGGCGCTCGTCGCCGCCGGGATTTCGCCCGACGACGAAGCCGTCACGCGCGGCGCGCATTGGCTGCGTACGAAGCAAAACGCCGACGGCGGATTCGGCGAGACGCCCGAGTCGTACATCGATCCCGCGCTCGCGGGCGAGGGACCGAGCACGATCTTTCAGACCGCGTACGCGCTGGTCGGCCTCATGTCCGCGACGCCGGGCGACGACCCCGCTCTGGACCGCGCCGTCGAGTTTCTCGTCGACGAGCAACTCGGCGACGGGTCGTGGTACGACGAGGAGTTTCTCGGCACGAATCTGCCCGCGTACTGGTACGCGCGATACGACATGCTCTCGACCTACAAGGCCGCTTTTGCGCTCGCGACGTATTTGAACCGCTGACCGCCGCGCTTAGCGGTGGTTGACGATGCGCGCGAAGGTATCGGCCTTGAGCGACGCACCGCCCACCAGCGCGCCGTCGATGTCGGGGCACGCCATCAGCTCGTCCACGTTTTCGGCCGTGACCGATCCGCCGTACTGAATGCGAATGCCGTCCGCGACTTGGGCGCCAAACAGGTCCGCGAGAATCGCGCGGATGTGCGCGTGAACCTCTTGCGCCTGAGCGGGCGTCGCGACCTTGCCGGTACCGATCGCCCACACGGGCTCGTAGGCGACCACCACGCGCGCGCCGTCATCGGGCGCGAGTGACGCGAGCCCTTCGCGCACCTGCGTCTCGACGAGAGCCAGAGTGCCCCCCGCCTCGCGCACGTCGAGCGCCTCGCCGACGCAGTAGATCGGCGTCAGCCCCGCCGCGAGCAGCGCCTTCACCTTCGCGTTGCAGCCGGCGTTCGTCTCGGCGTGGTACTGGCGGCGCTCCGAATGACCGACGAGGCAGTATTTCGCGCCGCAGCTCGCGATCATGGGAATCGACACGTCGCCGGTGAACGCGCCTTTGGGTTCAGGGCGGCACTCCTGAGCGCCGACGCCGATGCGGCTGCCCGCGACCTCGCGCACGACCGCGTCGAGAAACGGAAAAGGCGGAATCAGCACGACGTCGCGATCGGCGATGTCGCCCACCGACGCGCGAAGCGCCGCTGCGAGTTCGCGCGCGGACGCGAGATCGGTATTCATTTTCCAGTTGCCGGCCAGGATGGTTCGTCTCATGTGTTCCTCACGATTCCAGCGCTGCGATGCCGGGCAGTACGCGGCCTTCGAGCAATTCGAGCGACGCGCCGCCGCCGGTGGAGATATGGCTGATTTTGTCGGCGATGCCCGACTTGTGGATCGCCGAGACCGAGTCGCCACCGCCGACCACCGAGAGGCCGTCGGCCTTGGCCACGGCCGCCGCGACCGCAAAGGTGCCGTGCGAGAACTCCTCGATTTCGAAGACGCCCATGGGGCCGTTCCAGATGGTCGTCTTCGCCTCGGCGATCACCTTCGCGAACGCCTCGCGCGTATTCGGACCGATGTCGAGACCCATCTCGTCCTCGGCGAATCCGCCGGCGCCGACGATGCGGTGCGCCGCACCCGCCTCGATTTTCGTCGCGGCGACGTGATCGGTCGGCAGATGAATCGCCACGCCCTTGCTCTTCGCCGACTTCAGAATCTCGCCCGCGAGTGCGAGCTTGCCCTCTTCGACGAGGCTTTTCCCGACGTTCTCGCCAATCTGCCGCAAAAACGTGTAGGCCATCGCGCCGCCGATGACGATCGCATCCACCTTGTCGAGCAGGTTGTGGATGACGCCCACCTTGTCCGACACCTTCGCGCCGCCGAGGATCGCCACCACCGGGCGCGCGGGTTTTTCGAGCGCGAGCTTGAACGACTGCAACTCCTTGCGCATCAGAAAGCCCGCGCACTTGATCGGCACGATCCGCGCCAGCGCATCGATCGAGGCGTGCGCGCGGTGCGACGAGCCGAACGCGTCGTTGACGTAGGCGTCGGTGAACTCGGCCCACGACTTCGCGAGTTCGACGTCGTTCTTCTTTTCGCCGGGATGGAAGCGGACGTTTTCGAGCACCATCAGCTCGCCCTCCTTGAGCTGCTGCGCCTGAAAACGCACGCCGTCCGAGATCACTTCGGGGGCCTGGATCACGTCTTTGTCGAGAAGCTGCGCGAGCCGCGCCGAAACGGGCATCAGCGAATACTTCGGGTCCTTCTGGCCATCCTTGGGACGCCCCAGATGGCTCGCGACCACCACACGCGCGCCCTGCCGCAGCAAAAACGTGAGCGTCGGCAGCACGGCCTGGATGCGCGTGTCGTCGGTGATGTTTTGGTGTTCGTCCAGCGGCACGTTCAGGTCGGCGCGGACGAAGACGCGCTTGCCGGAGAAATCGAGTTCGTCGATGTATTGGACGGTCATGCTGGCCCTCGCGTACGCTGCGTCGGTTTTTCGCGTTCCAAGACAACGAAAGGGGCGGAATCCGCCCCCTTCGAGAAGTTCTTCAGATCGTGCGGTCCACGACGCCATCGGCCCTGGAGGCTCGGCCGCCGGCCCGGGAGACTCCGTCGTCGACTAGAGGGACTTGCCCATCTTCTCGGCGAGGTCCACGACGCGGCACGAGTAACCCCATTCGTTGTCATACCACGACATCACTTTCACGCACTTGTCGCCGATCAGCTTGGTGAGCGGCGCGTCGAAGGCGGAACTGTGCGAATCGCCCTGGAAGTCGATGCTCACGAGTTCCTCGTCGACGTAGCGCAGGATGCCCTTCATGGGGCCTTCGGCGGCCGCCTTCATGACGGCTCTGATTTCGTCGGCCGTAGTCGCCTTTTCGAGGTTCGCGGTGAGATCGACGATGCTGACGTTGGGGGTCGGCACGCGGATCGCGCCGCCGTCGAGCTTGCCCTTGAGGTCGGGGATGACGAGGCCGACCGCGCGCGCCGCGCCGGTGGTGGTCGGAATCATCGAGACGGCCGCCGCGCGGGCCCGGCGCAGATCCTTGTGCGGCAGGTCGAGCAGGCGCTGGTCGTTGGTGTAGGCGTGGATCGTCGTCATGAGACCCGAGAGGATCTTGAAGTTGTCATGCAGCACCTTCGCCACGGGGGCGAGGCAGTTGGTGGTGCACGAGGCGTTGCTGACGATGTGGTGCTTCGCGGGATCGTAGAGGTCGTCGTTGACGCCCATCACGAAGGTGGCGTCCACGTCTTCCTTGTCGTACCCGAACTTCGCCAGTTCTTCGGGCGTGCTCTTCTTCGACGGCGCGGAGAGAATGACCTTTTTCGCGCCGCCCTTCATGTGCAGGTGCGCCTTGGCCGGCGAGAGGAACAGGCCGGTGGATTCGATGACGACCTGCACGCCGCGGCTCGCCCAGTCGAGAGCCGCCGGGTCTTTTTCCGACAGAACCTCGACCTTCTTGCCGTCGATCAGAAAGTGTCCGTCCGCCGCGGAAACCGAACCGGGGAACGTGCCCATCACCGAGTCGTACTTGAACAGATGGGCCAGTGTCTTCGTGTCGGTCAGGTCGTTGACCGCCACGACTTCGACTTTGCCCGTCGCGATCGCGCGACGCAGCACCGCACGTCCGATCCGCCCGAATCCGTTGATCGCAACACGCACCGCCATGCCGACCCTCCTCGGGCGCTCGAATGGGGCGCCCAGCTCGTGAATCACGTCCGTCGATGGGGTTGAGTGGATCCGTTTTTTGTTGGCAAACTTACTTCTTTGGATCCGCCGGACCGCCGGAAGAACCGGGCGGTTTCCCCCTGACTCGCGGCTCGTTTAGCACCGAATCGGCGCGAAATCAAGCGTCCGCCAAGTGCGAAAAGAAACGTTTCCGCAACGATTCCAAGATGTTGGGTGGACTTGCGCAGTAAAATAACCGTTCGTTATCGTAAGCACCAAAACAGATCCGTCGGCCGACGCCCTTTCACTTTTTCGTTGACGCGGCGCGCCGCCAGTATTACGATCCAGACGATTTTCATATCGGCCTTCGGGTCATGCCGATGCCAATTTTTCCGAGGATCGAATGCACATTCCCGATGGATTCCTGAGCGCACCGGTCACCGTCGCGTCCGCGGCGATCGGTTTGACGGCGGTCACGGTCGCGTTTCGTCGCGTTCGCCGCGAACTCGGTCCCGCGCACGTGCCGCTGGTCGGCACCACCGCCGCCTTCATTTTCGCGGCGCAGATGATCAACATCCCCGTCGCGGCGGGAACGAGCGGGCACTTTCTCGGGGCGACGCTCGCGACCGCGCTGCTCGGCCCATCGGCGGCCGTTGTCGTCATGACGCTCGTGCTGGTCGTTCAGGCGCTGCTCTTCGCCGATGGCGGCGTGCTCGCGCTCGGCGCGAATATCCTGAACATGGCCGTCGTGCCGTCGCTCGTCGCCGCGGCCGTCATTCATGTGGCGCGAAACATTGTTGCCCGCAAACCCGCAAGTTTGAGCGTCGTCGCCGCGATAGCGGGTTGGTTGACGGTCGTGATCGTAAGCGCGCTTTGCGCCGCGCAGATCGCGCTCTCGGGCCGCGCGCCGTGGGCACTCGTGATGCCCGCGATGCTGGGGTGGCACGTGCTGATCGGATTCATCGAGGCCGGTGTGACCGGCGTGGTCATTTCGACGGTCCAAGCGGTGCGTCCCGACCTGATTGCCTTCGCCGCGACCGACACACCCGGCGAAGCGTGGGTGACGACATGAGACGCCCTCCGCTCATCGTCTTCGCGGGAGTTGCCGTCGCCGCGATCGTCGCGTTTGTGTTATCTCCCTTCGCATCCTCCGCCCCGGATGGATTGGAGCGCGTCGCGGTGGATCACGCCTTCGCCGACCACGCTTCCGAAGTCGCGCCCGCGACCGCCGTGCTCCCCGACTATGCCGTTTCAGGCGTCACCTCCGAAGGTTGGTCCACCGCATTTGCCGGCCTCGTCGGCACCTTCGCCACATTCGCGATCGGCGCTGTGGTCGGCTTGGCGCTCGCGCGGCGAAAATCCGGCTCGTGATTTCGACGTTCGATTCCGGCCGCCCCGGGCGCGACGACCGCACCCGTTTACTCGCCTTGTTGGGCGTGCTGATCGTGTGCGTCGCCCTACCCGTCTCGCGGCACGCGTCGCTGGCGGCCAACGGCGCGCTCATAGTTGTTCTCGCGCTGGTTTGGCGGGTGTCGATTCGAGCCTACATTCGCAGGCTTCTTCCCGCGGTTCCGATATTCGCCGCCGTGTCGATCTGGCTCCCGTTCGTTCAGCCCGCCGCGCCCGAGACCCCGTGGACTTGGTGCGGGCTCGATGTGTACCCCTCGGGCGTCCAAGCGGCGATCGGCATCGCCCTCAAGACGGCAACCGCAACGGGCACGGTCGTTCTTTCATCCGTCGCGGTGACGCCCGATCGATTGTGGTCGTGTCTCGCATGGATGCGCGTTCCGCCGGCGCTCGTCACGGGGCTCATCGTCACGACGCGCTCGATTCACATTCTCGTGGAACAGGTGCGTAAGATGCGTCGTGCGCTGCTGGCGCGCGGCTATCGCGGTCGAAATTTCCGCGAGATTCCGCACATCGGACGCATGATCGGCGCGCTCTTCGTTCGCAGTCACGAACGTCAGGAGCGCGTCCACGCAGCCATGCGCGCGCGCGGATTCGACGGTCATGTCCGGCCCGCACCGTTTGCGGGTGCGCTCGCGCCCGCGGACTGGCTCCGCGCGGGAACGGTGGTCGCCATCAGCGCGGCGCTGGGGTTTGCGGTATGACCGAGCCGGTGGTCCAGATCGACGGCCTGACGTGGCGCTATCCCGACGGAACCGCGGCGCTCGACGACGTCCACCTCGTCGTGGAATGCGGTGAGCGTCTCGCGATTGTCGGTGCGAACGGCGCGGGAAAATCGACGCTGCTGTGGCACATCGCCGGGCTTTTGCCGTCAACGGGACGCGTGCGCGTCGAGGGCGTGGATCCAGCCGCACGTCGGGGCCCCGGGGACGTCGGCCGCGTGGGGATCGTGTTTCAGGACCCCGACGATCAACTATTTTGCACGACGCTCGGCGAGGACATCGCCTTCGGCCCGCGAAATCAGGGTCTCGGCGAAGCCGACATCGAGGACCGCGTCCGGCGCGCCCTCGCGGATGTCGGGCTCGCGGGGATGGAGCGTCGCGTGCCGCACCACCTGAGCCTTGGGCAGAAAAAACGCGCGGCGATCGCCGCTGTGCTGGCGATGCGGCCGCGTCTGCTCTTGCTCGACGAACCCACGGGCCACCTCGACCCGCGCGGGCGACGCGAGATTGCGGAACTCCTCGCATCCATCGGCGGGACGCAGATCGTCGCGACGCACGATTTCGATCTCGCCCGGCGAATTTGCGACCGCGTCGCGGTGATGCATGCCGGCCGAATCGTCGCCGAGGGTTCCTGCCTCGAAGTGCTCGCCGATCGCGATCTGCTGATGCGCGCCGACCTGGTCTGATCGCACCTTACGGGGCTTGGGATTCTCCGGCGCCGAGCAGCCTCGGCACCCACGCCACCTGCGCCGGAATCGGCGGCGGATCGAGCGCGAGAGGGCCTCGATCGACGATTTCGTCGCCACCCTTCGACACGTCGAGAACGTGAATAACCGAGCGTTCGCCCGACCCGAAAACGATGGCGATGTGCTCACCGTCCGGCGCGAAGGTCGCTGCTGCGGGGCGCAGCGACGCATCCCGATCATCGAGCGAGTCGAACTCGAACGAGTGCGACGCCGCGCCCGAAAAACCGCGCACGACGATTCGCGTTTGCGTCAGCACCGCGAATCGCTCGTAGAGGCGACCCACCGCGAGATCGACGATCTTTTCGTCGGACCGCCAGATCGGCGGCAGCGACACGCCCGCGGGCACCTGCGGCGAGAGCGTATCGGCGACGTGATAGGCGGCGATGGCGTGGGCGTCGGCAAGGAGCACGCGATCGACACCGGGGCCGAAATCCGCCGATCCGATTCCGCTCGCGATGCGCGCGCAGTGGCGCAAGCCTTTGGCGAGATGCGACGAACGCTCGCCCGCCGCGTCGAAGGTCGCGAAGACGACCTCATCCCCACCGGCGGAAAACGCACCGCCGCGCCAATGCACGGGGACGCCGGGATAACCGCTCTGGCACAGCGGTTCGGCGAAGTTCGTGACGACGTTTCGGATGACGAGTCCACGCGACCCGTCCGGCCTCGTCGCCGAATACACGACGCGCATGCCGTTTCGGTCCACGGCGAGGTCGCCGTCCGCGCCATCGGACGCCAGCGTTCGGGTTTTGCCCGAGGCGAGGTCGCGCGCGAGGAGCCGTCCCGAACCGTCGGCATAAACCAGCACGCCGTCGAGTTTCGGCGGACGCGAGCACGCGACCAGAGCGGCGCCGCAGAGCACGGCGATGACGACGACGACGGCGAATCGTGGGAGTTCGGGCTTCACGAGCCGATGACGATGGGGGACTTGGCCTTTTTTTCCGCGTCCACCGCGGCTTGTTTTTTCTCTTCCTCGACGTGCGCCTGATGGTAGGGGCAGACGCCGCCGGGGGGTTCGGGCCGTTTCATCATCTCTTCGGGGATGAAGGTGACGTTGCCCATCGACTTCAGCTCGTTGAGCTGCTCGTTGTAAGTACGCTCCACGTGCCCGGCGACGCGCGACATGATCTTGTTGAGTTTTTTCGAGCCGCAGTGAGAGCACTTTCGCCGCCCAAAAAACAGCGGCTGGCGCTCGAACATCTTTTCGCGAAACGACGAGACGCCCCCGCACTTCTCGCACCGGAATTCGTAGAGTGGCATCTAGGCCCCCTGCCAGGCTTCGGGCCTCAGCTCGCCGTCGCAGATCCACTGCGTCGGCCCTTCGAGCCACGCGTCGGAACTTAGCGGATCGTCGCCCGAAAAATGCACCGTAAGGGTCTCTCCCGAGCGGACCTTCAGGTGAACGGGGGCCTTCACCGCGCCGGTTTTCACCAGCGTCGTCGCGGCCGCCACGCACCCCGTGCCGCACGCGAGGGTCTCGCCTTCGACGCCACGCTCGTAGGTGCGAATCACGAGATCATGCTCGCCGATAACCTGAACGAAATTCGCGTTCGTGCCGGCGGGCGCGAATTGCGCCGCGTATCGAATCTGCGCGCCCAGCGTCTCGACATCGACGTCGCCGACGTTCGCGACGCCGACCACGACGTGCGGAACGCCGGTGTTGACCATGTGTCCATTCACACTGCCCGCGGGGAGGTTCAGCGAAATCGTCCGGTAGTCGTGCGGGCGCGTCAGACGCACCTTCACGCGGCGCTCGTCCAGGATCTGCGACTCGATCACGCCGGCGATGGTCTGAAACCGCATCGTTTCGCCGGCCAGGCCGCGCGCGTGGGCGAAACGGCTCACGCACCTCGCGCCATTGCCGCACATCTCGGCCTCGCCGCCGTCGGCGTTAAAAAAGCGCCACGCGAAATCGAGCTTGGGGTGCCGCTCAACGAAAATCACCCCATCGGCGCCGACCGACTGCGCCCGCCGGCAGACCTTGCGCACGAACTCGGGCATGTCGCCGGTCGGAAGAAACGACTGGCGATGGTCGATGATGAGAAAATCGTTGCCGGTTCCGGCCAATTTGGAAAACGGGACGTTCACCGCGCTGCTCCGCAATGGTCTGGATTGCGATTGTAACGCACTTGAAGGTGCGGCGCTATGACGAAGATGGGTCTTTCAGGCGCTCGCGCACCAGCGCCTCGAGCTCCTCGAATTCTTTTTCGAGCTGGGCGACCTTGTCGGTCAGCGCCGAGATCGAACGGATGCCGTCCAGAAAGCGACCGACGTTTTCGTCGATGTGCTGGCCCAGATCCTCGACGGTCTTCTGGCTCGTCGAATACACCTCGTGAATCAGATTCTGTCGGTCGTCCTCGCCGATCTTGCCGCGATGGACGAGCCGCTCCAGAACCTTTTCCACCTCGCCACGGGCTTGGCCGATCGACTGCAACCCCGGCAGGATTACCCGCTCCACGAAATCCGCCATGCTGTCTTGGCCGACCTGCAGGATCTTCTTGAGCGCCGAGAGCGGCAGGATCGACTTTTCCTTCTTTTCTTCCTCGAACAGGATCTGCGTGAGCGTCAGTGCGGTCAGGTCCTTCTTCGTCCGATTGTCGATGACCTTGACATCGACGCCTTCCTTCACCATCTCGGCGATCTCGTCGAGGGTGACATACCGGCTCGCCTGCGTGTCGTAGAGCTTCCGATTTTGATATCGTCGGATGACGCGCTCTTGCTTGTCCTTCAAGGCATCCTCGCGGGTTCGGACGAGTCGCGCATGACTTAACACCGCCCTAACGGGGCGTCAACCGAACCGTTCGGTTTCATTCCGCGATTTTCTTCCGTGTTTTCGCCGCGTTGTCGCGCGGATAGCCGGATACGCCACGATCACGTCTGAGCCGGTGATACGCGCATGCGGGGCCGTTGGTCTTCAGGCGGTCCATTTGGCAGGATTTCGGGAATTTTGCCCTTTCGACATCGGCCGAAGTCCACCCGAAATCTCGGAAAATCCTGCACCTCGTTTCCGAGAGTCCGTATCATCGGTATCCCACAAGACGCGGATCGCCCGTTCAAGGCGTTTACGTCCCTTCGATGGGCCAACCGATCGCATGACTCCTGTTTGGAAATCCAGGCATCAGGGCCTGATCGACAATAACGGGCCGCCATCAGCGTCCGATTTCGTCGGTCCGTCGCCCGCGCTTTTTCGCGCATACCCATCCCCGCACATGATCGGCGACCGCCAGACCGAGGGAGATTTCGCAACCGGCCGCCAGAAGTGTCGAGACGGACGCAAGTTCCACCAAGCTGTTCGTCACGAAGATTTCATCGGCCGCGAGCAATTCGTCGGAAAAGACGGTGCGCTCCTCCACCGGCGCGCCCATCTCGCGGATCGCTTCGAGCGCGACATCGCGCACCACGCCGGGCAGCAGACCGACGCGAACGTCGGGCGTGGCGATCGTACCATCCTTGACCACGAAGACATTGGACGACGATCCCTCCACCACGCGCCCCGCCGTATCGACGAGGATCGCCTCGAAGGCGTCGTTCTGATCGGCCCAATCGCGGTAGAAGAGAAAATCGAGGTACGCGAGCGTCTTGAGGCCGCGGCTGGGCGAGGCGTCGCGCGAGGGGCAATCCACGGTGATCGCGCGAATGCCGCGCTCAAAGAAATCGGAGGTGAATTCGGGCAGCGACCGGGCGGTGATGATGCGCGTCGCCGGGCCCGGCGCGGAGCGAAAGGGAGTGCGTCCCGCGTGGGGGCCGCGGGTGACGGTCAGGCGCACGGCCAAATCGCGCGCGCCGTTTTGGCGGACGAGCTCGTTCACGGCCGCCGCCATCAGCGCCGGGGTCTCCGGGATCTCGATGCGCATACGCTCCGCAGCGTTGTAGAGGCGACGCAAATGCCGATCGAGCCACGCGACGTGCCCGCCGTCGGCGCGCATCGTCTCGAAAAGGCCATCGCCATAGAGCAGGCCGCGGTCGTCGATGGGAACCGTCGCCACCTGCGTCGGCATGAATTGGCCGTTGAGGTAGACCATTCCGCTCACAGCTCGGCCCCCAGCGCTTTCGCCATGGCGCGCGCCTTGTCGAGCACCTCTTCGTACTCGGCGGCGGGGTCCGAGTCCGCGACGATGCCCGCCCCCGCGTGAAACGACGCCGTGCCGCCCGCGAGCACGATGGTGCGGATCGCGATGGAGAGCGACAGCGAGCTGTCGAACCCGAAGGCGCCGATCGCCCCGGTGTACGGCCCGCGCGCGACGGGCTCGAGGTCGTCGATGATCGTCATGGCGCGGATCTTGGGCGCGCCGGTAATGGAGCCGCCGGGGAAGGTCGCGCGAATCAGGTCGGCCGCGCCGACGTCTTCGCGCAGTCGCCCTTCGACGCACGACACCGTGTGAAACACCGTGGGCAGTTCGTCGACGTAGGCGTGATCGGTCACGACGACCGAGCCGTATTCGCACACGCGGCCCAGGTCGTTTCGCTCGAGGTCCACGATCATCGACAGCTCGGCGCGCTCCTTGGGGCTCGCGAGCAGATCGGCGAGGCGCTCGGCGTCGCGCTCGGCGTCGCCGGTGCGGCGGCGCGTGCCCTTGATCGGCCGCGTCTGGATCTTGCGCCCGGCGACGCGCAGGAACAGCTCGGGCGAGGCGCTGACGATGTGCGCCGCGTCGGTTTCGATGAACGCGCCGTAGCGCGACGGCGTGAAGTGACGCAGCCGCCGATAGAGGTCGAAGGGCGCGGCACTCCAAGGCGACTCGAAACGCACGGCGAGGTTCACCTGATAGATGTCGCCATCGACGATGTGACGCAGCGCACGGGCCACCCGCTCGCGGTATTCGTCGCCGGACAGATCGGCCACGATGGAATTCGGCTCGGCGGGCGGCGGCTCGGACTGATGCGCGGCGGCTTTCGCGGCGAGCCGGCGGATGTCGCTCGACTCCACGTCCGACCGAGATTCGAGGTCCGTTTCCGCATCCCACGCGCAGACGGCGAGCGACCATTTCGACTGATAATGATCGAAGACGAGCACGCGATCATAGAACGCGAGGTCGATGAGTGGCAGCGCCGTGTCGCCGCCCGGGCCGGGGCCGAGTCGCTCGATCAGGCGATTCAGGTCGTAGGACAGGTAGCCGATCGCCCCGCCGCCGAACGCCTCGCCATGCCCATCATCCGGCAATTGGTAGCGACGCAGCACCTCGCCCAGCGCGTCGATGGGGTTGCCGCCAAACCGCTCGTCGCCTTTTGCGGTGTTCAGGATCGACGAATCGGCGTGCGCGACGAAGGTCGCGACCGGGTCCCATCCGATCACCGAATAACGCCCGAGGGCCGAGCCGCGCTGCGAGGATTCGAGAAACGCGAGACGCCGCCCCACCACCGTCGCGGCAAACTCCACGGGCTCGACGTGCAGATCGATCGGCTTCGTCAGCGTGCTCATGCGGCGTTCCCCACGCGGCCTTCGAGAAAATTGCGCAATAGCGCTACGCCGTGGGGCGTCATGAACGACTCGGGATGGAACTGCACGCCCTCGA
>CAZPJD010000097.1:0-5330 GCA_964586775.1 uncultured bacterium | reverse complement strand
GACGCTTGGCGAGCGTCTCCGCGACCTCGGACGACGGCGTGATGGGATACCCGGCGTAGAACCGGCAGCCCGCGTAAAGCGCGCCCTCGGCGATCGCGTCGTTTCCGCTCATGAGCTTGAGGCCGGGGGTGAAGTTCGCCTTGCGTGCCCCGATGCCCCGGCTGTTGTCGAAAGCCTGCATCACGCCACCTCCCCGATCAGGATCGCGAAGTCCGGGCAACGCAGTTCGCACAGCATGCAGCCGTTGCACAGCTCGCCCTTGACCACGATCACCTTGCCCGATTTCATCGCGAGCACATCCTTGGGACAAGCGACCACGCACAGGTCGCAGCCCTTGCAGTACTCGTTGATGATCGTGATCGTCGGCGGTGCCTTTTTCTTGCCGGTCCCCGCCGCACACTCGGAGTCGTCTCTTTGCGGCGCGCTTGCGGCCGCGGCTTCGACGGTCGGGCTCTCGCCCGCGCCTGGCGCATCGGACATCTGACGTTCTCCTTCACGGCCGCGACCCGGCGGAGCCGACTCGCGGCGACCCGAAAAATTCCGGCGCCCCAAACGGGCGCCACTCGTCACGAAGCCGTTTTTTTCCAGCGTGCGCGGCCGTCCTGATACAGGTCGCCGCCCTGCGCGTCGTGCACCACCACCACGGGGAATTCGTCGACGGTCAGTTTTCGCACCGCCTCCGCCCCGAGATCCTCGTACGCGATGATTTCGGCCGACGTCACGCGCTGCGAGATAAGCGCCCCCGCGCCGCCGGTCGCGCCGAAATACACGCACCCGTGCTGTTTCATCGCCTCGCGCACGGCGGCGGCGCGCGCCCCCTTGCCGATCATGCCGCGCAGGCCGAGCGCGATCAGCGTGGGCGAATAGGCGTCCATGCGATACGCGGTGGTCGGGCCCGCGGAGCCGATGACGAAACCCTCGCGCGCGGGCGTCGGGCCGACGAAGTAAATGACCTGCCCGTCGACGTCGAAGGGCAAAGGCTCGCCCTTTTCGTGCGCCGCGACGAGGCGGGCGTGCGCCGCATCGCGCGCGGTGTAGATGACGCCCGACAGCAGCACGCGGTCGCCGACGCGCAGGTCGCGCGCCGCTTCTTCGGTGATCGGCGTCGTCAGCCGAACGATTCGGTCGCCGCTCATAAGACGACCTCCTTGTGTCGCGCTGAATGGCATTGGATGTTCACGGCCACCGGCAGGCTGGCGATATGGCAAGGCATCGTTTCGATGTGCACCGCGAGGGCGGTCTGCGTTCCGCCGAGTCCCATGGGTCCCACCCCGAGGGCGTTGACCTTTTCGAGCAGCTCGCGCTCGAGGTCCGCATAGTACGGATCGGGATTCGGCTCCCCCACGTGACGAAAAACGGCCTTTTTGGCCAGAAACGCACACTTCTCGAAATTGCCGCCGATACCGACGCCCACGATGATCGGCGGGCACGGGTTGCCGCCGGCTTGGTCGACCCATTCGACGACGAACTTCTTGACGCCCTCGACCCCGGCCGACGGCGGAAGCACGCGGCACATGCTCATGTTTTCGCTGCCGCCGCCCTTGGCCGCCATGGAAATCGTGATGGTGTCGCCCGCGACGAGTTCGACGTGGATCATGGCGGGCGTATTGTCCTTGGTGTTGACCCTTCGCAGAGGGTCCTTCACCAGGCTCTTGCGCAGGTATCCTTGCTCGTAGCCGCGACGCATGCCGTCGTTGATCGCGTCGGTCACGAGGCCGCCCTCGACGCGCACGGCGTCGCCCAGTTTCACCATGAACACGGCGACGCCGGTGTCCTGGCAAAGCGGCAATTCGCCGCCCCGGGCGATCTTCGCGTTCTGCAAAATCTCGTCGAAAATCTGGCGCGCGACGGGCGATTCCTCGCGCTCCCGGGCCGCCTTGAGCGCTTGTTCCACGTCCTCGGGCAGCTCGTAGCAAGCCCGGACGCACAGCTCGGCGACCGCATCCTCGACCGTCTGGTACGGAACGGTTCTCATGGCGCCGAATTATATGATTTGAATCAGGATTGTCCACATGGAAAGGGACTTAGAGTGAGGTTTTTGTAAAAAAACTTCCAATCGTTACGTCTCGGGGCTTGCGAAAGGCTGGTTCGGAACCGGGGGTTTCTACTGCTGATTTCGCAACTGGGCGGCGAGTTCCTTCGATTTTTTCAGATCGGCAAAACTTTCGTCCAGCCGTCCCATGGCCTCGTACACTTTGGACCGCATCTCGTAGAGATTCGGATTCTTCGGCGCGACGGCGATGGCCTCACCGTAAACGGCCAGCGCCTTTTCGGGGTCCTTGCGGGCCATATAAACCGAAGCTTTCGCGATGTAGGGCTCGATGTAGCGCTTCTCGACCTCGATGGCCTTGTTGAAGTCGGCGAGCGCCGCGTCGAGGTCGTCCTGCAGGGCGAACGCATTGCCGCGCATGTAGAGCGATTCGAAGTCCTTGGGCTCTTTTTCGATGGCCTTGCCGAACTCGGCCACCGCTTCGGCGTTGTTGCCCCGCGCGGTCAGCACCATCCCCAGCACCTTGCGGCTCTTCGCTCCGTCGCGCACCTTCAGCAGCGATCGCGCCGAGTTCTCGGCGTCGGCAAACCGATTGTCCTGAAGCTCGGCCATGGTCCTCTCGAACCACGCCTCTTCGCTCGCGGGGGCGTATTCGGTCCCCTTCGTAAAATCGCTCACCGCGCGGTCCAGGTCTCCTTGAAGTTGAAATAACTTGCCCCGGCGGATGTAGCACGACGAGAATTTGGGGGCGAGCGCGACGCATCGGTCGAGGTCGGTCCGTGCTTCTCCGGCCCGTTCCTGCATCAGGTAGACGCCTCCCCGGCCCAAATAAGCCTTGGCGTTGCCGGAATCGATCTCGATGGCCTTTTGGTAGTCGCGCTCGGCATCGGCGTAGCGCCCGAGACGCAGGCGCACCTCGCCGCGCGCGATGAAGTATTCCGTGTTCTTCGGTTCCATCCCGATCGCCGCGTCGAGGTCGGCGATGGCATCATCGAATCGGCCCTGCGCCATGCGGATCGCGCCGCGCGCGTAATACAGCTCGCCGCTCGCCTCCGCGGCGATGGCCTGCGTGGCGACGGCTTCGGCGTCCTTCGCCAAACCCTTTTGGAGCAGCACGATGGATTTGTGCCCAAGCGCCTCGGCGAACTTGGGCTCGAGCGCGAGGGCCTTGTCGAGGTTGGCGAGGGATTTTTCGATGTTGCCCATCGACGACTCGGCCTTGCCGAGCAGGAACCAGTAGTCGGCGTCCAGCGCGTCGCCGCCAGCTTCGACGGCCTTGAGCTGCGTCATCGCCCCGGCAAAATCGCCCGTCGCGAGCTTCTTCTCCACGTCGGCCTTCCAGCCGGTGTAGTTCTTCGCCGCGTTCGCCGTGCCTGCCCACGCGACGCACGCAAACACCATCGCCACCACTGCGATTCGCTTCATCACGGATTCCCGCTCCTGATTTCGCGCGGATCCTAGTCGCCGCGTGTACGCGCGGTCAACACCGTCGCGGTGCCCTTGCGGTCAGCACGCACAGCCGTCGTCGTCATCATCATCGCTGCCGGTCGAGGGGGCGGGCGACGTGTCGTCGTCGGCATCGTCGTCCGTCGCGTCATCATCGACCGCGTCGTCGTCCGCCGTATCGTCGTCAAACGTGTCGTCGTCCGTCGCGTCGTCATCCGCCGTGTCATCGTCCGTGTCGTCGTCGGTCGGCTCAATCAGATCGTCGTCGCCATATGGGCCGTCGCCCGGCAGCAGCCCATAGTAAACGCCGAACCAGTAAGCGATGAGGTAGTCGAGGCCGGGGCCCGTCTCCGCCGGGTCTTCCTCGCCCGTGCATTCGACGTGATAGGGGCTGCGTTCCCACAGGTGCGATTCCCAGCAGCGGTTCTCCACCTGATGCGCCTCGGCGGTCTGCGGATCGATGTCGAAGCCCGTGAGCTGCTCGATCCACGGATACGTGTTGAGCAAATCGTCGGCCCACACGGAGAACGGATCGAGCGGCAGGACGGGGCACTCCACGTGCCGCCGGTAGTTGGGCGCTTCGTTCATCACGGTCAGGCCGTGGACCACGTCGTCTCGCACGGCGTCGATCTCGTCCTCGTCGCAACCGCCGAAGCGCACGCACTGCGCGTACCACACCGCGTCGAAAAACGCCGCGTGCGTGCCGACGACGTTGTGGCGCACATTCACCTCCCAGATGCGGCGCAGGTGCTCGCCGCGCTCGCGGTCGGGCCACAGGCGGAAGATGGCCTGCCACACCGGGTGATTGTTGATGAAGGCGTAGTAGTCGAAGTACTTGTTGAACCACGAGAACGTCGAGAGCCACATGTAGGTCTTGTTGCGTTCGTACTCGTCGTCGCGCATCTGCGCGATGTCGGGGTCGCCGGTCACGTGCGCGGCTTGCACGAGGATCTCGAGGCGGATGTCGGGCAGAATTTCGGCGGCGGAGTACGTGTCGCCCCAGGGATCGATGATGATCCAGTTCTGCGAATCGAGCGCCTCGACCATCTCGATGAAATCCTCGCGGATCGTTTGGCGCATGGCCGCGGCGTCGTCCTCGGGGTCGTCGCGCAGGGCGTCGTACGCCCACGTCAGGCCCCAGAACCACGTGATGTATTTGTCGCGCACGTTGTGGCCGAGCCAGAAATCGTCCGCGTATTCGCCCGTGCCGTCGTAGCGGTTGTCGCCGCCCAGCGTCTCGACATTCCACGGCGCTTCGTCGATTCCGGCGTAGCGCGCGATGTAGCCGGGGGTGCCCGTGATGTCGTGCAGGATGTGCATGTAGTGGGCGATGCGCAGGATTTCTTCGCGCGCGAGGGCCTCGCCCGTCACCATGTAACGCAGGGCTTGCGTCGTGAGGTAAAAGCCCGTCCAGTCGCCGCTGTCGCCCGAGCCCTTGGTGCGATAAATCTCTTGGCGCGTGCCGTCGGTGAACAGGATGTCGCTGACGCCGCCGAGCCCCGTGGAGTGCCACTCGCGCAGGAAGGTCTCGTAGTCGTTCGCCTTCTGGTGCAGGTAGGGGTCGAAGTCTTCCGCGAAGCCGGAAACCGGAAAAACCGCAAGCACCAGCAACGCCGCCGCGATCTGTCGAATCATGCCACGCACCCCCACGCGAAACGCCGCATTGTGGTCACGGCGTGCGGACGTGTCCAGCGCGGATTCTGTCTCTGGTTCCGCCAAACGAAACGGGCGCGGCATGAACCGCGCCCGTCGCGAATTCGGATTGTTACGCGACTACTTGAACGCGAACCAGTCGATCGCGCCGACCGAGTCGTAGATCTTGTCGCCCACGTCGGAGATCGTCACGATGATCGTGATCGTGCTCATGTCGGCGGGCAGATCCACGGTGGCCGTC
>CAZPJD010000096.1:0-24589 GCA_964586775.1 uncultured bacterium | reverse complement strand
CCGGGCTATTACAGCATTCCGTCGCTGTCGAGCTTCTGCTTCGTGGCGTTTTTGGACCCGGCGTACGTTCCCGAGGGTCTGCACCTGACCACTGGCGAGGAAATCGCGGTGGGGATGTCGGAAACCGACGTGACCGATGCGGACTTCGGTCTGGGCGTGTGCGACGAAGAGCCTCCGGCGTTCGTGTGCCCCAAGACGATCGGTTTCTGGAAGCAGCAGATCGAGCAGAGCCGCGCGGCCAAGTACAGCCGCACCGAGATCCAGGCGATCGTGACCGTGGCCCTGACGTACACCGACGTGTTCGCGTCGTACAGCGACTTTGCGCGGGCTCTGGAATCGGGTTGCAGCCGCAGCGCGCTCGACCGGGCGAAGAAGCAGTACGCGGGCTTTTTGCTGAACCTGGCCGCGTATGAACTGCGCGAGGGTCTGGGCTTCCAGGCGGGTCTCGCGATGAACACCGAAATCGACCTCGATCGCTACACGGACGCCGAGACGGTGGGCGAGGTGGCCGCCCAGCTCGAACAGGCGATCCTGTCGCGCGTCAACCTCGGCTGGGCCAACGAGACGGCCGACGCGATCAACAACGGGTGGGGAATGGAAGTCACGTGCGAGGAACGCGAAGGGTGCCATCGCCGGTAATCACGGAGACTGGCGAACACCCACGCCCCGACATTCCTGGGGCAAACGACCGGCGGTGAAAACCGCCGGTCGATCTTTTTTGGTGGCAGCCAAACCTCGCGGGTGGATTTGCTTGGCATCGGACACGCCGCGCGGCTAATATCTTCTTGCCCGAACCCGGAAAATCGCAAGAGGACGAACGCATGACGGAACTCGTGATCGTCGCTGCAGCCACCGCCGCGTCCGTCGTCGCGCTCATGTTCGGCGTGTGGATCGCGAGCGTGATCCGCCGAGATGCGAGCATCGTCGACACGTTCTGGGGCCTCGGCTTCGTCATGATCGCGTCGATCGCGAACATCCTCTCCCATGGCTATGCCCCCCGTCGGTTTCTGGTGCTGATGCTGGTGGGGTTCTGGGGACTTCGTCTCGCGTGGCACATCGCGCTGCGTTCCGTGGGGCAGGGTGAAGACCCGCGCTACCGTGCGATGCGCGAAAAATTCGGCGATGCCTTCTGGTGGAAGAGTTTCTTCATCGTCTTCGCGCTGCTGGGCACGCTGATGTGGGTGATCGCATTGCCGGTCTGGATGGTTCAGACGGCCGACGGCCCCGCGCGACTCGGCTGGATCGACGGCCTCGGCCTGCTCGTCTTCGCCGCCGGTCTCATCATCGAGATGACCGCCGACCAGCAGCTCGCGGAGTTTCGCGCGAAGCCTGAAAATCGCGAGCGCGTGCTCGATACCGGTCTGTGGCGATGGTCGCGCCATCCCAACTACTTCGGCGAATGCCTCATCTGGTGGGGTCTTTGGCTGCTGTGCGCCAGCGCGCCGTTCGGTCCGTTGACCATCGTCAGCCCGATCATCGTCACCGTGCTGCTGGTGCGCGTTTCGGGCGTGCCGATGCTCGAGCCGCGCCTGCGCGCGACGCGCCCGGGTTATACCGACTACGTCCGGCGCACCAGCGCGTTCGTGCCGTGGTTTCCCAAACAATCGAGTCCTTCGGATGGCCATTCGAATTAGTTTCCTGGTGGGGTTGCTGCTGGCGGGCACGGCCCACGCGGCTTCGATCGACGATGTCACGCCCTCGGCGATCGAGCTCGATCTCTACGACCGCGTCGAGTTTTCGATCGCGCTCGCCGACGCCTACGCCTACGCCAACCCGTACGACCCCGACGAGATCGAGGTGAATCTCGAACTCGATACGCCGGGCGGCGACACGATCGTCGTTCCCGCATTTTGGTTCGAGCCTTTCGAGCGCTCGCTGGACGGCGACCTGGAGAAGTGGACCTCGACGGGAGCCGGGGGGTTTCGCGCGCGCTTTGCGCCGCTGGAGCCGGGCTCGTACACGGGGCTCATCCGTGCGATCGACACGGACGGCGAGGACACGTGGGGACCGATCGCGATCCTCGCGCACCCGCCGCTCCACACGGGGTTCGCGCGCGTCAGCGACAAGAATCCCGCCACGTTCCAGATCGACGGCGGTGACGCCTACGTGCCGCTGGGATTCAACATCGATTGGGTGCGCGAGGATTCCGGGTCGTATGCCTACGAGGATTACCTCGACGCGTTGGTCGGCGGCGGCGGCGACTGGACGCGCCTATGGCTGACGCACTTCGGTCAAGGTCTCACGCTGGAGTGGGGCGACTATCACTGGACGGGCTACTACGAGGGCCTCGGGCGTTACAGCCAGCCGGTCGGCGCGAAGCTCGACACGATCTTCGAATATGCCGAGTCGCTCGGCGTCTACATCCAGCTCGTGCTGCACCAGCACAGCCAGTTCGAGTCCTCGGCGTGGTCGAGCTGGGCCCAGAATCCGTACAACGCGGCGAACGGCGGGCCGTGCGCGTCGAGCGCGGAATATTTCACGAACGAGGACGCGCTCGCCTACGCGCGCAAGCTGCACCGCTACATCGTCGCGCGGTATCACGCGTATCGCTCGGTCTTCGCGTGGGAGCTGTGGAACGAGGCCGACTTGATCCTCGGCGTCGGGTCGCCGCTGATGAACCCGTGGGCGCGCGACGCGGCCGAGCGCATCCGCGCCCTCGACCCGACCGATCACATGGTGACGACCAGCTACGGTTCGCCCGTGCCGTTACCCGGTTTCGATCTGGGCACGTGGGACTTCAACAACCGCCATATGTACACCTACGGCTCCTGGCTGATCCCGTGGTTCAAGTCGCTGTATTTCGAACGGGGCGTCCCGCTGCTGCTGTCGGAGTTCGGCGTGGACTTTCAGGGCGTGGCCCACGAGCGCGACACGATCGGCGTCAACATCCACAACGGCATCTGGTCGGCGCTGGCAAACGGCCATGCGGGCGGCGCGATGAACTGGTGGTGGGACAACTACATCGAGCCGAACGATTTGTGGGGTCTGAACGCGGCGCCGAGGACGTTTCTGCAAACGGTGCGCGTGGCGGAGTTTGACGGCTTCGCGCAGGTTCTCGCGGCGGCGGGCGACATGCACCTGGAGTCCTACGCGCGGCGCAACTACGGCGGCGGCGGCGCGGCGATTTGGGCGTGGGTTCACGATTGGCGCAGCGACTGGTGGGGGCCGATGGAAGACCCGCCGGTGGTGGCGGGCGCTACCGTGCGTCTGCCCGAACCGACCGGGCCGATCGACGCGGCGGGCTTCGAGGTCTCGGCGAAGCTCTTCGACACGTGGGACGGCGCGTGGACGGATCTGACGGCGGACGCGATTGCGTGGGGCGAGGGCGAAATCGCAGTTACGCTGCCCGACTTCGCGCGCGATGTGGCCCTCGTCGTCACGATGATTCCGCCTCCACCGACCGATGACGATGCGGACGACGATGACGGCGACGACGACACGCTGCCCGACGATGACGCGGATGACGACGTGACGGACGACGATGCGGCCGACGAAGGCTCGGGTGAGTCGGACGATGACTCGGACGGCTGCTGCGGCTGCTGAGGGCCCGCTTCGGCGTGGCTGGATCGCTCGCGCGGCGCTTTCGCCGTTCTGCCCACGACTCTCTTTCGCTTCCGAGCCGCGTCCGTTCCGTGGTACACACAAGGAGAATCCTCAGTTACCGAAACGGGACGGTCCATTGGCCGGAAGCGCGACAAAAGAAGAATTGCCCGCGGTATTCGGCCTCGCGGATTTCGCCGAGGACGCCGCGCGTCGCCATTACGCCGCAACGACGGCCGATCGACGCAGGGAGCACGGTCAGTTTTTCACGCCGCCTTCCATCGCACGATTCATGGCGGACATGTTCTCGCTCCCCGCATCGGGTCAGGTTTCTGTTCTCGATCCCGGCGCGGGAGCCGGAGCGCTCTGCGCGGCGCTCTGCGAGCGGTTCGCGACGCACCCAAATCCGCTCGCCGTTTCGCTGGTTGCGTGCGAGCGCGACGAATCGCTGACGCCGGTTCTGCGAGACGTACTCCGCGCGTGCCGCGAGCGTCTGGCGACCGTCGGGCACAAGTTCGACTTCCGTATTGTGACCGATGACTTCGTGCTCGCCAACGCGCATCGCTCGAAGCCGGCCGATCTCTTCGGATCAAGCCGCGTGGAGGGCGGATTCGACCTCATCATTTCCAACCCCCCGTACTTCAAGATCGCGAAGGACTCGCCGTCTGCGCGCGCCGTGCCCGAGTTCGTGTCCGGCCAGCCGAACATCTACGCGTTGTTTCTTGGCGTTTCCGCCGGGATGCTCGCGCCGGGCGGGCAGTTCGTGTTCATCAGCCCGCGCAGCTTCTGCGCCGGGCTCTACTTCCAGCGATTCCGCAGATGGCTCGTCGAAAACTTCGCCATTGAGCGGATTCACGCTTTCGCGTCGCGCAACGAGCAGTTCGACGACGACGGCGTACTTCAGGAAAACGTCATCATCAAGGTGGCCAATCGGCCGCACGCGGACCGGCAATCCGTAACCGTCACCGTCTCCAGAAACAAGCACCTGGGTGAGGTTGATTCTTTCAAGGTCTTGGCAAGCGATTTGATCCACCGGAAGAACGGCGACCTGTTCCTGCGTATACCGCACTCGCGGGAAGAGTTGGATGCGGGTCGTCTCATCGACGCGCTGCCGCACACGTTGAACGAGCTCGGGCTCGAAATCTCCACCGGACCCGTCGTCGCGTTTCGCGCATCGGAGTTTCTCACCGATGTCGGACGGCAAGGCGACGAAACAGCTCCCCTGCTGTGGGCGCACAACCTGACGGATGGAGCGGTCGAGTGGCCGGTTCCCAAGCCCAAAAAGCCTCAAGAGCTTCGCGTCTCGGACGCAAGCCGAAAGCTCCTTCTGCCGACTCGGAACTACGTGCTCATCAAGCGGTTCACCTCCAAGGAGCAAGAGCGGCGTGTGTATGCGTCCGCACTTCTGGCGTCCGAGTTTCCGCATCCTTTTGTTGGGCTGGAAAACCACGTCAACTACGTTCACCGTCCGAAGGGCGAGCTTTCCGAAGACGAAGCGCTGGGAATCACGGCGCTGCTGAACTCCCGTGTGTTCGATACGTACTTCCGCACTCTCAACGGCAGCACGCAGGTCAACGCGACGGAAATCCGGAACATTCCCGTACCGGACATCGCGGCGATCAGGGAGATCGGCGCGCAGGCGCGATCGCGGTCAAAGAAGCTCGGCAAGGAACTCCGCACGGTTTTGACCGAGGACGTGGACAAATGGCTGCTCCCGATGTTGAAAAACGAGGGTTGAAAATTCATGGCAAAGAAAGACGAAGCGCTGGAAATCATCGCGGCCTTGGGAATGCCGAAGGCGCAACAGAATGACCGCAGCGCGTGGACGATCCTTGCGCTACTCGATATAAACGAAGGCGCTGCGTGGCGGGACGCGAAGCAGCGAAACATCCGCATTCACGACATCATCGTTTTCATCGAGAGTCATTTCGGACAGCGTTACGCCGAAAACTCTCGCGAGACGATTCGTCGCCAGACGATCCACCAGCTTGAGCAGGCGTCGATCGTCGAACGCAACGCGGATGACCCCTCGCGTTCGACGAACAGCCCAAAGACGGCGTACCGCATATCTGACGCGGCGTATCCGGTCATCAAGGCGTTTGGAACACGATCTTGGCCTGCTGCCGTGACGAAATTCCTCAAAATACAGGGGGCGCTCCAGGAGCGATACGCGAAGACCAAGAAGAGCCGTCAGGTTGCCGTCGAACTCCCGGACGGCGTTACGCTGGCGCTATCGCCGGGCAAGCACAACGAGCTTCAGGCGCACATCATCAACGAGTTTCGCACGCGGTTCTGTGCGGCGACCACGGTGGTCTACGTAGGCGATACCGCGAAGAAGCTCCTGCATCGTGACGATGCGCTGCTCAAGAGCCTCAACATCCCGATCACGCGGCACGACAAGCTGCCTGACGTCGTCCTGTACGACCGGAAAGCCAATATACTCTTTCTCGTCGAGGCCGTGACCGCGCACGGTCCCGTTTCGCCCAAGCGCCAAATCGAACTCGAAAAGGTGCTCAAGAAGTGCCCGGCGCGACGGGTGTTCATCAGCGCGTTCCTGGACTTCCGGGAATTCAAACGGCACATGCTGGACATCGCTTGGGACACCGAGGTCTGGATCTACGAGAATCCCGACCACATGGTGCATTTCAACGGGCCGAAGTTTTTTACGTACTATTCGGACAGGGAGACCTGAGAACCCTGCCGGGCGTCGAACCGGCGACTCGTCATTCAGCCGCATCCGCGCGCCCGAAAACCGCCGATTTTCGTTGACACACCGCGTCGCGTCCGATAAACGGTGCGCCGGGGAGGGCGCATGGGCCGGGATGGACACGACGATCCCTTGCGCGTCTGGCGCGAGCGGTATCCCGACAAATTCCAGACCGAAGAGCGGATCTTTTCGCAGATTCACCGCGGGTCCAAGATTTTCGTCGGGACCGCGTGCGGCGAGCCGCAGTACCTGATCGCGGCGCTCACCCGGTACGTCGAATCGCACCCCAAGCACGTGGTGGACGCCGAGGTCTTTCAGGTCTGGACGCTGGGCGTGGCGAGCTATGCCGAACCCCGGTTCAAATCGAATTTTCGCGCAAACTCGTTTTTCATCGGCGACAACACCCGCGGAGCGGTGAACCGGGGCGTCGCCGACTATACCCCGGTCTTCCTGTCGCAGGTGCCGCGCCTGTTCCACCGGGGGCTCGTCGAGGTCGATGTCGCGATGATTCAGGTCACACCGCCGGACGAACACGGGTTCGTGAGCCTCGGCGTGAGCGTGGACATCGTGAAGGCGGCAACCGAGGAGGCGCGCCTCATCATCGCGCAGATCAACCCACAAATGCCGCGCGTCCACGGCGACGGGTTCCTCCACATCGACCGCCTCGACTACATCGTCGTGCACGACGAGCCGCTGCTCGAGTACCGGCCCGAGGCCGAAGAGCAGGTGATGACGGACATCGGGCGTTACGTCGCCCGACTCGTGCAGGACGGCGACACGATTCAGGTGGGTTACGGCGCGACGCCGAACGCCATCATCCGCGCGCTCTCGACCAAGAAACACCTGGGCGTTCACACGGAACTGTTCACGGACGGCATCGCGCGGCTCATCGACGAGGGCGTGATCGACAATTCGAAAAAGACGCTCAATCCCGGCAAGACCATCGCCGCGTTCTGCATGGGCACCGCCGAAACCTATCGGTTCATCGACGACAACCCGCAGGTGGAGTTTCGCTCGATCCGCTACACCAACGCGCCGATGAATATTGCCCGCCAGGAGAACATGGTCGCGATCAACAGCGCGCTCGCGATCGATCTGACGGGGCAGGCGACGGCGGAGTCGATCGGCGCGCAGTTCTATAGCGGCATCGGCGGGCAGGCCGACTTCATGCGCGGCGCGGTGATGGCGCCGGGCGGAAGATCGATTCTCACGCTTCCGGCCACGGCGCGCGGCGGCGAAGTTTCGCGCATTGTGCCGCTGATTCCCGAGGGCGCCGGCGTCACGCTCAACCGGGGCGACGTACACTACGTCGTCACCGAGTTCGGCATCGCCTATCTGCACGGCAAGAACATCCGCGATCGCGCCATGGCGCTCATCGCCGTCGCGCACCCCAAGTTCCGCCCGTGGCTGATTCAGGAGGCCAAGGCGCACCACCTGATCTACACGGATCAGGCGTTTTTGCCGGGCAAGCGCGGCGAGTATCCACCCGAGTTGGAATCGTTTCGGCGCGACAAACAGGGCCGGGAGATTTTCGTACGGCCGGTGCGCCTGTCCGACGAATCGCTGCTCAAGGATTTCTTCTACGATCTGTCCGAAAATACGCTGTATCGCCGGTTCATCTCGATGCGCCGCGACATTCCGCACGAGCGGTTGCAGGAGTTCGTAGTCATCGACTACACGCGCGAGATCATCCTCCTGGTTTTCGATCCGTCGCAGGAGGTCGAGACCGTGGTCGCGATGGGCCAGTACAACATGGAGCCCGATTCGCACGTCGCCGAGGTGGCGTTCGTCGTACGCGACGAATACCAGAATCGAGGCATCGGCTCCTCGCTCCTGTCCTATCTGACCTTCCTCGGGAAAAAGCAGGGCTTGCTTGGTTTCAACGCCGAGGTGCTGGTGGAAAACAAGCCCATGCTGCACGTGTTCGAGAAGGCCGGATTCGAAATGGCCAAGGTGCGCGTCGAGGGCGTGTACGAACTGAGGATGATGTTTCGGGACTGATGTTTCACCGTGATCGTTCGGGGGCGACGCGAGGTCGCTTGCCGCGTCGATCGGTTCGGAATACAATAAATTATGAGATTCTTGGATTCTTAGGAGCCGACATGCCCACCACCAAGGTCACCACCAACGGATCGGTCACGCTGCCGGCGAAGTTCCGCAAGGCGCTCGGGCTCGGCCCCGGCGACGTCGTGAGCGCCGAGCTGAAAAACGGCGCGATCGTCATGCGGCCCGCGAGGATCGTCCACGCCGACGACGAGTGGTACCACACGCGGCCCTGGCGCGAGGCCGAGGCCGAGGCCGACGCCGACATCGCCGCCGGCCGCGTACACGGCCCCTTCGACGACGCGACGTCGGCGCTCGCCTTTTTGCACCGCGCTTCGGGCAAGGCCCGGCCCGACAACCGCGGGAAGAAGGTCGTGGGGCGAAAAAAAGACATGAAGGCAAAACGCGCGGCCAAGTCGAAAGACTGAGCCATGCGCATCGTATTTTCCGACCGCTTCGTCCGCGATTACGCGCGGCTGCCCCGCGAAATCCGGACAAGGGTCGATCGGCGGATCGAAATGCTCGCGTCGAATCCCGATCATCCGTCCCTCGACCTGAAGAAGATGAGCGGCGTGACGGGGATCTGGCGCGTGAAGGTCACCGGGGGTTATCGGATCACGCTGGGAATCGAGCGCGACGTCGCCCTGCTGCGTCGCGTCGGCCCGCACGACATCCTGAAAACACCCTGACCGATCCACACCGCGCGGGACCGCAAGCGAGCGACCGCGCCGGGGGACAACGTGTTTGACCGACTCTTTCGTCCGCGCTCCGTCGCCGTCATCGGCGCGTCGCGCAGCCCCGACAAGATCGGGAGCAAGATCCTCGCCAACCTCGCCGCGGGCGGCTACGCGGGTCGCCTGATCCCCGTGAATCCGTCGGGCGGCGAGATGATGGGCCTTGCGGTCGCCCCGCGTGTGACCGACATCGACGGCGAGGTCGATCTGGCGTGCGTCGCCGTGCCCGCGCCGCTGGTCGAGGCGGCGGTGCGCGACTGCGCGGCGCACAGCGTGAAACATCTCGCCATCATCACCTCGGGCTTTGCCGAGATCGGCGAGCTCGAACTCGAGCGGCGCGTCGTCGCCATTGCCCGCGAGGCCGGCGCGCGCGTGCTCGGCCCCAACATCTTCGGCGTCTACAGCGCCGCCGCGTCGATGAACGCCACCTTCGGCCCGCGCGACATCGCCCCCGGCCACGTCGCCATCATCACGCAGTCCGGCGCGCTGGGCATCGCCATGATGGGCAAGACGCACACCGAAAACATCGGCCTGTCGGCGGTGGTTTCGGTGGGCAACAAGAGCGACGTGGACGAGGCCGACCTGCTCGGCTACCTCGTGGACGACGAGCACACGCGCGTGATCCTGATGTACATCGAGGGCGTGCGCGACGGCGCGAAGCTGGTCGAGGCGCTGCCGCGCGCGGTGCGCCGCAAGCCGGTGATCGTCATCAAGTCGGGCCGGTCGCGACGCGGCGCGCTGGCGGCGGCGTCGCACACGGGATCGCTGGCCGGCGCGGACGAGGTCTTCTCGGCCATCATGCGCCAATGCGGGGCGCTGCGCGCCGAGAGCATCGAGCAGGCCCTCGAGTGGTGCCGTTTCCTGTCGCTTTCGCCGCCGCCGCGCGGAGACCGCACGGTGATCGTCACCAACGGCGGCGGCATCGGCGTGCTCGCCACCGACGCGTGCGAGGCGGACGACGTGCCGCTCTACGACGACGACGCGGATCTCGCAACGGCGTTTCGCGACTGTGTGCCCGAGTTCGGCTCGCTGAAAAATCCCATCGACATCACCGGCGGCGGTCAGGTCGACGACTACGACCGCGTCATCGGACGCGCCATCGAGCACCCGAACATCGACAGCGTGGTGGTGCTCGGCTGCGAGACCGCCGTGCTTTCGGGAGACACCCTCGACGCCACGCTGCGCCGCGCCATGACGAGCCGCGTCGTGAACAAGCCCGTCGTCTTTTCGTTCGTCGGCGGCGCGGGGATGGACGCGGCGATCCGCAAGCTGCGCGGCGAGGGCTTCGCGATCTACGACGAGGTGTGCGACGCCATTTCGTGCCTCGGCGCGGCGTACGCCTATCGGCGCAATCTGGCGCGGCTCGACGCGCCCGCCGATGCCCTCGATCCCTATCTCGCCGCGATCGACGCGCCGGCCGCGACCGCCGTCATCACCGCCGTGCGCAAGACCGGCCGCCGGTTCCTACTGCCCGCCGAGGCGCGCGAATTGATGCGCGCGGCGGGGATCGAATTGCCTCGTCAGGAGATCGCGCGCAACTGGAGCGAGGCCACCGCCGCCGCCGACCGCATCGGTTACCCGGTCGTACTCAAGATCGTCTCTCCCGACATCGTTCACAAGAGCGACGCGGGCGGCGTGGCGCTCGATATGGAAAACCGGCAGGAGGTGCAGGACGCGTGGGACGCGATCATGCACAGTTGCCGCCGACACGACCCGCGCGCCCGGCTCGACGGCGTCGAGGTCGTGGAGCAGGTCGCGCCCGGGCTCGAGATCATCGTCGGTGCGCGGCGCGATCCGTCGTTCGGCCCGGTGGTCATGTTCGGCCTCGGCGGCATCTACGTCGAGGTGCTCAAGGACGTCGCCTTTCGCGCGCTGCCGCTGTCGGGTGCCGAGGCGGCCCTGATGATGCGCGATATCCGCTCGGCGCCGCTGCTCGCGGGCGTGCGCGGCGAAGCGCCCAAGGATGTGGACAGCGTGCAAGACGCCATCGGGCGCGTGGGCGCGCTGCTCGCGCGGTTCGACGACATCGCCGATATCGAAATCAACCCCCTGATGGTGTATGAGCAGGGCATGGGTTCGAAGTCCGTGGACGTGCGGATCCTGCTGCGCCCCACCGACAGAGTGCCCGACAAAGGAGCCGCGAAATGAAGACCGTCATCGTCGCCTCCACATCCAAAAGCGCCGGCAAGACGAGCATGATTGTCGCCCTCGCCGCGTCGCTCGGCGGACGCTGCGGCTACGTCAAACCGGTCGGCGACCGGCTGCTCTACAAAAAGAAGCGGCTGTGGGACTTCGACGCCATGGCGATGGCCGACCTGTGGGCCCTCGAAACCAACCCCGAGGACATCACCATCGGATTCGAGCACGCGAAACTGCGTTTCATGTATGACGAGACCACCGTGGGCGCGCGCCTCGCCGAGATGATCGAGCGCGGAGGCGCGGGCCGCGACGCGGTCTTCGTCGAGGCGGGCCCCGTTTTTTCCTTCGCGACCTCGCTCTTCCTCGACCCCATTTCGATGCAGCGCGCCACCGGCGGCGAACTCGTCCTCGTGCTCACCGGGCAGGAGTCGACGATCCTCGACGAGGCGCATTTCATCCGCCGCTATCTGGCCGACAACGGCGCGCGCGTCGCGGGCGTCATCGTCAACAAGGTCGCCGACGCGGCGGAGTTCGAGTCGCTTCACCGCGACGAGTTGGCGAAGCTCGACATGCCCCTGTGGGGCGTGGTGCCCTTCGTCCCCCAACTCGCGAGCCGGTCGGTGCGTTTTCTCGTCGAGCGGCTGCTCGCGCGCGTGGTGGCGGGGGAACCGGGCCTCGAGCGCGCCGTCGAAAACGTCTTCATCGGCGCGATGTCGGTGAGCGCGGCGATGGGCGATCCGCTGTTCGAGCGGCCGGGCAAGCTCTTTATCACCAGCGGCGATCGCAGCGACATGATCCTGCTCGCGATCGAGTCGGGCGCGTCGGCGGTGCTGCTGACGAACAATCAGGTGCCGCCGTCGAACATTCTTTCGCGTGCGTCGCAGGAGCAGATCCCGCTGCTGCTGGTGCCGTGGGATACCTACACGACGGTGCAGAAGGTGGAGCAGGTCGAGGCGCTGCTCGCGCCCGGCGACCAGGCGCGCGCGGGGGCGCTGGCCGCGCTGGCCGCCCTGCACATCAAGCCGGGTTGGTGACCCGCCGAACGCCACGCGCTCGGGACGCGCCTTGAAATCCATGCGCGTTCGGGTTTAATGCCCGCGTTCGGCCCAGCGTTTTGCTCGAGGATTTCGCGCGTGATGCGTTTCACCCGACCCGTCGCCATCTTGATCGCGTTGCTGCTCGCCGCGTCGGCGGTTTCGTGCGGGCTCAAGGGTCCGCCGATCCCCCCCGAGGTGAAAAAGGACGAGCGGCCCGAGCCGCGTTCGGGGTCCGGCGTGCTGCAGTTCGGCCCGCAGCCCGAAAAGGAAGACCCCGAGGACGAGCGCATCCTCGATCTCTACGGACGCAAAGACCGCAAAAAGCCGACCGACGTGCCGCGCGTCGAGGACGCCATCGGCGCGGACGTGCTGCTCGGGACATCGGGCGAGCCGAAGGACGACCCCGCCAAGGCGAGCCCCTTCGATCCGCAGGCGAAGGCGGCGGACGAGTCCGCGACGCCCACGCCCGCGCCGACGCCAGCGCCGAGCCCCACCCCAGAACCGCAAGACGGATATCCGGAGAAGCCGTGAACGACTTTCGATACGTCAACGGGCGTCTGCACTGCGCGGACGTCGCGCTCGAAGCCATCGCCGACGCGATCGGCACGCCGTTTTACTGCTACTCGCACGAGACGCTGACGCGCCATTACCGGGCGTTTCACGAGGGCTTTCGCGACGTGCCGCACGTCATCGCGTTTTCGGTCAAGGCGCTGTCGAACCTGTCGGTGCTGCGCCTGCTGGGCTTGATGGGGTGCGGGGCCGACGTGGTGAGCGGGGGCGAGCTCCACCGCGCGCTCGAAGCGGGGATTCCCGCCGATCGGATCGTCTATTCCGGCGTGGGCAAGACCGCCGACGAACTGGAATACGCCCTGCGTACCGGCATCCTGATGTTCAACGTCGAGTCGAGCGAGGAGCTCGCGGCGCTGGCCGACGCGGCGACGCGGCTCGGCGTGGTCGCGCCGGTCTCGCTGCGCGTCAACCCCGACGTGGACCCGAAGACGCACAAGTACATCGCCACGGGGCTTCGCGAGAGCAAGTTCGGCATCGCCATCGACCTCGCCCGCGAGAGTTACGCCCGCGCCGCGGCCATGAGGAGCCTGCGCATCGTGGGCGTGGACTGCCACATCGGCAGCCAACTCACGGATCTCGCGCCGATCCGCGACGCGCTGTCGCGACTGGAGCGGCTGATCGGCGACCTGCGCACCGATGGTCACACGATCGCGTATCTCGACATCGGCGGCGGTCTCGGCATCAGCTACGACGACGAGGCCCCACCGCACCCGACCGAGTACGCGAAGGCGGTGCTCGAGACCGTCGCGCACCTGGGCCTCACGCTCGTCATGGAGCCGGGGCGCGTGATCGTGGGCAACGCGGGCGTGCTGGTGACGCGGCTGCTCTATCGCAAGCGCCAGGGCGACAAGCGTTTTCTGATCGTGGACGCGGGGATGAACGACCTGATCCGCCCGTCGCTTTACGACAGCTTCCACGAGATTCGCCCGGTGCGCGAAACCGCCGCACCGCGCCATCTGGCCGACGTGGTGGGGCCGGTGTGCGAAAGCGGCGACTTTCTGGCGCGCGACCGCGAAATGCCGGACGATCTGGAGCGCGGCGAGCTGCTCGCGGTGATGAGCGCCGGGGCCTACGGATTCGCCATGGCGAGCAACTACAACTCGCGCCCGCGCGCCGCCGAGGTGCTGGTGAGGGGCGAGAACTTCGCCGTCGTCCGCCGCCGCGAGACCTTCGCGGATCTCGTGGGACCGGAGCTGCCGATCGTTGAAGTGTAGTCTCCCTGCGGCGACCGGGCGTCGGCGAACCGACCGACCGGCATCATTCTCCGGGCACTCGACTTTGAGCAGATCCCTTGATAATAGGGATCTATCGCATTGGTGTACGCTTTGTTCGGTTGACCTCGACGGTCGAACCGGGCGTTACTTCATGTCTTTGCGACATCGGAGGGTGACGGAATGAAACGGATCGCGGTGGCAACCGTGGTGCTCTGCGTGGGAATATTCGTGGTCGGGCTGGCGGCGGCGGGTTTTTTTCCGTTGTCCTCGGCGGCTCGGCCCGTCAGGCCGATGGCCCCGATCGAGGCCGTCGAAACCGACGCCTGGCCGGCACTGGCCGCCGTCTGCGATGGGAGCGAGGACGAACTTTTCTACGATGATGGGGTGTTCGAGGCCCAAATTGGCGGGTTCTCGGACATGATTCAGCTCGGCACCGTGTTCACCATCCCCGCGACGGACGCCCCCGGCGACGTGTTGCTGACCGGCGTACGCGTGGTCATCAGCAGCGGTGGGGGAATCGTCGATCCCAACCCGTTTTACGTCTGCGTTTATGACGCCACCGTCGCGGGCGGTCCGACGGGTTCGCCGCTGGCCACATGCGAAGGGCCCTTTGATCCCCCGACCTTTGACGTCTGGTACGATATCGAATTGACGACGCCCGTGGCGGTGGGATCCAGCGGCGATTTCGCTGTCGCGCTCGATCAGGTCCTCGATTTCATCAGTCTCGCCCGCGACGAGACCACCGACGTGAACCGAAGCTGGGCGTCGGTCGACAACGGATCGACTTGGGCGCTGGACAGCGTCTACGCCTTGCCGGGGAATTATCTCCTGCGGGCTATCACCTGCACGGAAACCGCATCGACGACGACGACCACGACGACCACAACGACGTCCACGACCACGACGACCAGCACCACGACCACGACAGGTGCCACAACGACCAGCACGACGACCACAACTGCACCGACGACAACGACGACCACCACCACCTCGACCACTACGACGACCGTGACCACGACGACCGGCGGCTCGACGACAACCACCACCGGCGGTGGTGATGACGACACCGACGACGACACCGACGACGACTCGGATGACGATACCGACGACGACTCGGATGACGATTCCGACGACGATACCGACGACGATGCCGCGGACGATGATTCCGACGATGACGCGGCGGATGACGACGCGGCGGATGACGACGCCGGTCTCGACGACGATTCCGACGACGACGAGCAACTTGGCCTCGGCGGCGGCAGCGGCGGCGACGACGACGGCGAGTGCGGCGGCTGTAGCTGCTGATCCTCTGCTCCCCGGACCTACGACGATGGGCGGTCTTCGGGCCGCCCTTCGACGTCGGGTGTGACCAGCATGGACTTGTCCTATCGGGCGGACGGCCGAGCGCCGAGAGGGCGACAGCTCCATCGTCTCGGGCGAAATCAGGTCGGGTCCGGCGAAACCGGAGGTTCGGACATCATTTCCTCGATCCACCCGGTGCGGCCCCGCACACCCGGTGACGAGACGGGTGCCCGTGCGGGGAATCGCCGTTGCCCCTTGGCCGATTGGGATTGTGCCACACCCGCCCCCGGCTGTGCGGTTCACCCCGACCGTTCCACGCGCAGTTCCGCGCGAACGATTGTGCCCGCTCGCGGAATCGCCGTGCCGTCGATTACGCGTGCGACGCCGACGCCCAGCAACTCGCGGCGCGTCGCCGCGCTCGCGGGCGTCGTCACCAGCGCGTCCACCGGCCCTCGCGGCCACAGCCCGGTCAGCAAACGCATGCGGCGCAGGTCGTCTTCGTCCGGCGTCGCGGGGAGCGCGATGAGGATACGGGTGAAGTGATACGCGATGATCGGCGCGGACTGGGGATTGAACACCTCGGGGCCCGTCACGAGCCACACCGCCGCGCCCGCGATGCGAAAGATTTCGACCACGTCCATCAGGTCGTACCAGCGCGTGGGGGCGGGACCGGCGAAGACCGCGAGCCCCGGCTTCGCTCGGGCGAGATCCTCGGCCAGGTGAATCGCTTGTTCGCGGAGCGGTTCCGTCGTCGGTGCGGGTTCGCCCCATGACGCGGTGTCTTCGCCCGGGCGCACGACGCGCCACTCGATGATCCGCGACTCGCCGCCCAGCGCGAGGCGCACGCGCGCGCGCAACCGGTGCGCCCACGTCGCGGCGGGGACGTTCATTTTCGATCCGGCGGCTTCACCGGCAGAGCGAGGTACTTGGCGAGTTTCTCGAAGAGCCGTTCCGCTCCCCCTCCGTCGACGAAGCGCGGCCCGAGCTGCGTCATGCGGTCGCGGGCGCGCGTGCCGGCGAGCAGCAGATCGAGGCGCGAGGCCGTTTCGCCGTCCGGCGAGACCCATCCGCAACCCATCTCGGCCATCGCGCGCAGATGCGGGTCGTCGCTGGGGTAGAGGGCGGGGACGCCACGGCACGCGAGTTCGAGCGCGGTCCAACGCGCGACGCAAACGGCGACCTGCGCGCCAGAGATCGCCCCGATCGCGCCCGCCTCGCCGGTGAGCACGCGCGCGGGACGACCCGTGCGCGCGAGCGCCTCGGCCACCGTTCGGGCGCCATCGCCGGGCGCGGCAATGGCATCGATTTCAAACTCGGACTTCGCGCCCCCCACGAGCAGCGCGAGGCGCTCCCACGCGGCGAGGCCGGCGTACGCGCCCGCGGCGATCAGCAAACGCGGCGGCGAGCCCTCGGGCGGCGGATCGGGCGTCGGGGCGCGCGAAAGATCCGCGCGGATCGGCGCAAAGCGAGCCCCCAGTACCAGGCGCGCCTCGGCGGTCTGCACCGCGCCCGCGAGCGGGGCGTCGGCGTTGGGGTTTACGAAGGCGGTCGCCGCGACATACGGGGGATTGCGATCGGCGATCACGGCGAGCGGCACGCGCCCGAGCGCATGGCGCAGCCGCGCCGCATCCACCGCGCCGAAATCCGCGTCGTCCACAATCACGGCGTCTTCGCTTTGCGCGAGCGCGGCGAGCTCGTCTACGGCCTCGACGCCCGCCGCACCCGAGGTGGTCACGGCAAAATCGACGCGTGACGCACCATCGGGCAGCGTGCCCGCGACCACGAATCGGGACTCGACGCCCATCTCCCGGGCGACCGCGGCCAGCGGCACGCACCGCCACCATCGCCGAAGACCGGATTTCGGCCCGGCGCTGACACGAAATACGATCACGGCAAGTCGGCCCCTTGGAGTGCCTTGACATTAAACATGCAGTGGACGACACGGGCAAGGGACATCGCGCCATGGGCGCGGCGGGGAGAGAATCATGCAAAATGGAAAAGTCGTCGGCGCCGTGATTCAGGCGCGCGTAGGGTCGTCGCGTTTTCCGCGCAAGGTCTTTGCCGACATCTGCGGTCGTCCGCTGCTCGGCCACATCCTCGATCGCCTGAAACGCTGCACGACGCTCGATCGCATCGTCATTGCCACATCGACGCAGCCCGGCGACGCCGAACTGATCGCCTTCGCCGAGGCCGAGGGCGTCGCCTCGTTTGCGGGTGACGAAAACGACGTACAGAAGCGATACATCGAGGCCGCCGAGAAATACGGCCTCGACATCGTCGTGCGCATCTGCGGCGACTCACCGTTCATCGATCCCAAGATGACGGATCGCCTCGTGATCGAACTTGTCGCGGCCGGCGCGGACTACGCCGAGCCCGACCCCCAGACTCCCGCCGCGTACGAGGGGGCCGAGGCGGTGACGCTCGCCGCGTTGCGACGCGCGCGAGAACTCGGCGACGACGGCCCGGACCGCGAACACGTGACGTGGTACATCCGACGCCACCCGGACGAGTTTCGCGTGATCCACCCGCAGCCCGATCCCGCGACGCGCGGCAAATGGCGGCTCTCCATCGACACGCGCGCGGATCTCGATTTCGTGCGCTCGGTCTTCGGCACGCTCTATCGACCGGGCGACGTGTTCGACGCCGCCGCGCTCGCGGCGTTGCTGCGCGAACAACCCTTCCTCACGCTTCTCAACGCACACGTGCGTCAGAAGCCCGCCGATCTATCGAGTCCGCACGTCGGCCTTTACGTGGAAACCGATCACGACATCTCGGCGGCGGTATCGCTCGCGCGGCGGCTGAACGAATGGCATCACTGCGGGGTGCGTTTCCTGGGTCCTTTCGACGAACAGAAGCGCGCGTCGTTCGCGACGATGGGATACGGGGCCGAGCGCATGCCATCGCTTGCCGACGAGAAGTCGCTCGCGGGCGCGATCGAGCGCGGGCGGCTCGCGGCCATCGTCGCCCCGGCTCGAGTGCTCGAGCGCGGCACGAAGCGCGAATGGCCGCTACCCGTGCTCACGACGCTCGCGACGCCGGAGCAGATCGCCGCGGCGGCGCGCAGCCACTAGCGCGATGGCACGCGACGCGTTCGAAGCGCATCCCGACGATCGGCGCATCGCGCTCGGTGTGTTCGCGGTCGCGTGGGTTTCGTACGCATATTTCCAGCACGGCGGCAACTGGGGCGGCAACGCGCTGTGGGATCTCGTGCGCGCCGTCGTCGAACGGGGCACGATCCGCATCGACGACTTCGTCGCCAACACCGGCGACTGGTCGAGCTTCGGCGGGCATTTTTACGCGGCCAAAAACCCCGGCGCGGGGCTGGTCGCCGTGCCGGTCTATGCGCTCTATCGTTTGTTCGCGCCCGGCGCGTTCGCGACCTTCGCGTCGGGGCTTGCGGCGGTGCACGTCGTCACGGCGTTGTCTTTTTCGCTCGTGTCCGCAATCGCGGCGGCGCTGCTTTATCTATGGCTGCGCGGCGCGTTTTCGGCGGGCGCGTCGCTCGCGGCGGCGCTCGCCTCGTCGCTCGGTTCGATTCTTTTTCCCTACTCTTCCGCGGCCAACGCGCAGGTGATTGTCGCCGCGTGCTACGTGATTGCCGCATACGCGATCTCGCGCTCGGGAGAAGAGCGCGGCGAAAAGCGAGACGGGGTGTGGTGCGCCCTCGCCGGGTTCGCGGTCGGCTATGCCGAGTGCGCCGAGCCCATCGCGATCATCGGCATCGCCGCGATCATGGCGATGCTCGCCGTGCGTCGCACGTCCGCGCGCGGCTGGGCGTGGTTCTTCGCGGGCGCCGCGCCCACCGCGTTGATCCTCGGCGCGTACAACCTCGCCGCCTTTGGCTCGCCCTTTGTCACGAGCTACGTGTATCAGAACCCCGTCTTCAACACGCCCGGCGCTGTCATGGGCGTCTTTGTCGCGCCGTCGCTGAACGTGCTTGCGGCGATCACCGTGCTGCCCGTGCGCGGCGTTCTGTGGATGAGCCCCGTTTTCGCCCTCGCTCCCGTGGGAATGGTATTGCTGTGGCGAAACCGCGCGTGGCGCGACATGGCCATCGTCGTCACGGTCATCGTCGTCGCGAGCCTGCTTTTCAACATGTCATATGCCACTTGGCACGGCGGGTGGTGCGTTGGCCCGCGGCTGCTGCTGCCGGCCATGCCGTTTTGGGCGGCGGCGATCGCGCCGGTGTGGGGTCGCTTCGCCGCCGCGCGCGCGCCGATCGCGGCGCTCGTGCTGATCGGGGTCGCGATTCAATTGATGGTCGCCTCGGTCAACCCCTGGGCGCCGCAGATGACCGGCGTGACGAATCCGCTCGTCCAGTACATCTGGACGAATTTTTCGGCGGGGCAGCTTTCGATCAACAACTATCCGATGTTCGGCGGGACGCCGTCGCTCTTCCCCGCGCGGGCGTGGTCGCTCGTGACCTTCGAGGAACGGTTCGCCGCCTACAACCTGGGCGAACTGATCGGCCTGCCGGGGCGCGCGTCGCTCGTGCCCTTGCTTGCGGTCTGGGGCGCGTTGGCGCTTACGGTCCGGTATCGGCCGCGGCGACTTCCTTCGGCTTCGCGCGGCTGACGACCATCAGCCCCAGGATGATGAGCAGCGAGCCGACCGCCTCGCGCCAGTGGGCGCGCTCGCCGAGCCAGATCGCCGCGCCGAGGCCCGTGATCGCCGGCTGAAGGGTGGTGTAGGCCGCCACCAAAGACGGCGTCGATCGCCCCACAGCCCAGATGTTGATCGAGTGGCAGATGATCGTCGGCACGACCACGATGTAGAGCATGCCCCACGGCACCCAGCGCGGCAGTTCGCGAAGCGGCAGGCGCACGAGCTCGCCGCCCGCGACCGCCAGCACGGCCGCGCCACCGAATACCGTGCTCCATGCGAAGACCGTCAGCGGCCCGAGGCGTTTGAGGATCGGTCGATTGAGCACGAGAAAGGTGCCGTACGCGGCGCAGTTGGCAAGGATCAACAGGTTGCCGAGGCCGTGCCCGCCGAGTTCGAAGCCCGAGGGGTCGAGCATCGTCAGCGCGCCCGCCACCGCGAGGGCGATGCCCGCGAACCGCGTCCACGAGAGTTGCTCGATCCCGAAAAGCACCGCCGCGCCTGCCGCGAAGACGGGGATCGACGGCGCCATGATGCCCGCGTTGGTGGCGGTCGTGTAACGAAGTCCCACGATGAACAGGAGCTGGTTGAGAAAGACCCCGAGGACGCCGAGCATCACGAGAAAGCGCAGGTCGCGGGCCGTGGGCCGCGCGTGCTCGACCCGCCAGGCGAGCAGCAGCAGGATGGGCGCGGAGAGGGCGACGCGGGTGGCCGCGAGGGCGAAGGGGTGCACGTGCGCCATCACGCCCTTGGCCACCACGGACATGCTCGCGAAGCCGAACTGCGCGGCAAAGAGCGCGACATGCACCATGGGCGCGACGCGCGTCTTCGGCTCGATTTGGGGGCTGCCCGGTTCGGTCATCACGGCGCGAAGCTCTACCCGGTTTCGCGCGGGCGGGCAATGACGAGGACAACCCCGGATCATTCCTGCCCCATGTCACGTTCCCATTTTCGGGAGCGTGCTGTAAGCTGCACCCCCGATCGAAACACGACGGACGACCGCGCATCGCGGATACGCGGACCCTTATGAGGAGTGGCATGGCCGATCGCGCGCAATTGGTGCTGGATGACGGACGGACTTTCGCGGGCGAGTACTTCGGCGCGCGCGTCGAGTCGGTGGGCGAGGTCGTCTTCAACACGGCCATGTCGGGCTATCAGGAGATCCTGACCGACCCGTCGTACACCGGCCAGATGGTCTGCATGACGTATCCCCATATCGGCAATACGGGGATCAACGATGAAGACATCGAGAGCCGCCGCGTTTTCGCCGAGGGTTTCATCGTTCGCTCGCGCAGCCTGGTGTCGTCGAACTATCGCCGCACGAAGACGCTGGAGGAATACCTCGAATCGGCGGGCATCGCGGGCATCGCCGAGGTGGACACCCGCGCGCTCACGCGGCACCTGCGCACGCATGGCTCGCGGGTCGGCATTATCGCGGCGGCGGACCGCGATCCGGCCAAGTTGATCGAAAAAATCCGGGCGAACCCGCCCATCGTCGGGCGCGATCTGGCGCGCGAGGTCACCTGCGACGCCGCCTACCCGTGGACGCAGAGCACGTGGGATCTGGGCTCGGGATACGGTGAAAAGCCCCCCGCCGAGGCGAAATTCAAGGTCGTGGCCATGGATTTCGGCGTGAAGACGAACATCCTGCGTCTGCTGGTCGACCACGGCTGTGCGGTCACGGTGGTGCCCGCAACGACCGGCGCCGACGAGATCCTCGCCATGGAACCCGACGGCGTATTTTTGTCCAACGGCCCCGGCGACCCCGAGCCCGTGACCTACGCGATCCAGACCATCCGCGCGCTCGTGGGAAAAAAGCCGATCTTCGGCATCTGCCTCGGGCATCAGCTCATCGGTCTCGCGCTCGGCGCGCGCACCTACAAGCTCAAGTTCGGGCATCACGGCGCAAACCAACCCGTGAAGGATCACGCGACGGGGCGCGTCGAGATCACGTCGCAGAATCACAACTTCGCGGTCGATCTCGATTCCATCGCGGGCGACGTGGTTGCCACGCACGTCAATCTCAATGACGGCACCAACGAGGGCATGGCGCACAAGACGCAGCCCGTCTTTTCGGTGCAGTATCACCCGGAGGCGTCGCCGGGACCGCACGACGCCTCGTACCTGTTCGACCGGTTCACCACGATGATGCGGACCGGTCGCCCGGTGGCGGACGAGGTGCGCGCGCGCATTCGGACCTGGGCGTTCGACTGACGCGGGCGCGGAAAGGATGAAACGATGATCAGGCGCGTTGTGCGTCTCAAGCTGAATGAAGGTGTTGGCGCGGACGAGGTGCTGACGAAGACCTACGACGTGCTGCCCAAGGTGAAGGGCGTACAGAGCTGCCGCGTGGGCGTGCCCGAGCACGTCGGCGACGAGGGCGACTACGACGTGGTGTTCTTCGTCGATTTCCAGCGGATGGAAGACGTGAAGGAGTACGTGGACGATCCCGTCCACCGTGACTACGTCGAGAATTTCCTCAACCCCCGCGTGGCGCTCAAGGATGTCGTCAACGTCCGCATCTGGTGACGGCGACGTCGCCGAACTGATCGCGCGGATGCGCCGCGAGGGTCGGCGTCCGCCCGCGTGGTGTTCGTTCGGCTGCCCGCTGGCCGACACGTCGCGCTCGCAGCATGCGGCGTGCCTGGCGGTCAACGGCGTGTGGTGTCGCGCGCTGGCGGAACCGATCGAAAAGGGCTCGCCTTGTCGTGTGCGTCACGAGGACCACGAAAATTGATGGACATTCCATGGGCCGTCTGCTAAGCGTCGCGACCTCATACAACCTGGGAGAGACGGTATGACGGCGTTCAAACTTCGTTTGTGGGGACTATTGGCCATCGTCGCGGCGATGGCGCTCGTCGGCGTGGGATGCACCTGCGGTGACGACGACGATGACGACGATTCATCCGGCGACGACGATGCGACCGACGACGACAGCTCGGATGACGATGTCGCTGACGACGACACGGCTGACGACGACGCGGATGACGATGCGGATGACGATGCGGATGACGATACATCCGACGACGATGCCGATGACGACACCGGGGACGATGACTCGGCCGGGCCGCTGGTCGATGTCGACTTCAACGACTACGACACGGGCCCGCTCGACGCGCCGTGGGTCGTGGATACCGACGGTTCCGGTACCGCCGACATCGTGCCGGTCGTGAAGGACGGCTCGGGCAAGCAGCTCAAAATCTCCGGCGGCTCGAATCAGGATGAATACATCTACGCCGATTACGAGTTCGACTCGAGCACCGAGAACGTGTCGATTGTCTTCGAGTTCTGGCGCGCCACGGGGGCGTCGTTTCGATTCGGCGCGGCGGATTCCGACGGCTTCGACCGTTTCTACACGATCATCGACGCCAGCGGCGAACTGTATTCGACGAACAACGGACCCTATTCGGGATGCAGCGAGTTTCTGACCGCCGAAACCTGGTACGAATTGCGCGTCGAGATGACGCAGAGCGGAACGCCGGGATACGATGTCCTCGTGGACGGCGCGCCGACCACGTGCGACGACTTCGCGTTCCAAGACACGTCCGATCCCAACATCGCCGGGTTCAACTTCTCGGATGACGAAACGAACGGCTACGGCGGCGACGTGTACTACGACAACCTGGTGATCGACCTGCTCTAGAGAGCGGATGCGACAAAACCCTCAACGGGAGGATGGGATGATGTCATCGCTGAAGAAACTGGCCTTTCTCGCCGCGCTGGCGGCTCTCGTGGTGTTCGCCGCGGCGTGCGGCGGCGACGACGACGATGACTCGTCGGACGCGCCGGCCGACGACGACACGGACGATGACGATGACACCGACGACGACACGGCGGACGACGATGTCGCGGACGACGACACGACCGACGACGACACCGGCGACGATGATACCGGCGACGACGATACGACCGACGACGACACCGGCGACGACGACGCCGAGCCGCTGCCGATTGAGATCGATTTTGACGACTACGCTCTCGGCGACCTGCCCGAGCCGTGGGTGATCGCGAGCCAGGGCGCCGCCGATGGTCAGGTCGTGGCCTTGCTTGCCGCCGATGGCTCGGGACAGGCGCTTCAGGTCACCGGCGACGACGGTGCGGGGAATTTCTTCTACGCGGGTTACGCCTGGGAAGACACGGACGAGGACATCTCGTTCTCGTTCGATTTCTGGCGCGAAGACAACGCCTCGGGCGCTTTCGCGATCGTCCAGCCCAACCTGCAGAAGAAGTTTCTGGCGGGTGTCGCCCCGGCGGGGCAGCTCGCGGCCAACGACGCCAACTCGGTGGTCGACTGCGGCGAAACGCTGGCGGCGAACACTTGGTACACCATCACCTTCGTGCTCACCGGCGGCGCGGCGGGAACCTACACCGTGCAGCTCGACGGCGTGGACACGTCGTGCGTGGATCAGGATTTCTTCCCCGCATCCACCGACGTTTTCCACGGCCTGCTGATCGGGGATGGCGATACCGGCGGACTGGGCGGCGACGTCTGGTTCGACAACATTGTCGTCGACCTCATCTGACCGGCTTCACCGGCCGCACGGCAGGGGCGTTGTCATGTTGGCGGAAGTCCTCCCGAAAGCGGGTCGTCGCGATCGAAGCTCAACGCAACCGCGATAAGGCAACGGGTCGTGGGAAAGACGCGCGGCGCGAAAGCGCGGGGCAACGTGCGGAAAGGGGGGTTCGTGGTGACGCCGAGCG
>CAZPJD010000095.1:0-20632 GCA_964586775.1 uncultured bacterium | reverse complement strand
GTCCGAGACGGCGGCATCGTCATCCGCGCCGTCGTCATCGACGGTATCGTCGTCGGGGAACCACGTGTCGTCGTCCGCGTCGTCGTCGGCCACGTCGTCGTCGGAATCGTCATCGGATGGAATCGTGGTCGTTGTCGTGGTTGATGTAACCGCCGTCGTCGTGGTCGTTGTCGAGGTCGTTGTGGTGGTGGTCGTGGTCGTCGTCGGACCCGTCGGCAGCGGCGCGTCGACGGTGACCGGGATCGGACCGAACTCGCGGTGCAGCGACGGGTTGTTCGACGTGAACTTCACCTTGTACCAATACGTGTAAGTTGCGCTGGACGTGTCGTTCGCGGCGGTCGCCGGGCCGTCCTGCATCTCGTATCCGTCTTCGCCCGTCGCGATCAGCCCCGGCGTCATCGAGATGTACGTGCCGTCCTCGGCGTCGGAGCGCAGCACCTCGTAGCCCGCGCCGTCGGTCTCGACGATCGGCGCCCATACGATCTTCGCGGCGTCGCCCAGCGACTCGCCCTCGAAGAGCCAAAGTCCGCAGTTTCGCGCCATCGACGGATCGCCGGCGAGCCCCGCCGCCATCTCCATTGCGGGGTAGTTCAGGAAGTATGTGATGTCGAAGATGTCGTCCGGCGGATAGAAGCCGTAGTCGGTATTCGAGACCTCGAAGGTGAACGCAAAGAGCCCGAGCGCGCCGTAGGCCCAATCGACCGTGTCGCCCGAAATCGGGTACAGGCTGTTGCCCGGCCCGGTCGTGTAACCGTTGGAATCGCGGAAGCGCGCCGCCATGGCCTGAAAGATCGCCAGGTCCGTCGAGTCCCCGATCGGCGACGACGTGTATCCCCACGGATACAGGATCATGTTGCCGAAGGTGTGCAGCGTGATGAGCGTGGTGATGTTGGCATTCGCTTCCAGGAACGTCTTGGTGAGCGAGGTTTCCGGCTCCGAAAACGCCGATGGTCCCCGGTAGACGTCGGAGCACGGATCGCCCGACGAGCCCTGATCGAGGCCCCACTGGTAGCCGTAGTTGCGGTTGGTGTCGACGCCCCAGCACTCCGCCGGCTGGCCCGCGTTCTGGCGGCGGTTCTTTCGCCAGTAGACGAGTTCCTCTTCCTCGTCGTACGCCGCGCCGTCGGGGTTGTGGCGGGGAACGACGAAGATCTCGCGCTCGTTGATGAGCCATTCGATGTAGGGGTCCGTCTCGTATCCGTCGAGCAGGCGCCGAATCGTTTCGAGGGCGAGCTCCGACGAGAGCGGTTCGCGCGCGTGATGCCGGGCGAACAGGACGAAACCCGGCTCGTCCTCGTCGGTGTCCGCGTTGTCGCTGATCTTGACCACGCGAATCGGGCGGCCCTCGACGGAATCGCCGAGCGAAAAGACGTGCACGATGTCGGGAAAGTCCGTCGCCCAGCCGTCGATCATGGAGTCGGTCTCGGCGGCGTTGTGGTAGTCGGCCATGTTCTGCGGAAAATCGACCTGCGTGTAATCGACGACGTAGCCCATCGACTGCAACAGACGCACATCGTCGATCGTCGCGACCAGCTTCGCGACGCCGCTTGCGAGGTCCACGCCTTCCAGGTCGAATCCCATTTGCGCGAGCTCGCCGCGCTCGGCGCGATTCGGCGCATGGACATCGACGTGGAACAGCAGCGGCGCGTTGTCGGCCGACGCGATGGACGCCGCTGCGATCAGCATGAGGAACGGGATGAAGATTCGGGGCATGGCCGTCTCGCAAGCCGGAAAAGACCCGGCAAAATTCGGGTCACACTATTCCCGGGAACCCGGATGCGCAAGCGCAAAACGCCGTCTTCCGCCGCTGGATCATGTCACCGGACGCCACTCGTCGAACAGATCGGCGCGCGTGGTCGTGTATCGCTCGTGGATGTCGCGGACGATGTCGAGGCCGTCCAGAAACGCGTCCACAATGGCGGGATCGAAGTGACGTCCCCGCTCATTGCGCACGTATTCGAGGCATTCTTCCAGCGCGAACGCGCGCTTGTAGGGCCGCTCGGTGCTCAGCGCGTCGAAGACGTCGGCGAGCGCGGTGATCCGCGCCGCGAGCGGGATCTCCTCGCCGACGAGCCCGACGGGATAGCCCGAGCCGTCCCATTTTTCGTGGTGCGACCGGGCGATGACCTCGGCGTAACGGATGAGATCGACGCTGGATTTTTCGAGGATCTTTCCGCCGATCAGCGTGTGCCGGCGCATGATCTGCTCTTCTTCCGCGGTCAGGTCGCCGGGTTTGAGCAGAATGTGGTCGGGGATGCCGATCTTGCCGATGTCGTGCATGGGCGACGAATACAGGATCGCCTCGCAGGTCGCCTCGTCGAGGCCGAGCATCCGGGCGATGGCCCGCGAATAGTGGCTGACACGCAGCACGTGCGTGAACGTCTCGCCGTCCTTGTACTCGGCGGCGCGGGACAAGCGCAGGATCGTGTCGAGCGACGCCGTCTTGACGGTCGACAGGGCCTGCTCCAGCTCGCGCGTGCGGCGCTCGACGGCGACCTCGAGCTCCCGCTGATACGCCTTCATGTGGTCGTTGTAGGCTTTGACTTTGAGCAAGCTGCGCACCCGCGCGCGCAGTTCGAGTTGATCGACGGGCTTGCCGAGAAAATCGTCGGCCCCCAGATTGTATGCCTCGACGCGGTCCTGCGTGCCGCCGAGCGCCGTCACCACCACGACGGGAATCCCGCGCGTGTCGTCGCCGTCCTTGAGCTCCCGCAGCACGCGGAAGCCGTCCATGCGCGGCATCATGATGTCGAGGAGGATGAGATCGGGCCGAAACAGGGCGACACGTTCCAGCGCCTCGGCGCCGTCGCGGGCGGTGGCGACCTCGTACCCAAAGGGCGCGAGCATCGCCTCGAAGACCTCGCGATTCACCTCTTCGTCGTCGACGACGAGGATGCGTTGCTGGACACTTGGGGTCATGGCGTCCCGCGCTTCAGATACTCTTCGATTTTCGCGGGAAAGCGGTTGGCGTCAATCGGTTTGGCGATATACCCCGTGCAACCGGCGTCGAGCGCCTTTCGTTCGTCGCCGAGCATGGCGTGCGCGGTGAGCGCGACGACGGGAATGTGGCTCGTCGCGGGATCGGCCTTGAGCAGTCGAACCGCCGTCAGCCCGTCGATGCGCGGCAGGGCGAGATCCATGAGGATGAGGTCAGGAAGCTTTTCGCGCGCCGTCTCGATGCCGGTCTCCGCGTCGAACGCCTGCAGGACCGAGTAACCGGCGATCTCGAGCAAGTCGGTCGTCAGCATCATGTTCAGGTCGTTGTCCTCGATCACGAGGATCGTCGCGCGCGTCATCACCGTCTCACGGATTCGCAATGTGATGTTTCAGCAATCTCGCCTTGGCCAGTTCCTCCAGCAAATCGGTCTGCCTGGGCTTGGTCGTCACCGCCTGCACGCGCCGCCCCAATCGCGCGCGGTCCTCGGCCGAGAGCGTCATCGCGGTGTAGACGACGACCGGCACGTCCTTCATCCGCGGATCGGCCTGCAACCGGTCCACCACGTCGAACCCGCTCATGCCCGGCATCATCAGATCGAGGATGATGACGTCCGGCGGGTCGCGCCGCGCCGAATCGAGGCATTGCGCGCCGCCGTTCACGCCTTCGACCTCGTAACCTTCGCCCGTGAACAACGTCGTCAGGCATTCCACCGTGACGGGATCGTCGTCCGTCACCAGCACGCGCAGCGAATCGCGTCCATTCGCGACGCACAACCGTCGCAACGTGTCGAGCAACCGCTTCTCGTCGACGGGCTTCACGAACCACTCGGCCACGCCCAGCGTAAACGCGAGCTGGCTTTTTTCCGTCACGGAAACCACGACGATGGGAATGTCCGCCGTGGCCGGATCGGCCTTCAGGCTCGCCAGCACGCCCATACCGTCGATCCGGGGCAGCATCATGTCGAGTGTCACGGCGTCGGGTTTCAGCTCCCGCGCGAGTCGCAGCGCCTCCTCGCCGTCGCGCGCGCCGACCACGCGATACCCGCCTGTGGTGATGTACTGCGTGAGCAGCTCGCGCGCGTTGGCGTCGTCCTCGACGATCAACACAAGGGGCGCCTCTCCCGGGTGCTTCGCGGCTGTGTGCCGGGCCGAAGTCGGACGCGGCACCATCGGCAGCGACGACTCAACCACGGGGATCGAGAAGTCGAACGTCGTTCCCAATCCGCGGCCCGGGCTGGACACCTCGATACGGCCTCCGTGAAGTTCGACGAGCTTTTTCGTGAGCGCGAGACCGAGCCCCGTGCCCTCGCGCTCGCGCGAGCGGGAGCCATCGATCTGCTCGAACGCGCCCCACACGCGGTCGAGATCGGTCGGCTCGATGCCGATGCCCGAATCGCTCACCCGCACGCGAACCTCGCCGCCATGAAGTTCGACATCGATCGCGACCGTGCCGCCGTCGGGCGTGAACTTCACGGCGTTCGACAGCAGGTTGTACATGATCTGCTTGAGTTTACGCTCGTCCACCATCATCCGCAGACCGCGAACGGCCTCGTCCACCCGCAGATCCAGATGGATGCCATGGGCGTACGCCTTTTCGCGGACGATAAGCAGGCAGGCCTCGATCGTCCTGGCCAGAGCGATGGATTCGAGATCGAGGCCCATCTTGCCCGCCTCGACCTTGGAGAGGTCGAGGATGTCGTTGATGAGCTGAAGCAAGTGCCACCCGGATTGCTCGATTCCTTGCAGGTACCGCGCCTGCTTGTCCGTCAGGTCGCCGAATGTGCGATTCGCCAGAATCTGCGAGAACCCGATGATGGCGTTCAGCGGCGTGCGAAGCTCGTGGCTCATATTCGCGAGGAACTCGCTCTTGGTGCGATTCGCCGTCTCCGCCGTTTCCTTGGCCTGCCGGATCTGTTCGTCGGCCTCGCGCCGGCGCGTCACATCGCGCGCCGTGGCGAAGATCAGCTCTCGCGTCGTGTCGCCGACGGCGTTCCAGGACAGCCACCGGACGGCGCCGCCCTTGGCGAGGTAGCGGTTCTCAAAACCGATGACGACATCCCCGTGGGAAAGCACCGCCATCGCCTCGCGCGTCGCGTCAACGTCGTCGGGATGAACGCGGTCCAGAAACGGCTTCGCCATCAGCTCTTCGTCCGTCCAGCCCAGATTCGCCGTCCACGACGGACTCAGCCGGCGGAACGTCCCCTGAAAGTCGGCGATACACGGCATGTCGATGGCGAGCGCGAAGAACTGGTCGAGTTCCGCGCGCGCCTGTTTGCGTTCGGTGATGTCCTCCGAGATGCCCAGCAGGTAGGTGGGGTGTCCGTCGTCGTCGGTGATCGGGATCTTTTTGGTGTGCAGCGTTCGCGTGCCGCGCAAACGCGTGTGGATGGGCTCCTCGGGAATGTCCACCAACTCGCCGTTGTCGAGCACCTCGCGGTCCTTGGCGGTGAAAAAATCGGCTTCGTCGCGCGGGAAGAAGTCGTAGTCGTTCTTGCCCATCAGGTCTGTGCGCCCAAACCCCAGCAGGTCCTCGCCGGCTTTATTGAAACGCACGAAGCGCAGCTCGGCCGCGTCCTTCACGAAGACCATATCCGGGATGTTCTCGACGACCGAGTCGAGAAAACGGTTGGTCGCGCGCAGAGCCTCTTCCACCGCTTTGCGGTCCGTGATGTCCCGGCCGACCGCGTGAACGGCCTCGACACTCCCGTCCGTCCGGTAGTCGACGTTGATGGTCCACAGAATGTCGAACGCGCGCCCGTCGGCGTGGACCACGCGGCTCTCGTACGAACGGCCTCGCCGGCCCGACGCCGCGAGCGCGCGGAAGTCGTCCCTTGAACGGGGTCGATCATCGGGGTGGAAGAAGTCGAAGATGCGCCGGCCGACGCACTCCGCGGGCTCGAGCCCCAGAAATCGCTCCACGCCCTCGTTGGCGTAAGTGATGACGCCGTCGCCGCCCACGGCGACGACCAAGTCCTCGGTATTCTCGACGAATCGCCGATAACGCTCTTCGCTTTTCCGCAGCTTCTCCGCCGCCTCCAGATCCTCCCGAATGTCGGCGATGATGACCGCAATCAATCGATCCGCGAGGGGCACGGTCATCAATTTGTACCAACCGGGGGAGGCGGAATCCGGATCGAAAGAAAACGTCGGAATCTCGATCGACTCGCCGTGAACCGCCGCGCTCCACAGACGCGCGACCAGATCGCGCAGCGCGTCGTCTTGAATATCCCCGATGGCTTCGCGCAGCGGTCGCCCGATGTTTGCCGCGAGAGCGTAGGGCGAGCGTTCCACCGCCTCGCGGTTGGCGTGGATAAGGATCAGGTCTCGCGGATCGTCTCCTCGCGCTTCCAGCAATACGACGCCGTAAGGGAACGATTCGACGAGACGCCGAAACAGGTCTTGTTGGCCATTGGACATGACCGACCTTTCCGGAATGATGCGCGTGTGAATTCACGCTACAGCAAATTCATGAGGGGTGGAAAGGAAAAAATGAGAACGGGCCTGACGCGATGCGTCAAGCCCGGATGGGGTGCTTCGCGCGGAACCTATCGCCACCAACCGCCGATCAGGTTGGCGAATTCGCGCCGGGCAGCCGCGTCGACGCTCCCGATCGCACCCTGCGCGAGGATGCGCGAGTCCTCGAACGACCATGCTCCTAACGAGGACGGATCGCGCAGTCCCATCCCGAATGCCGCGACGGCCGCCGCGAATCGCATGTCGTCGGTCGATTCCATCAGCGAGCGGCCGTCGTCGTTGAACGGCACGGCGAACTCGCGGACGTCGCCGCCGTCCGTCGGGCGATAACGCACCTTGACGTAGAACGACTCGGGGCTCGCGGCCTCGATTGCGCGGTCGGTCGAGGGAGCCGACGGTTGATAGCGCAGTTCGGGCGACGATCCGAACCCGCCGCCGTGCGGCACGATCTCGTAGAGCGCCGTCACAACGTGACCAAAGCCCACGTCCCCGGCGTCTTTGCGGTCGTCGGCGAAGTCGTGCGCGGCGAGCGCGCGGTTTTCGTAGCCGATCAGCCGGTACGCCTCGACGGCGGCGGGGTTGAACTCCACCTGCACCTTCACGTCGTACGCGGCGGTGACCAGCGTCGCGCCCGCCGCACGCACCAGCACACGCTCGGCGTCGTCGCGCGAGCCGATGAAGGCGTAGTTTCCGTCGGCGCGGTCGGCGATGGCCTCGAGCCGCGCGTCCTTGAGGTTGTCCATGCCGAACCCCAAAACGGTCAAATCCACGCCCTTTGCCGCGTAGTCGCGCACCAGGTTCACCAGCGAGCCCGTGTCGGTCACGCCCACGTTGAAATCGCCGTCGGTCGCCAGCAGCACGCGGTTGACGCCGCCGGGGATATGGCTTCGCCACGCGAGCGCGTACGCGGTGTCGAGCCCGGCGGAGCCGTGCGTGGTGCCCGAGGCGCGCAGGCTTTGCAGGGCGCGAAGGATCGCATCGCGGTCATTGCCGGGCGTCGTGGGCAGCTCCACGCCGCTTTCGCCCGCGTAGGTGACGATGGCGATGCGGTCCTGTCGGCGCAGTTGATTCGCGAGCCGCGTGAACGACTCAATGGCGAGCGGCAGCTTGTTCGCGGCCTCCATCGAGCCCGACACGTCGATCAGCAGCACGAGGTTCATCGCGGGCCAGTCGGCGGGCGCGATCGGGCGCGTGGCAAGGGCGATGCGCGCGAGGCGATGGTTCGCGTTCCACGGCGCGGAGGCGGCCTCGGCAAGCACGGTGAAATCCTGCCCGCGACGCGGTTCCGGCACGTCGTAACGAAACGCGTTGACCAACTCCTCGATGCGCACGGCGTCGGTCGGCGGCCGGCGTCCCTCGGCCAGGTACCGCTTCACGATCGAGTACGACGCGGTATCGACATCGACCGCGAACGAGGAGAGCGGCCGCTCGGCGACGCGCTCGAAACCCGCGTCGAAACGCGGCGCGAACTCGTTGCGGTCGGGGCGGACGAGCAGGGGGCCGTACGCGGATTTTTCTTCGCGATTCGCGCGATGGTCATCGAGGTTGTCCCACGGGGCGTCACCGCCGAGCATCCCGATTTGGCCTTCGCCGGCCGCGCCGGCCAGCTTGGACATCGTGGCGCGTCCACCGCCGCCCGCGGGCGAGGACTCCCCCGACGTCGCAAAGCCCATCCGCGCACCTTCATCGAAATCGCGGGTCTTCGCGCCGTACGCATCGAATCGCGAAGGATCCGGCGCCGCGGTCGCGACATTTGCAGAGTCCTTGGCGGGGGTCTGCGCGCGCATGGCGCCGGCCGCGATCTCGGCCTCCTCCATCGGTTTCGACGTGGGGACACTCGGCGGAACCGCGGGGCTTTTCGCGGGGACGACGGCCTTGAAGTACTCCCGATCCTCGTTCTTCGATCCGTCCGCGACGCGTACCGGAAGCTGACTTTCCGGCTTCGGAACGACGATCTCGATTCCGCGACGCTCCGGGCCGATCGCGCCGATCTTCCAGACGAAGGCGACGGAGAAGACCGCGACCGCCGCCGCGGCGGCTCCCGCCCGCCAGTTCCAATCGCGAGCGGGACGCTTCGCGGGCGCGGCAAGCGCGGCGCGGGCGAGCTCGTCCAGCAATTCGGTGCGCGGCTCGGCGCTCTCGTAATGGCCGCGAATGTGATCGTCGATGGGTTTTTCGTGGGGCTCAAAAGGCGTCATGACGTGGCCTCCCGTAACTCGCCGTTCAGAAATCCGGCGAGCTTGTGTTTCGCCCGAAAGATGATGGACAGGACCGTTCCGCGCGCGCGACCGGTGAGCTTTGCGATCTCGGCGGCCGTGTAGCCCTCGACGCACTGCAAAAACACCGCCTCGCGCTCGTCGGGACGCAGTCCGGAGAGTGCCGCCGCGACCTGATCGGACGTCGCCAGCACCGTTTCGCGCCCGGGATCGACCCCCGCGATGCGCTCGATGGTCGTCTCGTCCCAGTGCGTGAAGGGCGCGACGTGCGAACGACGTCGCTCGTCGATGAAAATCCTACGGATGGTGAGAAAAAGCGGGCCGGGTTCGACGCGCGACCCCGCGCGCAAAAGGCGCATCCAGCCTTCCTGCAACAGGTCCTCGGCGGCGGTGGGGTCGTGCGAGAGGGCGAGGGCGTAGCGGAATCCCCGCCGCGCGAGGTCGCGGATGCGCGCATTTTCGGATTCGGATTCAGGCGGCACGTGACCTCCCGCGTGCGTTTGGGGACCTCATACCGATAACGAACGGGATGCCCGATTGATTGCATTGGCCCGGGGCTTCCCGTATTTTTTTCGCGGCGCTCGCCCGTGGGGGCGCGAGCCGCCCGTCAAAAGGAATTCTCATCATGACGAATATCGACACGACCGCGCGCGGGGAGTTTCCAAACCTTCCCGCCGATCCGGAAATTTTCGCGGCCACGCCTTGGGAGCCGGTGCAAGCGGCGTTTCGCGCCATCGCCGCCGCGCCGCTCGCGGCGGACACCCTGACGCCTTGGCTCGACGACTGGACGCGCCTGCACGCGCTGGTCGAGGAGACCTACAACGTGCTCGCCGTGGCCGCCGCGTGCGACACCGAAAACGCCGAGAAGGAAAAGCGCTATCAGGAATACGTCCAGCGCATCCACCTGCCCGCGCAGGCCGAGGCCGACGCGCTCAAGAGGCGACTCGTGGAAAGCGGTCTTGCGCCCGAGGGCTTCGAGGTTCCGCTGCGTCAGGCGCGCGCGGACATCGAGGCCTTTCGCGAGGAGAACCAACCGCTCAAGGCCCAGGAGCACGACCTGCGCCAGCGGTATCGCAAGATCACCGGCGCGCAGATGGTGGATTGGGACGGCGAGCGAAAGACCGTGGCGCAGCTCGGCCCCGTGCTGCAAGAGGCCGATCGCTCGCGGCGCGAAGCGGCGTGGCGCGCCCAGATGACGCGCTGGCTGCAGGATCGCGACGCGATCGACGCGCTGTGGGCCGAGTTTCTGGACGTGCGGCTGCCGATGGCGGCGAACGCGGGCTTCACGACCTATCGCGACTACGCGTGGAAAATGATGGGACGCTTCGATTACTCGCCCGCGGATTGTGCCGCTTTCCGAGATGCGATCCTGCGCGCGGTGGTGCCGGTGGCCGAGCGGATCTACGCGAAGCGCCGGGCGGCGCTTGGCGTCGATCGGCTGCGTCCGTGGGATCTCAACGTCGAGACGCGCGGGGCCGCGCCGTTGCGCCCCTTCGCGAACGGCGCGGAACTGGACGAAAAGGCGGCGACGATCTTCGATCGCCTCGATCCGCGGCTGGGCGGTTACTACCGCACGATGCGCGCCGAGGGCCTGCTCGACCTGGAAAACCGCGAGGGCAAAGCGTCGGGGGGATTCTGCACGGGATACGACCAGCGCCGCCGCCCGTTCATCCTCATGAACGCGGTGGGAATCCACAACGACGTGCAGACGCTGCTGCACGAGGCCGGTCACGCCTTCCACGCCTTCGAGGTCTACAAGCTGCCGCATCACCAGCGGTGGGCCGCGCCGATGGAGTTTTGCGAGGTCGCGTCGATGAGCATGGAGCTGCTCGCCGCACCGTATCTGAGCGCGCCGGGGGCGTTTTACACCGAGGCCGATGCGGCCCGCGCGCGCATCGAGCATCTGGAAGAGATCGTGCTCTTTTGGCCGTACATGGCCGTGGTCGACGCCTTTCAGCACTGGGTCTATGAAAACCCCGCCGACGCGCGCGACGCCCGCCGCTGCGACGAAACATGGGCGGCGCTCTGGTCGCGTTTCATGCGCGGTGTGGACTGGTCGGGGCTCGAAATCGAAGCGGAGACGGGCTGGCACCGCAAGCTGCACATCCACCTGTATCCGTTTTATTACGTCGAATACGGGCTCGCGCAGCTCGGCGCGGTGCAGGTCTTCGGGCACTCGATCGCCGATCCCGCCGGGGCGCTCGCGGCCTACAAGCGCGCGCTGGCGATGGGCGCGGGCACGCTGCCCCAGCTCTTCGCCGCGGCCGGGGCACGGTTTGCCTTCGACGCCGACACGTTGGGCGCGGCGGTGAATCTGGTCGAGGCCGCGATGGATTCGCTCGAAGGCGCGACCACGCATTGAGGCACGGATGAATTGGGAATTTGAAGGAGTGACGTTGCGATGATTTCGATCGATGTGCCCGTTGAGGAGTTCGTCGTCACGAGCGCGGACGGCACGCGCATTCAGGCGTACCGCTGCGGCGCGGGGCCGCATAAATGGCTGCTGCCGCCGGGGATGGGCACGCCGCTGTCTTGCTGGAAGTTCCTGTTCGAGTTCTTCCACGACAAGATGACGATCGTGACGTGGGAGCCGCGTGGCTGCTACCGCTCCGAAAAACCGCGCGACATCGAGCGCCTCGCGGTGGACGACCACGTCGAGGACGCGCTGGCCGTCGTGCGCGGCGCGGGGTGGGATCGCGAGCGCTTCGTCACCGGCGGCTGGAGCATGGGCGTGGAACTCGGCCTCGAGATCTACCACCATCTGCCGCGCAACGTGCAAGGGCTCGTGCTCATCAACGGCGCGTTCGAGCACGTGCTGCGCACGGCGTTCGGCCTGCCCAAGGCCGACGTGATGTTTCGCGCGCTGGCCGAGGGCCTCTATCGCGCGGGGCCGCTCTTCGCCGCGCTGCCGGGATGGCTGCTCACGCAGCCCTGGTCCATCGGCGTCATCAAGTCTCTGCGTCTCGTGACGGCGAACGATGCGTTCTTCGCCGAGGTCGCGCAGGATTTCAAGGATCTCGATTTCCCCACGTACTTTCTGATGATCAAGCGCCTCGACGAGCACTCGGCGCGGCCGATCCTGACCACCGTGCGCGTGCCGACGCTCATCACCGCGGGCGCCGCCGACAAGATGACGCCGCTCTCGGTCTCGGCCGAGATGCACCGCGACATCGACGGCAGCGAGCTGTTCGTCATCCCCAACGGCACGCACTACGCCACGCTCGAATACCCCGAGATCGTCAACCTGCGTCTCGACCACTTCTTTCGGCGTCGCGTGTTCGCCGCGACGTGGGATGCGCCCGCGGCGGGCGGCCGGAGCGCCGGAGCGGCCTGACGCGCGATGGGAGAGCCCGCGATGTTTCGCCGACTGCTCGTTATCGTCGAACTGCCCGAGGGGGCGGCGCGGGCGGTCGAAACGGCGCGGCGGCTCGCGGCGAAGCCCGAGCGCGTGCATCTGGTCGGTCTTGCGCCGGTCTCGCCGTTTCTGAAACTCCAAAGCGATCCCTGGGAAGACCTGATCGACGTGCTCAGCCGGGCCGACGCGCAGCTCGTGCGGTTGCGCAACGATCTCGCCGATTGGGCGGGTGAGGTCACGTCGGAGCCCGCGCTGGAGCTTCGCGACGACGATTTGCGCGCGTCGGCGAAGGGCATGGGCGCGGACGTTGTCGTCGTCGGGCCCCTCACGTCGTGGATGCCCACCGATCTGGTGGACACGGTCGCCCTCGCGGTGCAGGCCGTGGGAATCCCCGTGGTTGTCGCCGGGCCGAAGGACGACGGCGATACCGATCCGATCCGCCGGCTGCTCTTTCCTTTCGACGGCAAGCCGCAAAGTGCGGCGGCCTTCGCCGGGTTCGCGCGCGAACGCACGGGCCCCGAATACGAACTCGGGTTTTTCGCGCTGCGCCCCGTCAAGGCGCTCGCCGCCGAGGACATCGAGGCGAACGCCCGCGTGGCGGGACTCGCCTGCGCGGTGCGTTTTGCGCAGAGCGACGCCAAGCTGCTCGAACTGCGCGCTGCCGTGACGGCGCGCATCGCCGAGTGGCGAACGCAGATGCTGTGCGTGCTGCTCGACGCCGATTGGGAGGTCGGGCACTGGCTCGGCGGCGTCTTCGTCGCGTGGGCGCTGCGCGAGCTGCGCATCCCCGTCGCGCTCATCCCCACCGAAACGCGCGGGCTGTCGCCCTACCTCGATCCCGAGATCCTTTGCGCCGCGGACGTCTTCGCCGACGAATCGCCGCTCACGCTCTACGTCGAGCGCGTCAACGTGCTGGGCATGCCGCAGCCCTTGAATCAGACGCACGTCGCCGTCGTCGATCGCGGCGAGTTGCACGCCGTCGCCTACGCGCACCACGGCTATCTGACGATCCGCGACGACGAGATCGCCGACGCCCCGTCGCGGGAGTTTCTGGGCCTTGGCCGCGTGTCCGACGGGCGGTGGCGCGACCCCGTCGCGTCGCTCGAAACCAAGGCGGCGATCGTGCGCGCGGCGGGGCCGCTGGTGCTCGTCGATGCCGAGATCGGCGGCGAGACGCTCGCGCGCCTTCACGCGGCGCACGTGGCCGGGGGCTTCGACGTGTTCGGCGTGAAACTCGCCGTCAACACGCGTCTCGACGAGGCCAAGGAGCGCCTTCTCTCGGCGGGGTTCACGTCGCCGCGCGTGTTCGAAGCCGGGCAGCTTCTGGGCTCGGGGCGGCTTTCCGATGTGCCGGGCGGTTTCGAGGCCGTGCTGCTGGCGCGAGTCGCGGCGCGACTGCGTTCAAGGGGTATCGAAGCCGTCGCCATCGTCCATCGTTCCCAAAAGCCCATGGACACGCACGGCTTCGCGGCGTTCTTGGCCGGCGAGATCGACGCGCTCGAACCGGACGCGATCGCGGCGCGCATCGACGCCTCGCGCGTGCCGCTGGGCACGACCGACGACCCCGTCGCGCGGCGGCTCGATGCGACCACGGCGTCGCATCGCATCGGCGGCAACCGCGTGCGGATCGAGCTCGACAACGCGGCGGCGCGCCGGGAGCTGATCGCGCTGATCGACGGCGCGCGCGAACGCGTACACGTGCAGGCCTACATCGTCCACGACGAGGAAACGCCGCGCGAGATCGCGGCGGCGCTGGTGCGCGCGGCCGGGCGCGGCGTGGCCGTGCGTTTTCTGGTGGACGCGCTGTATGGCCGCCACGAAGCGATGGGTGCCAAGAACCCGTTTCTCGCGCGGCTCGAGCAGGTGAAGGGCATCGAGGTCGCGGCGAACCGGCCCATCGAGGGCATGCCGTCGCTCGACGACCTCAAACAGCGCGATCACCGCAAACTCGTCGTCGTGGACGGCGCGCGCGGCGTAATCACCGGGCGCAACCTCGCCGACACCTACTATCAGGGGTTCGACGAGATCGCGCTCTCGCGCGAAACGCCCGGCACGCGCATCCCGTGGTTCGACGCGGGCGCGCTGGTCGAGGGCCCGATCGTCGAGCGCATCGAGGCGTCGTTTCTGGATGCGTGGATCGCGGCCGGGCGCGAGCCCTTTGGCGTCATCACGCCGCCTGTGGCCGGGTCGATCGCCACGCGGCTCGTCATCCATCGCGGCATGCGCGACGCCTATACGCTCGAAGCCTACCTCGCGCTCATCGACGGCGCGTCGCGCGACCTGCTCGTCGTCAACACCTTTCCCATGCAGTTCGAGATCCTGCGCGCGCTGAAAAACGCCGTCGCCCGCGGCGTGCGCGTGCGGGTGGTGGTCGGGCACGTGCGGCCGGTCTTTGGCGTGCCGGGCGGCGAGGGCGAGCCGTTTCCCGGCGGGGCGATCCGCGAACTCGCCACGCAGGTCGTACACGGGCGCATCGACGAGCTGGTCGAGGCGGGGGCGGCGGCATTCGCGTTCGTCGCGCCGGCCTGCGCGGGATGGGCGGAGGATTTGGGCGCGGTGCGTCCCCATGTGCATGCCAAACTGCTGTGCGCCGATGGAAAGTATTGCGCGATCGGCAGCGCGAATCTGGATATCACGGCGGGGTATTGGGAGAGCGAGGCGCTGCTCGTGATCGAGGATATGGCGTTCGCGTCCGACGTGGAAGCGCGATTCGATGATATTCTTGCGACATCGATTCCGGTCGATCGCGATGACCCGAAGTGGCGCGAACGTGCGGGCGAGCGCGCGTGGCTGTCGAAAAACTGGCCGAGCATGATCGGGTGAAAGCGGTATTGGCGTTTGCGCCATGGCTGCGCTTTTCTTTTGACGCTTGGCTGATCGAGGAGTATTCTGAGAAAAGGAATGGGAGGACCAGTCAATGTTTCGATTCAAGAACAATAACTGCGTTTTCATGACAATAATTGGCGTCGCGCTCCTCGGGGCCATCGGACTCGCCTGCGAAACGGACGACGACGCGGGCGAAGCATCGGACAACGGCGACGTTTCGGATGATGACGAATGGTGCGATGTCGAGACCGATGAGCACAACGCGTGCGCGGCGGAGTGTGAAGCGGGCTGGGAGCCGTGCTACAATGAATGCGAGTACGCAATGCCAGCGGAAAAGGGAGCCTGTCAGGAAGCTTGCGAGACGGATTTGGTCACATGCCGCGATGATTGCGATGAAGCCTATCCCGATGTTGCATGTCCGGACGAGGGCAACAGCCCGGCCGACAACCCGACGGTCGATGAAGACGACGACGACGAGGGGGACGACGACAGCTCGGGGCCGTGAGCACGGAGGACCAGATGAACCCGAAACACCTGCTGAGCTGGATCGCGACGATCGCGCTTCTCGGGCTTGTCGGACTCGCCTGCGAAACGGATGACGACGAAGGCGAATCTTCGGACAATGGCGACGTTTCAGATGACGACGAATGGTGCGATGTCGAGACCGATGAGCACAACGCGTGCGTCGACGATTGCGCGATGCAAGCCGAGGACTGCTACGACCAGTGCGCATACAATCCGCAAGATCAGGTTGGACCGTGCAATCAAGTGTGCATGGATCAGCACAGCGCTTGCGACGATGAATGTACGAAACAGTATCCGTACGAAGGCTGTCCCGACGAGGGCAACAGCCCGGCAGACAACCCGACAGTCGACGATGACGACGACGACGAGGGGGACGACGACAGCTCGGGGCCGTAAGCGCGGAGGATCAAATGGACCCGAAATACATGCTGATCTGCGTTGGGATCATTGCCCTCGTTGGGGCCATCGGACTCGCCTGCGAAACGGACGACGACGAGAGCGATACGTCGGACAGCGGCGACGTTGCGGATGACGACGGATGGTGCGACGTCAAGACTGATGAGGAAATCGCATGTCTCCACGGTTGCGAAGCGGACGCCGAAGCATGTTATCCCGAATGCGAATATGTTTCGCCGCCCGACAAAGGACCTTGTCAGGAGACCTGCCAGACGGTGCTAAACACCTGCCGTGACGACTGCGACGATGCCTATGACGATGTCGGCTGTCCGGACGAGGGCAACGGCCCGGCCGACAACCCGACGGTCGACGATGACGATGACGACGAGGGCGATGACGACAGCTCGGGGCCGTGAGCGCGCCACCGAGATGTGACGATGACAGCGAGCCCGGCGACCGTTTCCTTCGGGATACCGTCGCCGGGCTTGCGTTTTCGCATTGACGCCGCCGCGCGCGCGGCATTAGCATCCGCCCGATGACTCGTCCGCTTGCCGTTTCGCGGCTTCGCGCCGCGTGCCAGGTCGCCCTGATTTTCGGGGCGTTCGCGGCGGCCTCGTGCGGCCACTACGAAAAGGGCTGGGACGGCGAGGAATACGACGACGGCGAGGACGGCATCGCGGCCGGCGACGACGATCTGCCCCCGATTCAGGGCCTCGACGACGACGATGACGACGACACGGGCGACGACGACGACGGCGGCACGCCGGTGCCCAACTGGTCGTGGGTGAACGACGCGGGCGACGCTGTGGCGCTGTACGATTTCATGGGCAGCGTGGTCATGCTCAACTCGGGCGCGGGGTGGTGCGTGCCGTGCCGCGAGGAAGCGCCGCTGCTGGAATCGGACCTGTATCAGGAGTACCGCGACGAGGGCTTCGAGATCATCGAGCTGCTGGTCGAGGACAACGAAAACAACCCGCCGAGCCAGGATTTCCTGCAGGGGTGGCGCGACGAATACGGGCTTTCGTACACGATCTGCGCCGATCCGGCGTGGACGCTGATGCCGTATTTCACCGAAGGCTCATTGCCCTTCACGCTCTTCCTCGACCGCGACATGGTGCCCCGCGCCAGCCGCCACGGTTACGACAAGGCCATCTATCAGGGCATCATCGAGCAGCTTTTGGAGTGAATCCCGACAAAACGACCGGATTTTCGCGCCGATGGACCCGGAGCGTGATCTGCGTCATCATGGAAAACGCGCCGGATTCGGTAGGGTGAGGCCCTTGGCAGACCCGACCGTGCGCGGAATTGGGCGCACCCGGCGAAAGGACCGCGAAAGGAACACATGGCGGGCGGCAAGCGACCGATCGAGCGAATCAGCTTCGTCTACACGCCCTACGGGTCCATCAAAAACGAACCCGGCATCAAGGTCGTCAAGGACAACTACGGCGTATTCCCGAGCCTGTCGCTCGCCTACGTGGCCGCCGTGGCCGAAAAGGCGGGCGCGAAGATCCAGTTCATCGACGCGCACGCGCTGGGGCTCTCGAAACCGCAAACGATCAAGCGCCTCGCCGCGTTCCGCCCCGATCTGGTCGCCTACACGACCACCACCTACCTGTTCCATCAAAACCTCGACTGGTTCCGCGACATCCGCGAGGCCACGGGCGTGCCGTCGATGGTGGGCGGCGTGCATATGGGGATCTACCCCAAGGAGACGATGGTCCACCGCTGCCTCGATTTCGGCATCACCGGCGAGGCCGAGGAGACGCTGCCCGAGTTTCTGGCGGCGTACAACGCGGGTACGGACCTTTCGGCGGTCAAGGGCCTGATCTGGCGCACGGATGACGGCGAGGCGGTGGTGAATCCCTACGCGCCGCTCTACACCGATGTGGATAGCGCCCCCTTCCCGGCGCGCCATCACCTGCCCAACCACCTCTACTACTCGTTCATCAGCCAGTTTCGGAACTTCACGCCGCTCATCACGAGCCGCGGCTGCCCCTTCCACTGCATCTTCTGCGAGCAGGGCGGGCTGAAATTCCGGCCGCGCTCGCCCGAAAACCTGTGCGACGAGATCCAGGAGTGCCTGGACGCCTACTCGATCCGCGAGTTCGACTTCTTCGATTCGAGCTTCACGACCGACAAGCGCCGCGTGATCCGCATCTGCGAGGAGATCGTCAACCGCAAGCAGAAGTTCGCGTGGGCGCTGCGAAGCCGCGTCGACCTCATCAACGAGGAGATGCTCAAGTACCTCAAGGACGCGGGCTGCAAGCGCATCTACTACGGCATCGAGTCGGGCAACGAGGCGATCCTGAAGACGCTGAAGAAAAAGACGACGGTGAAGCGCATCAAGGAGATCGTCCACGCCACCAACAAGATCGGCATCGACACCTTCGGCTACTTCATGGTGGGAAGCCCGGGCGAGACGGTCGAGACCGTCGGGCAGACGATCACGCTGGCCAAGGAACTCGACCTCGACTACGCGCAGTTCTCGAAGGTCACGCCCATGCCCGCCACCGAGATGTACCAGATGCTGCTCAAGGAAAACGGCGGGCATGACTACTGGCGCGACTTCATCGTCAACCCGGTGGACGAGCTGTTCATCCCGCGCCCCGGCTGCGACATGACCGAGGAAGAGGTGCAGCACTGGGCGCGCAGGGCGTACATGAAGTTCTACTTCCGCCCCCGCTACGTGCTGCGCGCGCTGCTGCGCATCAAGAGCTGGGAAGAACTCGCGCGCTCGGCCTACACAGCCTTCGCCATGCTCTGGGAGCAGCGATCGATCATCACGCAGATCCGCGGCCGACGCGCCGCCGTCTCGGCGTGATCTTGCGGGCGCGGTCATGAAGCGCACCCGCGTCTTTCTCGGCAACGCCCCCTGGAAAAAGGACGGGTTCTACGGCGTGCGCGCCGGCAGCCGCTGGCCGCACTTCGAAGAGCAGTCCATGGAGTACATGCCGTTCCCGTTCTTTCTGGCCTACGCCACGGGCGTGCTGGAGCGCGACGGCTTTCCCGTGCTGCTGGTCGACGGCATCGCCGAGGGCATCACCGACGAGGCGTTTCTCGCGCGCATCCGCGACTTTCGGCCCGACGTGATCGTGCTCGAGATTTCGACGAACTCCTACGACAAAGACATGTACCACGTCGCGCGCATCCGGGAGGAACACCCGGACAAGCTCATCGTGCTCGCCGGGCTCCACGACGAGATGTTCAAGACGCCGTGGCTTCGCGAGCACGCCGAGGTGAACGCGGTGCTCGTGGGCGAATACGAGATGACGCTGCTCGAATTCGCGCAGCGCCTCGATTCGGGCGCGTCGCCCGTGGGGACCGTGGGGCTGCTGTGGCGCGATGCCGACGGCGACATCGCGGACGGCGGACGTCGCCCGCTGGAACCCGATCTGTCGGTCTTCCCGTGGCCCGCGCGCCATTTTCTGCCGATGTACGCCTATCGCGACGAGCCGGGGAACATCCCGCGCCCGTCGGTGCAGATGTGGGCGAGCCGCGGATGCCCCTATGGATGCACGTTTTGCGCGTGGCCGCAGATCATGTACGCCTCGCCGAAATACCGGGTGCGTCCGGTTGAAGACGTGGTGGACGAGATGGAGTGGCTCGCCCGCGAGTACAACTTCGCGAGCGCGTACTTCGACGACGACACCTTCAACATCGGCAAGAAGCGCATGCTGGCGTTCGCGCGCGAGGTGAAGTCGCGCAACATGGACCTGCCCTTCGGCATCATGGCCCGCGCCGATTTGATGGACCGCGAGATCCTGACCGAGCTGAAGGAAGCGGGGCTTTGGGGCCTCAAGTACGGCGTCGAATCGGCCACGCAGGAGATCGTGGACGCCTGCGACAAGGGCCTCGATCTGGAGAAGGTCAAGCGCGCGGTCGCCTTCACCCACGAGCTCGGCATCAAGATGCACCTGACCTTCATGTTCGGCCTGCCCGGCGAGACCTGGGACTCGGCGATGAAGACCATCGACATGGCGATCGCCTTCGCGCCCGAGTCGGTGCAGTTCACGGTCGCGACGCCCTTCCCGGGATCGAAGTACTGGAACGAGATCACGACCGAGGGCAAACTGCGGACCCGCGACTTTTCCAAGTACGACGGCTTCCGCTCCGCCGTCGTGCGCACCGATTCGCTCACCGCCGACCAGCTCGAAGAGATCCTGCGCCTCGCCAACCAGCGCTGGAGCCAGTTCCGCTTTCAGCGGGCCGGCTAACCCCGCGAAATATCAGAATAATTTCGAGCTTTTTTGCCTGATTCCGCATGACGCGTTGGTGAAATCCGCGTGGCTGCCGCGTGACAGAGGGGTTGGATTCGGCCCCCGAGCGTGCTACATACGCCCCGCGATGGCCCGTGGGCGGCGCGCCGCGATTCCGAAGCACCAAGGGGACCCCTCAAACCGAAACGTGAAACCGAAGACGAACGTCGGAGTCGTCGGGGTTTGTCGTTTCGCCGGTCGGGACACCAGGCTTTTCGGGAGAGGCGAGCGCCCGGGACATCGACGAACGAATCCGGAGGTACCTCGTGTTTCGCGCCTGGCTTCCGCGCAAGGATGAGTTCTTCGCCCTCTTCGACCAACACACCACGACGGCGCTGCTGGCGGGACTCGCCATGCGCGACGCGTTGATGAACCTCTCGAACAACACGGAGGCGATCGAGCGCATCGAACGGGCCGAGCATGCGTGCGACAAGATCACGCACGACACGGTCGATCTGCTGCGCAGCTCGTTCATCACGCCCTTCGATCGCGAGGAAATCCGCCGCCTCATCTCGCGGCTCGACGACATCGTCGATTACATCGAGTCCGCCGCGCACCGCCTGACGCTCTTTCGCATTGTGGAGGTGCCGCCGGAGGTCGTGGAGCTCTCGGCCGTGCTGATTCGCACGCAGGAGCAGGTCGTCGAG
>CAZPJD010000094.1:0-11699 GCA_964586775.1 uncultured bacterium | reverse complement strand
ACTCTTCCGCCATCCCCTCACGGAGAAGGGCATCGAGCTGTTCAAGGCCGACTACGCGAAGATCCCCAAAGCGCCCGCGCCGCCCGCCAAACCCGGAAACAAGGCCGGGACCAAGGCCGGGAACAAGGCCGGGAACAAGGCCGCCAAGAAGTCGAAGAAGTCGTAGAGCCTACACGACGCTCTGCGGGTCCATGTCCACGCGCCAAGCGAGCGTGGACGGCGCGACGCGGTCGTGCGCCTTTTTGGCCGCCGCGACCAGCCGGTGAAGATCGCCGGGGGTCTGCGCGCGCAAAAATACCTGAAACCGAAAACGGTTTTTGACGCGGGCGATCATCGAGCGCGCCGGGCCGAGCACCGCGTCGGGACCGAAGCCAAGTTCCTTCGCCGCCTTGCGTGCGCCCTTGGCCGCCGCCATCGCCGCGTTTCGCGCGGCGTCGCGATCGGGACCGCTCACGCGAATCAGCGCGGTCCGCGCGAAGGGCGGAAACCACGAATTCTTTCGCCGGTCGATCTCGATCGCGAAGAACCGCTCGAAGTCGTGCTCGGCCGCGCACGCGAGCGCGTAGTGATCGGGGTTGTACGTCTGCATGACGATGCGGCCCGGCGCCTCGGCGCGCCCCGCGCGGCCCGACACCTGCGTGACGAGCTGAAACGTCCGCTCCGCCGAGCGAAAGTCGGGCATCGACAGCGAACCGTCAGCCTGCAACACGCCGACCAGCGTCACGTTGGGAAAGTCGTGCCCCTTCGCCACCATCTGCGTGCCGAGCAGGATGTCGGCCTCGCCACGCCGAAACGGCGTGAGCACCCGCTGGTGCCCCTCGCGTCCCGTCACCGTGTCGCGGTCCATGCGCACCACGCGGGCCGAGGGGAACACCCGCGCGATCTCGTGCTCGACCTGCTCGGTGCCGAGCCCGGCATAAAACATCCGCTCGCCCCCGCACACGCGGCACGCGCGCGGCGGGGCGTATTCGCGATCGCAGTAGTGGCAGACGGCCTTGGCGCGCGACGCGTGGAACGTCAGCGAGACGTCGCAATCAAGGCACTGCGCCGACGCGCCGCACACGAGGCAGAAGACGTGCGTGGAGTATCCGCGCCGGTTGAGCAGCAATATCGTCTGCTCTTCCGCCTCCAGATTCTGCCGCATGGCCGATTCCAGCGTCGGCGAAAAAATCACGCGCGCGTGCGGCAGAGCGTCGTCGGGCCGCTCGGTGCGCGGTTTTCGCGCAAGTTCCTTCTCCAGGGGGCGCAGATCCACCACCTGCACCGGCGGCATGCCGCGCCCGTGCACGCGTTCGCGCAGTTCCAGCAATTCGTATCGACCCGACTTGGCGGCTTGATAGGTCTCAACGCTCGGCGTCGCGGAACCCAGCACCACCGGGCACTTTGTTTCGCGGCCCAGCCAGATCGCCAGATCGCGCGCGTTGTAGGGCAGCGCGTCGTCCTGCTTGTACGAACCGTCGTGCTCCTCATCGACGATGACGACACCCAGGTCGTCGAACGGCGCGAAGATCGCGCTGCGCGCTCCGATAACGACGCGCGTCTCGCCGCGCCGCACCCGCCGCCACAGGTCATAGCGCTCTCCCGGCGCGAGGCCCGAGTGACTCGCGCCGACGGCGTCGCCGAAACGCCCGACGAATCGCCCCACGAGTTGTGGTGTGAGGGCGATTTCGGGCACCAGCACCAGCGCCGGCCGGCCCGCCGCGAGTGCGCGCTCCACCAGACGCAGATACACCTCGGTCTTGCCCGAACCCGTCACGCCGTGCAGCACGAAGGTCCGGTGCTCGCGCTCATCCATGGCGGCGCAGATCCTGCGCACGGCCATGCCCTGTGCGGTGTTGAGCACCGGAGGCACGCCCTGTTCCATCTCGATCGCCGACTGTCGATAGACCTCGCGCGCCCCCACGCGAATCCACCCCGCGGCGGCAAGCGCACGCAGGTGCGCGCGGGGATCGGCGTCGATCAATGCGGCGATCTCGCCGCCCGTCACGGCGCGGCCCGACGCGACGATCGCCTCCAGCACCGCCAGTCGTTTCGGCGAACGCACCAGCGCCGCGCGCGCGGAATTGACGTTTGCGCCCGGCGCGGTCGAGTACGTCGCGACGGTCTTCGCGCGCACCGCCGCCATCCGCATCTGGACGCGGGTAATGGTGAGGCCGTCGCGCTCGAGCGCGCGAAGCTGCGTATCGCGAAAGGTCGGCACGCGCTTCGCCAGCGCCGCCACCGCGATCCCCTCGGGCTCTTCGGCGAGCGCGGTGAGCAGCGCGGCCAGCGCCTCGCGCACCGTGCCCTCTTCACGCAGCGCCGCGCGCCCCGCGTCGGTGATCTCGGCGATGCGGTGCGTCGATTGCAGAATTCCGGCGGGCAGCGCGGTGCGCACGACCTCGCCGATGGGCGCGAGGTAATAGCGCGCCATGAACTCGAACATCCGCACCTGCAAGTCGCCGAAGAAGGGCTCCGATGCCAGCGGCTCGATGGCGGCCAGCACCTCGACATCGGGCGGCGGATCGACGTGCGTGCGCAGGATGAAAGCGGAGACGCGGCGACGGCCGAATGGCACGACAATCCCCGTCCCCACGGCGGCGACGCCGGGCCAATCGTCGGGAATCCGGTAGTGGTAGGTGCCGGGGGCGTTCAGGGCGACCGCGGTTTCGACGATCAACTCCTGGCGTTCGGGGGCGCTCATCGTCGTCTCACGACGCGGCGAATCGGGCCAGCAGTTCCCGCAGGCGGTCGGCCAGTTCCGGCCGTTTCAGGGCGTATGCGATGTTGGCCTCGATGAAGCCGAAGATGTCGCCCGCGTCGTGGCGCGCGCCGCGCAGCACCTGCGCATAAACGCCGCCGCCCTCGCGTTCGTTCAAGATATTCAGCGCGTCGGTGATCTGAATCTCGCCGCCCGCGCCGCGCGGCGTCGCGTCGATGCAGGCGAAAATCTCGGGCGGCAGCACATAGCGTCCGATGATCGCGAGGTTCGACGGCGGGTTCGCCTTCGGCTTTTCCACCATCGCGCGCAGGGGCCAGGGTTCCGCGTCGCCAGGCGCGCAATCGACGATGCCATAGCGGTGCGTCGTCTCGATGGGCACCTCGTAAACGCCCACCACGGCGCGCCCGCAACGCTCGTAGGCGTCGATGAGCTGCCGCGTCGCGGGCGGATCGCCGTCGAACATGTCGTCGCCGAGCAAGACCGCGAAGGGCTCGTCGCCGACGAGATCCCGCGCGCACCCGATGGCGTGGCCGAGGCCGAGCGCCGTCTTTTGGCGCACCGACTGCACCTCGACCATGAACGAGATTTCGCGCACCAGTTCGAGCCGCGCCGTGTCGCCCTTTTCCTCCAGCCATTTTTCGAGCCCGAAGGACCTGTCGAAATAATCCTCGATCGCGCTCTTGCCCGCGGCGCTGACGAAGATGATCTGCTCGATGCCGGACTGGTACGCCTCTTCGACGATGTAGTGGATCGTCGGCCGGTCCACGATCGGCAGCAGCTCCTTGGCGACGACTTTCGTGGCGGGCAGGAAGCGCGTTCCCAACCCCGCCACCGGGATCACGGCTTTTCGGACGGTCTTGCGCGAAGAGTTCTGAATTTTCGGCTCGCTCGACATGGCCCTCTCGAAATGGACACGAAAAAGAAAATGGGCACGAACGGGCCTAACCTACCGCGCGGGGGCGGCGCGATCAACACAAAGAGCGCGGATCGGCGCGAAGGTCGGGCGCGGCGATGTCATGAGCGAATATGATGTGGATACACGTAGACGAGGTTATTTGAAATCCCTAGTGTGTCGCCTTCGTGTCGCCCGGGTGAATTTTGGGTGGCAATTTGGAGGCGAAATGAGACGGTTCGCGGCCCTGAATTCGTTGTTCCCGCTCCGGTTTTTCCTCGCGATGGCCCTGCTGGTCGCGGCCTTCGGCTGCGCGGCTGACGACGATGACGATGACGATTCAAACGGCCCCGGGTCCGACGACGACTCGGGCGACGACGACGCTTCCGACGACGACCTCGCCGACGACGATGCGGATGACGACTGGATTCCGCCCACCACGCTGGATCTGACCCTCGTCCCCGAGCCCGACGACAGCGCGCCGCGGGGTTATTCGCTCGTCGAGGGACCGGGCGAGCCGCGCGAGGAACGCAACGACCTCGGCGCGGGCCCGACCCGGGAAACGAACGGGGCCGAGCCGCTCTCGATGGCCTATTACCTAAGCATGGCCGACTTTCAGCTCACCGACGAGGAATCGCCCACACGGCTCACGTTCTTCGACTCCAGCCGGTTGATCGGCGGCGTGTTCGACGCGGCGTACCGACCGCACGAAGACGTCTCGCCGAACCTGGTCAACTCGCTCGTCCGCACCGCCAATCGCATCCAGTCGGGCTACGGTCGCGACTTCGATTTCGCGATCGTGCTCGGCGACCTCACCGACAACGCGCAGCGCAACGAGATGGCCCTCGTCATCGACCTCTTCGACGGCAACGGCATCACGACCGGAGAGCCCGGTTGGGCTCGGCCCGACAGCGGAGATCTGGACATCGATCCCGAGACGGGGCGCAACCGGGGCGAGCGCCACTTCGGCATCCAGGAAGAAGACGGCGACGGGAACTCGATCAACGCCTTCGACCGCCCCGGCCTGCCCAACTCCAACGCCGATTTTCCGACCGTGGGGCTTCGGCGCGCCGACGGCTCGAACGTCCCGTGGCTCGCCGTGCTCGGCAACCACGACGTGCTCAATACCGGCAATTTCGATCCCACCTCGGGTCTCACCTTCTACTCTCCCGACGATTATGTCGCCGACCGCTCGCGCTACGGCTACATCTCCGGCGTCGCATCGGTGATCGGGTACATGCAGGATAATCCCGGCCAGCCGGTGTACATCGACGGCGGCATCTTCGGCCTCGACCTCGACTGGCAGACCGTGCTCGACATGCTGAACCTGCTCGGACTCGTGCCCGACGACATCAGCGCCGACGTCGATCCGCGATTCGACATGGACGTGCTGCTGAACGGCACCTACGAGGATCCGAGCGATGACGGCGTCCTCATCACGGCCGATCCCGGCCGCGAGTTCCTGGGGCGTGACGGCTCCATCGCGCTGCTTCACGAAGAGGGTCACGGTTTCGTCGATCGCAACGAGGACGGCGTGACCAACGGCGCCGACGGCGGGTGGTACGCGCTCGACTGGGCGGACATCACCGGGCAGGACATGCCGCTGCGCTTTTTGGTGCTCGACACGACCGATGCGGGACTCCTCTCCGAAGGCGGCATCGGCAATGCGCAGTTCGATTGGATCGAGGCCGAGCTCGATCGCGCGATGGCCGACGACGTGCTCTTGATCGTCAGCTCGCACCACGCCGAGGCCAGCACGCCGAACGGCGGCGACCGCCTCACGCAGCTTTTAGGCACGTGCCCCAACGTGATCCTGCACCAGATCGGCCACGGCCACGAAAACGCGATCATCGCGCATCATTCCCAGACCGACGACCCGCTGCTGGGGTATTGGGAGGTGCAGACGCCCTCGACCATCGACTTCCCGCAGCAGGGTCGCGTGGTGGAACTCGTCGACAATCGCGACGGCACCGGCTCGATCCTGCTCACGCTCTTCGATCACTGGGGTATCGTTGGCGACGACTCCGACACGCTTGGCGAAACCGGCCGCGAACTCGCCTTCGAGGACGCGATCCGCAAAGGCTACGATGGCGGGGCGTCGCTTGGCGGCATGGGCGGACCGGCCGATCGCAACCGCGCGCTGCGTTTCGCCATTCCGCCATCCGTCGCCGACCGGCTCGCGACGATCGACAACGGTCTTGGCGTCACCTCGGTCGAAAGCCTCGGCACGCTCGACATCGAAAACTGACGAGAACGGGTGATTCGGCTTCAGCGCGTGCGTGCGGCACATTGCGTCCGCACGCGCCGTCTTGTTAGATAGCGGCCCTGGAGAGACGAGTGATTCGCATCCCCGGTCCGGCCGCGCTTTTTGCGCTCGCAATATTTTTGTTCGCGTTCGTCGCCGCCCCCGCCTTCGCGGCGAGCGCGTACGACGCGTCGTACCGTTGGCGCGCGTTCGAAACCGACCACTTCGAGATCGTCTATTACGACGGCGCCGAGGTGATCGCGCGCAAGGCCGCGGTCGTCGCCGAGTCTCAATACGGCGCGCTCACCAAGCTCTTTCACTGGGAGCCACGCCGAAAAATCCGCTTGGTCATCTCGGACGACCAGGACGACACCAACGGATCGTCGTCGATGAGCCCGTGGAACACGATGCGCATCTACGCCGCCCTGCCCCACGCCGAGGACCGCCTCGACCACTACGACGACTGGATTCGCGCCATCATCACGCACGAACTCACGCACTCCATCCACCTCGACTCGGCGCGCGCCATTCCGCTCGGGCTGCGCTACACGTTCGGGCGCTGGCTGTTTTTGCACCACATGCAGCCGATCTTTCAGGTCGAGGGCCTCGCCGTCTGGACCGAGACCGAGCTGACGACGATGGGGCGGAATCGGTCGAGCGTATCGGACATGATGCTGCGCGCGGCGGCGCTGGGGGATCGCTTCCCGAGCGTCGATCTCGCGTCGAGCTGGACGCGCCGGTGGCCGTCGGGCGGTACGCCCTACATCTTCGGCGGGCTCTTTCACGATTACATCGCGCGAAACTTCGATCCGGCCACGATCGGCGATTATTCGTACAAACACGCGGGGCAGATCTGGCCCTTCATGTTCAACATCAACGCCAAGGGCATCTGGGGCAAGAAGGTCAAGCACCTGTGGCGTGATTTCGAGGCCGAGGCGCGCGCCAAGGCGCAGCGGCAATACGGCGAGATCGCGGCGATCGGAATCACGCCGATGCGCGCGCTCTCGACCGGCGGGCGGCAGCAACGACGGCCGCTGTGGATCGACGAGCGACGCGTCGTCGTCGAGGAACACTCGCCCACGCGCCACGCGCGGCTTGTCGAATACAACATCGAAACCGGCGACGACGACACGCTCCTCAAAACCGAAATGACCGGCGGCGCAACGCGCCTGCCCGATGGGCGAATCGTGTTCGCGCAGCACTCGAAGCGCGAACCCTTCACGCAGTACTATGACCTGTTCGAGTTGGCGAACGGCGACGTGCGCCAATTGACGCGCGAGTCGCGACTGCGCGACCCGGCCGCGTCGCCCGACGGATTGTCGGTGTTCGCCGTCGATCAGGAGATGGGTCGCACCAAGGTCGTGCGCATCGATGCGGCAACCGGCGAGATGCACGACGTGTTCGGTTACGATCGTTTTCCCTTCTTCACGCAGATCGGCCCGCCGGCAGTCTCGCCCGACGGCAAAACGCTCGTCATGTCCATCTGGCACGACGACGGCAACCGCGACCTCTTTGCCTACGAGATCGCCACCGATCGCTTCAAGCGCCTCACCGCGCACCCGGGTCGCGACATTGACCCCGCGTTCTCGGCCGATGGTCGTCACCTCTTTTTCGTCTCCGATCGCACCGGCGTGCACAACGTTTACGCCCTCGATTTCGAGCGCGGAAAGCTCTTTCAGGTCACGAACGTCGTGACGGGCGTCTTCGAGCCCGCGCCTTCGCCCGACGAGCGCCATCTGGCGATGATCTCGTATTCGTCGTACGGATTCGACGTCGCCGTCCTGGACTTGGACCCCGCCGCGTGGCGCGAAGTCGCTCTCGACCCCATCCCCGTCGACGCGGTGCTTTGCGGCGCCATCAGCGCATCGGTCGACCGGTCCGCCGCCGATCTCGCCCCGCCCGAGCGCGAATACAGCCCGTGGATGACGCTCATTCCGTCGTACTGGAAGCCGCTCTACTCGTCGGAGTGGGTGGACGGCGAGATGATCTCGAACCTGGGCTTCACCACCTCGGGTGTCGATTCCATTTTCCGCCATTCGTGGATGACGAGCTTCGTGTACGATCTCGACAACAACTTCCCAAACGTCTACGCGACATACGCCTATGACGGATTCCGCCCGACGATTCAGACGACGTTCGCGCGCTCGGGTCTTGATTGGGGGCACGTCGCCGAGGACCCGACCGGCGACACGTTCACGGTGTTCCAGGACCGCATCGCCGGAGCGATCGGTGCGTCTTACCGCTTCACCGACGAAATGGCCGCCTTCGCGCACTTCACCGCCGCCCATTCGGAGAATCACGTCGGGACCGTCAACGTCCGCAACGAAATCCCCAACGGCGGATGGCTCGCGGGACCGCGATTCGGCTTCTCCGCCTCCACGGTGAAGTCGTACGCGATGTCGATCTCGCCCGAAGACGGCGGCTTCTACGTCATCTCCGGCGCGATCGACAACGAGGCGTTCGGATCGGACTACAATGTCCTTTCCGGCGTTGTCGCCGCGACGCAGTACGTCTCGCTGCCCTTCTACAACAACGTGTTGCGCTTCGATCTCAAAGCCGGCGCGGTGCAGGGCGACGACCGCTACCGGGGCGGGTTCCGCGTCGGCGGCACCATCGAGTCCGATCTCACGGCGCAGACGGCCGACAATCAGTTCGCGCTGCGCGGGTTCCGCCGCGCGGCGCTGGTGGGCGAGCGCGCCGTCGTGGGCTCAGTCGATTGGCGCACGCCGATCTGGTATCAGCAGCGCGGCATGGGCGTGTGGCCGATCTTCTTCGACACGCTCTCGGCCTCGGTCTTCGCCACGGCGGGCAAGACCTGGTACGACGAGCTCGACCTCAAGGACCCGTGGCCGATCTACGATTCTTACGGCGTCGAGCTGTACCAGTCGCTCGGAATCGCCTACTACTCGAGCTGGATTCTGAGCGCCGCTTACGCCTATTCGCCGGAAAAGCGGCACCCGAATACGTTCTACATCAACACCGGCACGGGGTTCTTTTGAAACGCGGACGCACCCTTTGGCGCGTGATCGAAATCGCTCTGGTCGCCCTCATCGTCGTGCTCGGCGCGAGCCTCGTGCTGCGTTCGCACACCCCCTCCAGCCGCTTCGCCGCGTTTGCGCCGGATGCCGAAAAACGCATCGTCGAGGCCGCGTGGGCGGGCGTCGCGGGCCAAGGCGGAGCGTCGGCGGACCAAGACGGAACGTCGGCGGACGTTGCGGGGGGCGAAGATGTGACCGCGATACTCGTCGCGTTTCATTCGCTCGTCGTCAATCCCAAGCTGCCGCCGATGGCCGCCGCGACGCTTGGCGACGACGCGGCGAAAACCGCGGGCGATCTCGCGAAAAAGCTGCGCGCGTCGGTGCCGCCGCAACAGGTGGTGAGCACCGTTTCGATCCACGCGATCACCGAGCCCAAACGCATCCGCATCGCCGAATTCGCCAAGCGCGGTTGGACCTTCGAGCGCGGCCTCGACGGCCTGATGCTGTGCGAGGACGACGAGTGCCGCGCGATCCCCGCCGTGGTGCAGCACGCGCGGAGCATGTCGTTCGAGTCGGCGCGCCAGAACCTGCACAAGGGGCGCGGCGCGCAAATCGCCGGGCTGAAAATGAGCGACGGGCTCTACCGCTACCGCGAGTCCGCATGGCTCTCGAACGGCCCCGGTGAGCGCGTTGTGCCGCTCTTTCGCGCGTCGTCGCCGGTCGAACGCGTGAGTGCGGACGACATTCTGGCGGCCTGCCGCGTCGGCGGCGATTTTCTCATCAAAATCCAGCAGCCGAACGGCAAGTGGTATTACGGCTACGACGCGGGCAAGGACGATCTGGACAAGGTCGATTACAACCTGCTGCGTCACGCGGGCACGACCTATTCGCTCTATCAGCTCTACGACGCCACGCGCGAGCCGCGATATCTGGACGCCGCGAACGCGGGCCTGCGCTGGCTGCGCACGGTCATCGAGGCCGATCCCGCCGACCCCGAGCGGTTCTTCGTGCGCGAGCCGCACAACATCAAGCTCGGCGGCGCGGGTCTCGCGCTGATGGCGTATGTCGAGAAGCGCAAGGTCGCCGGTTGGGAAGGCGACGACGAGCGCATCGCGGCGGGTCTCGCGCGTCACTGCCTGCTCGCGCAAAAAGACGATGGTAGCTTCCGCGATTACCACGGCATCCCGGGTGTGACGGCCAAGACGCGCCGGTCGATCTACTACCCCGGCGAGGCGATGCTCGGTCTCATCCGCTACCATCAGATTTTTCCCGAGCGCGCGGACATTCTGGACGCCGTGCGCCGGGCGGCGGATCACCTGATCGACGACCGCTGGACGATCTTCGGGCTGCGTTTCAACGTGCCGCCCGACGCGTGGCTGATGCTGGCGCTGGAGGAACTCCACGAGGCGGACCCGAATCCCACGTACGCCGACTATTGTTTCCGCATCGCGCGGGGGATGGCCTTCGAGCAGCTCGGGCCGAAGTGGGGCCTCGACCACGCGGGCGGCTACTACCCCGCGCCGCCGCAGGTCACGCCGGCGGGGTCGCGCAGCGAGGGTCTCACCGCCGCGTGGCTGCTGGCGAAGCGCCTCGGGGACGAGGACGCCGCGGGCCGGATCCGGCGCACGGTGGAGGCGTCCGCGCGCTTTCAGGTCGAGCGCGTCATCCGCGCGGACTTCGCGTCGCTCTACCCCGCGCCGCCTCGCGCCCTGGGCGTCTTCCGCCACTCGCCGGTCTCGAACGCCATGCGCATCGACTACAACCAGCACAACATCTCGGGCCTGCTGATCGCCGCGCGGATGCTGGCGACGGGCGGTGAGCAAGTGCCGATGCGAGATTGAACCAAGGAAGGTCCACCAACGGCGTCGCACCGCCTGATTCGAGTTTCTATTCCATTCCCGGCTCGAATGTGGCTGACATGAGCGCGACCGAATGGTGATCGAACAGAACCTTCAGTCGTCCATCGGACATTAAATGAATGGAAACGGGCTCGGGGCTTCGAATCCAACTCTCGACAAAATGACGTTGCCAGCTTCCCGTCAAATTCGTTAGATAGTTCAGGCCAATTGGATCGGGCGGAGGATCGCCGCTGCCGGCATCAAGAGCGAGATGAATGAAATCGTCCTCGTCTCTGACAAATCCGGAAATGGTGCCGGCGATCTGGAGAGATTCGATCTGCCAGTCTCCGCTTGCGTCAGTGGCGTAGAAAATGCCGTCGGGAATAATCGAATCGTCGCTAATCCCCGCGTAGAGATCGACCACGCCGTCATCCCGAATCAAGATTTTGGCTCCGCCCGCTTGTCCGTCAGAGGTCACGACGACATCTGCTTCCCAGTTTTCGAAGCCGACGCGTCGCCCAAGCCTGGTTTCCTCCGTCGTCTCCAATTGGATTTCATACCCGATCACCGGACGATCATCCGGATCGGTGCCCAGCGAATAAGCCCGGCGAACTCCATCGATCTTTTCGATATTCCATCGGTCGTCCATCAAACCGTACACGGCTTCGTATGGTGCGAGTTCAGTCTCCACCTTCGAGAACGTAACGTGCGGTCGTCCAGTCGAATCGAAAGCAAGGTTCCCAAATGCGTAACCCTCTGCATCGTCCGCAATCGTTTCGACATGCCAGCCACGCGCATCGCGCGTCGCAAACTTCATTTGATCGATTTCGTAGTTCTCGCCGGTCGCGGTCGCATAAAGGATGCTAGGGAATCCGAACGGCGATAGCTCAATCGCTATTGTGGTTCCGTCAATAGTTCCGGTGCCCACAATCGCCTCGATCGTCTCCTCTTCCCACGTGTCTCCATCCAACACGCCGTAGACAAGCCGGTCATTATTATCGCGTTGAAACGCCAGATGGATCCGGTCATCGTCGCCGATCACACC
>CAZPJD010000093.1:0-6956 GCA_964586775.1 uncultured bacterium | reverse complement strand
CGAACAGCCCCATGAAGATCGACGACGCGCGCGGCAGGCTGGTCACCGTGAAATTCGCGATCTGCTTGGTGCCGAAGATCGCCGGCATGAACGGATCGACGGTCACCGGCGCGCGGGGATCGAGATCGTGGCCGAGCACGTAGAGCCGATACACGAACCGCGCGAGGGCAAAGATCGAGAAGTAGATCGAGACGACGGCAAGATCGACCAGCATCCGAACGTTGCCGATCGCCGCTACGCGCAGCGCCAGAATCACCAGAACGCCGAGCGCGAACGGAATCCAGTCGAGATCCGAGAGCTGCTCGCGGCTGATCGGCGCCATGCCGATGTAGTGGTTGAGCGTGCTGATCTCCCGGATATCGTTGCCGTTGTTCCCGCCCTCCACCTTGTGCGCGAAGATGTCGAGACTCAGGCCGTTCGGGTACTGCGGCGCTTTCATCGAGATGTTCCACAGCGGCTGCGTGAAGACCAGAAGCAGTGGAACGACGAGCAGCGCCAGCACGATGCGCGCGGGCATCTTGATCGGCGTTTCAAGAAATTCGTAGAAACGGTCGAGGGCCTCTTTCACGTTCATGCCAACCTTCCTTCCACGTCGGGCGCGCCGGTGGGGCGCCTCAGACAAAATCCCCGTTCAGGAACGCGCGGCGCCCCGCCCACCACGCGGCGATTCCGGCGACAAACGGCCACATCGTTCCCAATAAGAACAACTTCGAAGTGCCGACCTTGCCCGCGAGAAAAAAGCCGACCGGACCGAGCACGGACAGTTCCGGATCGGCGAAGGCCAGCAAGGCCATTCGGGCGGCCTGCACGGGGTTGAGCGACGCGAGCATGAACACGGCTTGCGCGTTGAGACGCCAGCGAAGCATGAGCCCGATGAGGGCGAAGTCGAGCAGCGCCACGGCGACGGCCCAGATGAGCAGGATGTAGGTCATCGCCCGCGCCGGGCTCGGCACCAGCACCGACACGCACATCCCGATGCCCGTGAAACACCATGCGAGGGTGACGCACACGACCAGCGTTCGCGCGATGAAGGACCATGGCACGCTGTCGCCGAACGCGGCGCGGGCATACAGCGGCATGGCGAGCATGATGACGACGAGCGGCGCGACCACGAGCCCGAAACGCACGACGGTGACCGCGAGATAATGATCGCCGGGCGGGAGCGGATGCGAGAGCAGCAGCTCCAGCGCGCCGTCTTCGCGCGATCGGTTGATCGAAGAGCCGGTTGCGATGAGAGCGAGCAGCGGCAGCAGCAGCAGCAGGGCGTGCCCGAACGACATGAGCACGCGGGTGGTGCCGGTGAACCCCATGACGTTCGACTCGCGCATGGCCACGAACACGAAGACGGACGCGAGGATGACGTAGAGGACCCCGTTCGTCACCACCCACCGCGAACGCAGCGCGTCCATCAGGTCGAGCCGAGCGGCAGCGAGGAGTTCAGTGCGCCGGCGCATCGCCGCTCCCGTCGGAATCGCCGTGCGCCGCGCGACGGCGCGCCTCGGCGATGTCGAATGATCCGGGCGTCCCCCGCGTGACCGCGCCGAGCCCGTATCCCATCGGCGACGCGGGCACGGAGACGAAGGCGACATCGTCGCCAATGACCCACTCGTCGCGCTCGACGTGGCGAAAATACAGGGCATGCATTTCGGGCTTTTCCCGATCCTGATACGCGAAAAGACACCCCGGATCGTCGAAAAACAGCACGCGGGCGTCGCCGGTGTGAAGCTGCGCGGCGAAAGGCCGCTCCGCGAGATGCATGCGGCAAAATGCGCAGGTCTCCCGGTCCCACGACGGCTCGACCGCGCCACCGGGGCGCGTGCCGGAAATCTTGATCGCAACCAGGACCGCCGCCCCGACAACGGCGAGCGCGACGAAAAGTGGAGTCAGCTTTTTCATGACGGATCGTCCTTCGACGGGAGCGAGATGGATTCGAGATCCCGAACCTGCAGGTTCTCGATCCGGCTCCCGAGTTGTTCGCTCAACCGGGGCAGCAGACGCAGTTTCTCCGCCTGATCCGCGGAGCGGTGCCACCAGTTGCCGGCGCCGGGCGCGAAACCCAGTCCGCGAATCCAATTGTCCGAGTCGGATGACGAAACGCGCACCTGAATCGTACAAAGGCCGTGAGCGGTGAGAAAAGCGTCGGCGGTTCCGGCGTAATGGGCGCGTCCGTCCCCGAGCGCGACGACGTGATCGACCAGATGACGCATCTCCTCAAGGCGGTGCGAGCACAGCACCACCGTCTTTTTCGCGCAGCGTTCCGCGAAGATCCGAAAGAAGCGCTCGCGCGCCGCCGCATCAAGGCTCGCGGTCGGCTCATCCATGATGAAGCAGTCCGCGCCCGACGCCAGCGCGAGCGCGACGAGCAGTTTTTGCTTCATGCCGCCCGAGAGACGTCGAAAGGGCTTGTCGGCTGTCGCGGCCACATCGAGGTCGAGTTCCTTGCCGATCCGCTCGACATCGGCCGTCGGGATGCCGCGAAACGCCGAAACCGCCGCGACCACCTCCCCGACGGGCGCGGAGATATTGGGGGCGACCTGCGGCACGTAGGCGATGCGCCGCGCGAGCGCCGCCCGGTCGCGCCGCGGAGCGAGGCCGTCCATCGTCACGCGCCCTTCGTAATCCAGCAGGCCGACGAGAATCCGCGTGAGCGTGGATTTGCCCGAACCGTTGGGACCGATCAGTCCGATCTGGCCGCCCGCGGGAATGTCCAGTGTGATGTCCGTCAGCGCCGCGATCTTGCCGAATCGCCGCGACAGGCCGTGCGTTTCAATGCGCATCGTTGCCTCCGCGGCGCGAATTGCCCATTCGCGGTTTCGGGTCGCTCAAGATCGTGCGCGGCGCGTAGAGCGGAAGAATCTCGCCCATGGCGTTGACGAGAAACATGGCCGGGGATCCGGCGAAAAAATCGAGCTCCGGATACGTCGCGCGGATCTCCGTCGACAATCGACGCTCGCGGTGCGGAATATCGCCGAATCCGTCTCCGTCCAGATCGTAGCCCCGGTAGTCGTCGAAGTCGTTGCCCTGCCATTCGGTGCCCGTCGCGTCGCCGCCGCCGTCCACGCGGACCTGTTCGCCGTTGCCGCGAAGCAGGTTGTCCCGAAAGTGGTTTCCCCGCGTGGCCGCGTGGAAGAGGATGCCCGTACGAGAGAGCTGGATCGAGTTGCCCTCGAACAGATCGACGGTGCCCGGCTCGAACGGCGAGGTGTCGATATACACCCCCGTGTCGTTTCGAATGAAGTGGTTGCCCCGGGCCGTCACCGCGCTCGCTTCCTTGAGGCCGAGCCCCATGCCCGCCGCGCCCGTCGAGGCGGCAAGGACGTTGTGCGTCAGCGTGGTGTCCTTCGAGTACATGACGAACACGCCCACGACGTTGCCGATGTAGCGGTTGTTTTCGCACGTATTGCCGTGGCTGAACATGAAGTGCGTCCCGTACCTGCTGCCTTCAATGACGTTGCCCCGAAACACGTTGCGCGACGAGTACCAAACGACCACGTCGCGACCGTGCGTGACGGTGTTGTTTTCGATCAGCGAGTCGTTCGTCTCCCACAGGCGAATGGTGTCTCCACGCAGCCCGATCTGCTCCTCGTCCGTACCCCGGATGAAGTTGCCGCGGATCGTCGCCCGGCTCGACTTGTCCACCACAATGCCGAACAACGCTCCTTCGATGTGAACCTCCTCGACACGGGCATCGTTCGCGAAGATGTGAATCGCGCCGTCCTGCTTGTCGAAACGCGACCCACTCCCCTTCACAGAGATTCCGAGGAGCGCGGGGGATTCGCCGGTCATCGAGATCGTATTTCCATCCCCGGTTGTGTTCACGACCGCCTCGCGCGGCCCCCACAGGGTCACGCCGTCGGCGATCGTCAGCGGTCCCACGTATTTGCCCGGCTCGAGACAAATCGCGTCTCCCGGCCTCGCCGAGGCGAGCACGGCGCGCAGGTCCTCGCTGGCGCTGGCGGTCCGGCAATTCGGGGGACGCGCGACCGCCAAGACCGCGGTCGCCTCGAGCCGCGCGCTCGCGACCTTTATCACGGGTCCGAGAGTGCCGAGTGCCACAACGACGGCCGGCACGGCGGCGACGAAAATGTTTCGCAACAAGCGCATGGGGTGATCGGAAAAAAGAAAAAGGAAGGGCGGAAACCCGATCGGATTCCGCCCTTCGATCGCTCGCATGATTCCTCCCGTGGATCAGGGCTCCACGAGGAAATACCCGGCCATTTCGAGGTGCAGCGCCGAGCAGAACTCGGTGCAGTACATCGGGAACACGCCCTCACGGTCGGCCCGGACGGTCACGTTCGCGTGCTCACCCGGCTCGAGGCTCACGTTGACGTTGTGCGCGTCGATGGAGAAGCCGTGCGTCGCGTCGTGGGCCTGTTCGAGGTTCGTAAGATGGAAGTGGACCAGATCGCCCTTCTTCACGCGGACGGTGTCGGGCGTGAAGTGGCTGCGGATCGCCGTCATATTCACGTGAACGCCGTCGGCTTTGCGCTCGATCCCTTCCTTGCCGCCCTCGACCGCGAACGGATCCGCCTTGTCGGTGATCGCGTCCTGGCCCGCGGGCGTGTAAGCGATGATCGGTTTGAGCTTGTCGGCCTTGATCATCTGCGCGTAGTGCGGCTCCGCGTTCGGGATCGGCATGTCATACAGGAGCTGCATGTTCGGCGCGTTGATGTCCACAAGCTGGAAGTTCTGCGGCAGCAGCGGGCCGACGTCGGCGAACCGGTCCAGCGCCCACTTGTTCATGGCGATCAGGTACTTGCCGTCCGGCGCGACCGTGTCGCCTTCCGCGGCGACCAGATGACCGATGTTGTAGTGCGACGGGATTTTTTCGATGACCTTCAGGTCCGCGAGCGACCACTTGGCCACGACCGACTCGATGAAGACCGACGTGTAGGCGTTGCCCTTGTCGTCGAACTGCGTATGCAGCGGACCGAGACCGATCTCCACTTGTCCACGCATCGACTCCGGCAGCGACAGGATCGGCACGCCGTAGGCGTCCTTGCCTTCGAATTTCTTCTGTTCGATCAGCGCCTTGATCTTCTCGATGCTGTAGACCGTGGCATGCGTGTCGAGCTTGCCCGCCACCACGATGTCCTTGCCGTCGGGCGTCACGTCGCAGCCGTGCGGGCTCTTGGGCTCGGGAATGAAGTGCAGCAGGCCCTCTTCGATCGACACGGGCAGACGGATCACCTTCATCCCGGCGATCGTCTCGGTCTTGCCGGCCTTCACGACCTCCTCGGCCTTTTTCCAATTGATGACGTGCAGGTAGTCCATGTCGTTTTGCGACGCGCCCGACTCCATCGGCGGACGGCCTTCGGCGTTGCCGCCGTACGACATCTCGGTGTTGAAGCTGTTGATGAACGCGTAGCCGTCGCTCGCCAGCTTGCCGGCGTCGGCCAGATCCTGCATGTAGGGCGGCAGCTCGAGCGCGAAGGACTTCGACGGATCGATGCGGCCTTCGGCTCGATCGAACTTCCAGAACACCGCGACGCCGCGATACTCCTCCTGAAACTTCTCGATCGGCGAGAACTTCATTCCCAGCGGCGCGGGATACTGCGACGCCTCGATGATGTAGTCCGTGTTCGGCGTGACGAACGCACCGCCGTGGTTCGATTCCATCAGATTCGAAGAGACGATCTGCTGCGTCACGAAGGTCTTGAGGTTGATGACCGCCATGCGCGCATTTGCCTTGTCGCCAATGAAGAGAAACTGGCCGTCATAATCGCCGGCCGTTTCGCTCAGCGCCGGGTGATGCGTGTCGCCCCAGTAGAGCGGCTTTCCCTCGTGTCGAAATCCGGTCTTGAGCAGCGCATCGGTCTGATCGCCGTAGCCGTAACCCTGCCACGGCTCGGGCGTGAACACGCCGATGGTCTTCAGGATGCGCATGCTCGGAACGCCGATCACCAGAATCTGACCGCCGTGACCGCCCGAAGCAAAGGTGTAGTATTCGTCCTTCACGCCGGTCGGCGTGTAGGTCTTGAGCGCCGCGGCCACATCCGCCTCGCTCAGGTTGCGCACCTTCATGAGTTCCTGAATGTTCGCCCCCGCCCCGCCCGAGACCGCGGACGGCGCGGCCGGCCCGCCGGGACCCGACGCGCACGCGAACACGATGGCCGCCAGAACCCCGACCGCCAACAGCACGATCCCTACCTGTTTCATCTCACACCTCCCCTGCCAGTTGAAACTCCCTCACACCAAATGTCACTTCCCCAGTTCGCGGATGTGTTGGCGCAATCCGGCCACCACGTCCTTCTTCGCGACCAAATCGGGATTCGGCGGCATCATCGGGCTCTTTCCCACCGCCGCGCCACCGTAGTTGATGATCTTTTCGATGTGCTCGTCGGTCACGCCCTTCTGCCACTCGGGATCGTGGAAGTTGCGCGGCTGCGGCGTCAGACCCTTGGAAGCCGGGCCGTCACCTCGACCTTCGGCCCCGTGACAGGGCATGCACCGCGTGGCGAACAGATTCTTCGCCTCGGCCATCGCCGCATCGGATACCGTCGCCGACGCCGCGGGCGCGGCCGCTGTCGCCGCCGGAGCCGCCGGAGCCGCCGGAGCGGGGGGTGGACCACCGGCGGGAGACTTGGGCGCCTCGCCCTGCCCGCACCCCATCGCGAAAAACGAGAGCAACATCGACGCAAAGAACACCGCAACCCATTTGCCGATCACTTCATTCCCTCCTGATGACCGTTCGATGAAAACGACGCCGCACTTTGCCCGCAAAACGGTCGAATGCCATTGACGAGCGTCAAAATTGACGCGAAGTCGTGTCGAGCAACCTTCACAGCCGTTTCGTATTCGTAAAAGCCCGCTTCAGTTTCTCACTCCCGCACCGAAAAGGCAATCGAAACCGTCGGAGGGCGGCCGTTTGATGTCGATCCGACACCCGCGGATGGTCGTGAACGCTCCGTCTTGCCGATGCGACGCAACGCCGCACCCGCCCCGCCCCGCCCGCC
>CAZPJD010000092.1:0-5020 GCA_964586775.1 uncultured bacterium | reverse complement strand
CCCGCCTTGGCATGCCCACCCCCCTTTGCTACATTCGCCGCCCTTGGACCGTGCGCACATGACCACCGAGAAGAAGCCCGACAAAACCCTCGCCCTCGCCGCCGTGGCCGCGTTTCTCGCGATCGTCGCGATCGCGCTGGTCGCCGCCATCGTCGGACGCGATTGGATCCGCGCGCAGCTCGAAAAATCCGCGCCGACGCCATCGCCGGCCGCGAAGAACTACGAACTGCGACGGCTCGACTTCCCGAGCATGACGAAGGCGCAGCGCGACGCCTTCGACGTGGCGATCCTGCATGACGACGCCCTGCGCGAGTGGTGGTATCTGAACGCGCACCTGTACGATCAGTTCGGCAACCGCTTCACGCTGATGATCGCCATGCTCAAGGACGGCCGCCTTTTCGGCATCGTCGCCGAGCACACGGCGGATATCACGATCCCCATCCTCGCGCCGCAGACAACCGCGTCGCACGACGCCTACGCGCGCAGCTATACCATCGGCGACGCCACGATCACGCAGCCCGATCCGAAGTTCCTATGCTACACCTTCGACTTCAAGCACGAGCGCCTGGAACTGGATCTGGAGGTCTGCGCGAACAAGCCGCCGCTCGTCGTGGACAACGATGGCCAGGTGCGCATGGGCGAGAAGGGCCATAGCTGGTACTACAGCGTGACGAACGCCAACATCCGCGGCACGGGCGTACTGGACGAAAAGGCGGTGACGCTGCAAGGCCGCGCGTGGATGGACCGGCAGTGGGGCAACTGGTACGTCGACGACTTCGACCGATGGGACTGGTACTCGCTCCAACTCGACGGCGACACCGAACTGCTGCTCTTCGTCTTCTGGAAGGGCGACCGGATCATCCACCAATTCGGCGACGTCTACCTGCCCGACGGCACCGCGAAACACGGGCTCAAGTTCACGAGCACGGCCACGTCCACGTGGTTCTCACCGCGCACGGGCATCTCGTGGGAGACGTCCTGGACGATCAGCATCCCGGAGTACCGGGCGAATCTGATCGTGAAGGCGGATTTCCCCGACCACGAGGTGGACGAGGTTTTATGGGAAGGCGGCGTCGAGATCGGCGGCAAATGGGGCGGCGCGCCGGCCAAGGGCCGCGGGTTCTTCGAGGCGCGCCGGCGCGGGGCTGAAGAGAAGCGATAATCGCAGCCTTGGTGAATGTGGAACAGGCGCCCTCGCCTGTTTAGAGCCAGCACAGCCCCGCCGCCGCGGGACTGTGGCACCCACCGTGTATTTCACGGTCCGAATCAAGCTGACGAGAAGTTGCGGCGCCGGTCGTCGCAGCCCCGTGTGTGGAACAGGCGCCCCCGCCTGTTCAGAGCCCGCACAGCCCCGCCGCGGCGGGACTGTGGCACACGCCGATTGTTTCAAAGCGCGGATCAAGCGGCTTCGAACGTCAGGGTATCGCCCTGCGCACGAACGCGCACCGTGCCCCCGTCGCGCACCTCGCCGGTGAGGATCTTCTTCGCGAGTTCGTCCATCAGCAGCGTCTGGATCGCGCGACGAAGCGGGCGAGCGCCGTAGACCGGATCGAAGCCGCGTTCGACAATCAGATCCCGCGCGCCGTCGTCGAGGTCGAGCATGATGCGTCGGTCGCCCAGGCGCTTCTGCAGCCGCGCGATCTGGATGTCCACGATGCTGTGCAGGTGCGCACGGCCGAGCCGGTGGAAGATCACCACCTCGTCGATGCGGTTCAGAAACTCGGGGCGGAAGTGCGTACCCAGCTCCGCCGTCACCATGCGGCGCATTTCGTCGTAACGCGACTCGTCGAATTCCTGGATGTACGCGCTGCCGATGTTGCTCGTCATGATGAGGATCGTGTTCTTGAAATCGACGGTGCGCCCGTGGGAATCCGTCACGCGCCCGTCGTCGAGAATCTGGAGCAGGACGTTGAAGACCTCGGGGTGCGCCTTTTCGATCTCGTCGAAGAGCACGACCGTGTAGGGGCGGCGGCGGACGGCCTCGGTCAGGTAACCGCCCTCGTCGTAGCCCACGTATCCCGGCGGCGCGCCGATGAGCCGCGACACCGAGTGTTTCTCCATGAACTCGCTCATGTCCACGCGGACCATGGCGTCCTCGGTGTCGAAGAGAAACTCCGAGAGCGCCTTGGCGAGTTCCGTCTTGCCCACGCCGGTCGGCCCCATGAAGATGAAGCTGCCCAGTGGGCGGTCGGGGTCCTGGATGCCCGCGCGCGAGCGCCGGATCGCGTTCGCCACCGCGCGCACGGCTTCGTCCTGACCGATCACGCGCCGCGCCAGCTCGTCTTCCATCGCGACGAGACGGTCCATCTCGCCGCGCATCATCTTGGTCACGGGGATGCCGGTCCATTGCGAGATGATCTCGCAGATGTCCTCGGCATCGACCTCTTCCTTCAGGATCTTGCCGTCTTTTTGAACGCGGGCGAGCTCGGCCTCGGCGCGTTCCAAATCGCGCGCGAGGGCCTGTAGGCGGCCGTAGCGAATCTCGGCCACGCGGCCCAGATCGCCCCGGCGCTCCAGATCGCGCTCCTCCGCGCGCAGGCGCTCCGTCTCTTCCTTCAATTCGCGAATACGCCCGATGGCGATCTTCTCGGCCTCCCACCGCTCCTTCATCACACTTTCGCGCGCGCGCAGTTCGGCGATGCGGGCCTCGGCCTTTTTTCGCCGCTCGCCGCTCGCCGCGTCGGTCTCCTTCTTGAGCGCCTCGAGTTCGATCTCGATTCCGACGATCTCGCGCGTCAGGGCGTCGAGTTCCATCGGCATCGAGTCGAGCTCGATGCGAAGCCGTCCCGCCGCTTCGTCCACCAGATCGATCGCCTTGTCGGGCAAAAAGCGGTCGGCGATGTAGCGGTTTGCGAGCGTCGCCGCGCCGACGAGCGCGCCGTCGGTGATGCGCACGCCGTGGTGCACTTCGTAGCGCTCCTTGAGGCCGCGCAGGATCGCGATCGTCTCGGCGACGCCCGGCTCGCCCACGAGCACCGGTTGGAACCGCCGCTCAAGCGCGGGGTCTTTTTCGATGTGCTTGCGGTATTCGTCGAGCGTCGTCGCGCCCACGCAGCGCAGCTCGCCGCGCGCGAGGCTCGGCTTGAGCAGGTTGCTCGCGTCCATCGCGCCCTCGGCCGCGCCCGCGCCGACGAGCGTGTGCAGCTCGTCGATGAAGAGCACGACGTCGCCGTTCGACTCGATGACCTCCTTGAGCACCGCCTTGAGGCGATCCTCGAACTCGCCGCGATACTTCGCGCCCGCGATCAGCGCGCCCAGGTCGAGGCCGACGAGCCGCTTGTTCTTGAGCGACGTCGGCACGTCGCCCGCGACGATGCGTTGCGCGAGGCCCTCGGCAATCGCGGTCTTGCCCACGCCCGGCTCGCCGATCAGAACCGGATTGTTCTTTTTGCGTCGATTGAGCACCTGGATGACGCGGCGGATCTCCTCGTCGCGGCCGATGACGGGGTCGAGCTTGCCCTTGCGCGCGGCTTCGGTGAAATCGGTCGCGTAGCGCTTGAGCGCCTCGTATTTGTCCTCGGGGTTCGCGTCGGTTACGCGCTGCGTTCCGCGGATCGCCGCGAGGACCTTGTAGATGGCGTCGGGCGTGACGTTGTGGCTCTTCAAAATCGCGTGGACGCGCGTGCCCTCCATGCCCGCCGCCGCGATCAGCAGATGCTCGGTGCTCACGTATTCGTCGCGCATGCGGTCGGCCTCGACCTGCGCGAGTTCGACCAGGCCGCCGAGCTGCGGCGTCATGTAGGCTTCGGCCGACGCGCCGCTGACGATGGGAATCGCCGCAAGTTTTGATTTGATCTCGCCCGCGATCACCTCGCGGTGCGCGCCCAGGCGCTCGAGGATCGAGCCGACGATGCCGCCCTCCTGCTCGATAACGGCGAGTAGCAGGTGGTCGATGTCAACCGCCTGATGCCGGTGGTTTTTCGCGATCGATGCGGCGGCGGCGAGCGCCTCCTGCGTCTTGAGGGTGAATTTGTCGGTACGCATCGTCGTTCTCCGTCGGCCACCTGGGCGGCCTCACGATTCAACGTAACCACGATGCGCCCGGATTCAAGCGCGCACAAAAAACCGGCGCGGACCCCGTGGCCCGCGCCGCTCTCGATTTCGTGATTTCGAACTTACTTGGCCAGCGTCGTGAAGAAGGTCTCGCCCTCGCGTTTGATGAGCAGCAGCGCCGTCTGTCCGGACCCCATGCCGGTGAGCGCGTCGATCACGTCCTTCGGGCCCGCGACCGGCTTGCGGTTGATCTGCAGGACGACATCGCCGTCGCGGATGCCCGCGTCCTCGGCCGCGCTACCCGACGCGACGCGCGCCACCAGCGCGCCCTCGCCGGATTTGAGGCGCAGCGACCGCGCGACATCGGGCGGAACGCTCGTCACCGTCAGGCCGAGCTGCTCCTGCTCGTCCTGCGCCTTCGCGGGCGTGCCCTCTTCGGGCATCTGCGCCACGGTCACGTCCACGTTCTTCGACTTGCCCTCGCGCCAGACCTCGACGGGCACGCTCGCGCCGACCTCGGTTTCGGCAACGAGAAGCGGCAACTCGTGCGAGTCATCAACAGGCTTGCCATTGAATTTGAGGATCACGTCGCCGCGCTCGATGCCGGCCTTGGCCGCGGGCGAATCGTCGAACACGTCGCCGACCAAAGCGCCCTTGGGGTCGTCGAGGCCCACGGCCTTGGCGATCTCGGGCGAGAGCGGCTGGATCATCACGCCGAGCCAGCCGCGCGTGACGGTGCCGCTGGCCTGAAGCTGCGCGACGATCTTTTTCGCGAGATTCACGGGAATCGCGAAGCCGATGCCCTGCCCCGAGGCGTTGATCATCGCGTTGATGCCGATGACCTCGCCGCGCGTGTTGAGCAGCGGTCCGCCCGAGTTGCCGGGGTTGATCGAGGCGTCGGTCTGGATGAAGTCGTCATAGGGTCCCGCGCCGATCACGCGGCCTTTGGCCGACACGATGCCCGCGGTGACCGTGTGCGAAAGTCCGAAGGGGTTGCCGATCGCCACGACCCACTCGCCGACCTCGA
>CAZPJD010000091.1:0-1755 GCA_964586775.1 uncultured bacterium | reverse complement strand
CGATCGAGACACGCCTCCAGCGTCGGCGTGTCTATCACGTCGATCACCAGCGCGCGATTCAGCGCCCAGTAGAAAAAGTGCGTGTGGCTGTCGATCAGCCCCGGCGTGACGACGGCGTCGCCGAGATCCACGATGCGCGGGCGCCGGGCGTGGCGACTGCGCCCGCCCAGCCGCAGCATCTCGCGCCGCCGACCGGCCGCGACGACACGTCCATTCCAGATTGCCAGCGCGTCGCAGGGCGGTTCGGCGCGCGGTTTGCCCCGCGCTGTGCGCGTCACACGCAGCTTTCCGCCGGCGACGTTCTCAAAATCGAGATGAAAGCGCCGGGCGAGGATGATTGCATCAAATTGAAGTGGAGATGCGCCAGGCGGAATGAGCTTGTCGATTCTCAATGTCGTGGCCGTCGTCTCGGCGCGGGAACGCCAGCCGCTCGTAGGGAGCTAGTGGCACAACTCGACATCGGCCCCAGATTCGTCAGCGATTTTTATCAATTCGTCGTACACGCGGTACAGCTCCGGGTCGTCGACCTGCCACGCGTTGGCCCGGACGACGTGAACCAGCCGCGTCTTTCCGTTCGCGACCTCGAATCGAAATCCCGGAAATCGTTTCAGAATGCTCCGTACGCGCTTGATCAGCGAACCAACGATCTCGTGCGTGGCCTGGCTGTAGTACACCGTCAGAAGCGCGTCCTTGCGAACCGCGTAGAACGGCTCCCGCCGGCAGAAAAACTCGATGCAGTCGCCATCCTCATCGTACCAGGCCATGGGACGGAACTGCGTGTCCTCAACTTCGGAGAGCGTCTTGTCGAAATCGATATCGCTCATAGAAGTCGTTCCTTGAAACGATGATCGAACGATGCGGGAAGTCGATCGTCCTGGTCGAATCTCCACGCGTACGCGACCCGCTCGGCATTCAGGAAGATCAGGTATCGCAATCCTTCGCGAACCGGATACGGCCTTCCGGAGTCATCGTAAGCATAGCATGGCTGGCCAAGGTAGCAGAGCCAACCGCCGACATCGCCAAATTTATCCTCATCGTCGTCCGATAATAGGCCTTGAAATATTGCAGTTGGCTTGTCGAGCACCGTCGGCACGATGAGCCTTGTCTCGTGAACGAGTGCTCCTCCGACGCGCTTGATCCAGTTCAAGCGACCCGGCGAAATGAGCACGTCCCAATACTTCCCGTCGTTCGGATCGCGAGCGTTGAGTTTTGCATAGCCGGGGCGGTTTCGCGCCTTCGTTCGGATCGAATCCCGGGGCGCACTCTCGCTCATGAATCGAGAAAACTAGGCAGTCTTCATAAGTCCGTCAAGGGCTCAGCGACGTGCGACGCCGCAGCCGTACGCCGATCAACGCCGCGAAAGCCGCCATGACTCCGACACCGCCGGCCGGCTCCGGAATCGGCACGAGCAGGAACGCCCGCTCGCTTCCCTCGTTCGCCAGTCCATATCCGACGATCCAGCCGTCGTCGTTCACCGCCGTCGCCGCCAGCAGTCGCCAACCCGCGGCGCTCTCATCCACCAGCGTGTTCAGATCGACCATGCCGCGCGCTTCCGTCCACAGCACCGCAACAGCGGCATCGCCGATGCTCTGTCCCACGACCAACCCGCTCGCATTGACGTCGTCCGCGAAACTCTGCGAATCCCCCGCATGCGCAACGCCCAGATCGCGCATCCCGTTCGCCGCATCCCACAAAAACGCGCGCGGGCCGCCCGCGGTCGTGCCCTTCCCCACAATCTGACCCAGCTCATTCAAC
>CAZPJD010000090.1:0-25882 GCA_964586775.1 uncultured bacterium | reverse complement strand
CCGGCGGATTCGACGCACCGGCTCCTCGGGTTCCAGAAGACGGCAGACCTCTTCGATCGTTTGCCGGACGCCGAAGTACGTGACCACCGAATAGGCAAGGACGCGGACGATCGTTCGCGTGAGACCTCCCTTGGTTGGCTTCAAATTCCTTATGGCGAAAAGGGATCGGGATTTTCGCGAGCGCTCGTCTGGTGACTCTATGGTGACTCATAGAAAAACGGGTCAGGCGGAAAGTTGCCTAACCCGTTGATTCTATTGATGGTTGGGGAGGGAATTGAACCCCCGACACAGGGATTTTCAGTCCCTTGCTCTACCGACTGAGCTACCCAACCGCGTCGGTTTTTGCGGGGCACACGTTTGACGAAAAGCCCCGCGTTTGTCAATGCGGCGACCTGACGACGTGGAATCGCGACGCCGACCGCCGGGCGGCAAACCGCCCGGCGGATCGGTCGGGATCAGTCGGCGATCTTGACGATGATGAGCATCTGCTCGCCGTTGTCGGCGAGGTACGCGAAATCGCCCATGACCCACACGCCGTGCGGGGCCGAGCCCAGATCCACCGTGGTGTCGATGGAGTCGCCGATCTGCGCGAGCGCGCCCGGATCGGTGGCATCGATGAGCGTGAGTCCGGCCCAGGAGTTCGCCGCCGCGACGACGTTGGTGTAGGGCGTACCCTCGATCGTCAGCGGCCCCGCGAGGAAGCTGCCGTAGAATCCGTCGTTCGTCTGGAGCAACGACGACTCGGCCATGTTCGACGGGTCGGCGATGTCCACCGTGATGAGCCCCGCGCCCCAATCGCTGTAGTAGAGCACGTTGCCGTCGATCTTCACGTCCTGGCCCCACGGCTCGAAGCCCGCCGTGCCGGGGTTGAAGTAGGTGTCTAGCACCGTGATGGCCTCGGGGTCGGCCACGTCGACGGCGATCAGCGTGCCCTCGCCGCCGCCACAGTAGGCCACGTCGTTCGCGTAGCCGAGGTTGTAGCAGGTCTCGCCGGTGGCGACCTGCGCCTCGCCCAACGACTCGGGCGTGCCCTTGGCCTCGCCGACGACCTCGATGTAGCCGTTGCTGCCGGCGCTGCCGCCGATGTAGACGACGCCCTCACCCAGCGTCACCGCGTTGAGGATGCCGATGGTGGTGGGCACGAAGGTCCACTCCTCGACGGGATTCAGCGGATCGGAGACGTCGAGCTTGATGAGGTCGTCGCGGTTCGCCAGATACAGCGCGGTGCCGCCCTTGGCGAGGTTGTAGACCTGACCCGCCGGCGGCTCGAACTCGGCGACCACGGTGGGCGACGCCACGTCGGAGACGTCCACCACCCACATGCCGCTGTCCTTGCACGCCACGAAGCAGTAGCTGCCGTCGCAGACGAGATCCTCGCCATAGTCGACGTCCACCCAGCCCGTGATGTCGCCAAAGGACCAGTCGTCCGACGTGTCGTCATCGGCGTCGTCGTCGGTCGCGTCATCGTCGGCATCGTCATCGGCGTCGTCGTCGGTATCGTCGTCGCCCGTCGCATCGTCGTCGGCGGTGTCGTCGTCGTCGTCGCCGCACGCGAGTGACCACGCACAGGTCGCGACCAGCATCAGCGTCAGGAACCAGGATGTCTTACGCATTCGCACAACCCCTTTCTGGAATTTGGAAACGGTTCCATGCCATCGCCGTCATCATCAAACGCGGTGTGCCGCGTCGCTCGTAATCCGGCACGCGGCGTGCCGCGCCGAGCATCACTTCACCGGCAACAGCGTCCCGGTCAGATTGTCGTACCGGACCAGTCCACCGAGATCGGCGAAGTTCCAGTCGCTGAACACGATGTACCCCACGTCGTGCGTGGCGAGGTCTTTCATGGGCAGATCGGAGCAGTCGGTCGAGCTGCCGTCCATCTCGACAGAATAGGTCCAGACCGACTGATTGAGCAGGAACGACACCTCGTACCACTGGTCGTGGTCGTACGTGGTCAGGCATTCGACGTAGGTATCGGTCTCCATGTTCCACGCGACGAGATAGGTGTCGTCGCCCCGCGCGTTGTCGACCTGGGCGATCGTCGACGCGACGGTGCCGCCCCAGAGCTCGACCTTGAATACGGCGCCGACCTCGCGCCAGACGTCGAACGAGATTTCGATGTCCTCGGTCTGCGTTCCGAACGGGTAATACGCACTGCCGTTGTCGCCGCTCGCTCCGCCGCCATCGGCGGAGATCACGTTCGCCGAGCCGTCCTTGCTGATCGCGGTGATCCCAAACGTGGTCGCGCCGAAGACGTTGACGACCCACGGGCTCGGCAGCGCGCCGTACGAGTAATCCTCGAAGTCCAGAGCGAACACCGTGTCGGTATCGTCGTCCGCGGTGTCGTCATCCGACGTATCGTCGTCGGTATCGTCGTCGGTATCGTCATCCGTGTCGTCATCGGTCGCATCGTCGTCGGTCGCGTCGTCGTCCGTCGCGTCGTCGTCGGTCGCGTCGTCATCGGTCGCGTCGTCGTCCGCGGCGTCGTCGTCGCCAACCGTGTCGTTGTCGTCGTCGTCGTCACCGCAGTCGCACGCGGTCGTGAACGCGAACGCCGCCGCCAGCATCATCAGAACCCAAGCCGGATTTCTCATCGTCGTTTCTCCTTGTTCCTGTTTCACGGCCCATATCCATCGCAAAACAACGTTGCTCGATCAGTCGGCCCAGTAGCCGTCGGGGTCGTATTTGCGCAGCCAGACATTGGTCGATTCGCCGGAAACCTCTGCCTCGCCGACCACGTAGAGGTTTCCGGCGCCATCCAGGGCTACATCGTTGGCCAGATCCGTGTCATCGATGTCTTCGAGATCCGTCCATATTTCGTCGCCTGTCTGGGCATCCAAGCGGCCGATGAAAATGTCGTAACCGCCTGCGTTGGTGACCAGCCAACCCACGACATACACAGCGCCGTCCGGTCCGACGGCGACGGCTTTTCCACGATCCGTCGAATCCGCCGAACCCGCTTCGGTCACCGTCCATTGCTCGTCGCCGTCCGCGTCGAGTTTGCGCGTCCAGATGTCGGCGTCCGAGATGTCGATACTGGTCATACCGGTGACGTAGATGTTGCCTTCCGCGTCCACCGCGATGCCGTGCGCCTCGTCGTCCAGATCATGATCATCGTTGTTATAACTGTCGGTCCAGACTTTGATTCCGTCCGCATCGTACTTGCGGACCCAGGCGTTGGCGTCCTCGCCGGTTTCGGTGACATAGCCGGCCACGTAGACGTTGCCGTCGTCATCCACCGCAATGCCCAGTCCCGCGTCGAACGAATTCTCGGATCCGCTGACGGTGTCGAACCACTCCTCGTCCCCGTCGGCGTCGTATTTCCCTACCCAGATATTGATGCCCTCGCCCGTCTGGCTGACGAACCCCGTGGCGTAAATAAAACCGTCGGCGTCGACCGTCACGTCCTTTGCGGAATTGTCGCCGCCCGCCCCACCGTCGAAAGAGATTTCCCAAACGAAATCGGCGAGCGCGTCGTATCGCCGGATCGCCGCAAGATCATCGCCAGCCGAATCGGTGATGTTGCCGGCAACGACAACACCGCCGTCATCCGTCGGCGCGATCGCCCACCCGGCATCAAAGCCGGCAAAGCCGCCGTCATGGCCGTACGACCAGATGTCATCCCCCGACGTGTCCCAGAGCTGGTACAGCATGTTGTGGGACTCGGTATCGCTCATCGTAATCCCGGCAACGAGCGCGCCGTTGTCCGCATCGACCGCCACGCCCAGGCCGCGATCGACGTCGTCGGCCTCGCCGTTCCAGGTGCGAGTCCAAAGATCGACCGTGGTAAAGGCGAAATTTTCGTCCGCCGCCATCGAGTCGCCGTCCTGCGAGAGAGCGCCGGCGCCGATCACGAAGTTGTAGGTCGTGTTTTCGTCCAGCGCGTCGTCGGGCGTGAAGGTCAACACCTCTCCCGTCGCGTCCCACGCGAATGCGCCGGCCACGCCGCCCGCGTCGAACAGTCCCTCGACCGACGCGGCGTCCATGGGTGCGCTGAACGTCACCTCGACGACCGTCAGAAGGCGCTGGTCCGTCGCGCCATCAGGGGGCGATACCCCGGTCACCGTCGGCCCTTCCGCGGCGTCGTCATCGACATCGTCGTCCGTCGCATCGTCGTCCGTCGCATCGTCGTCGGCGTCGTCATCCGACGCGTCGTCGTCGCCACCTCCACCGGAATCGTCGTCATCGTCGCCGCACCCGCAGCCGACAATTCCGCACGTCGCGAGGAACGCAAAGAGCCCGCACGTCACCACCAACGGCCATGCCGCCGAGTTCATGGAATGCCTCCTGGAAAGATCGACTCAAGGAAAGCGAATTCGGGCGAAGACAAAACTGTTTCGCCAATAACGTCTTTTAATAGCGTTAACGCCTGTTTTTCGCCAGAAAAATCTTTGCTCACCAACGGTTTCGTCGATGAGCGTCGCGACGACGGAAAAAATGAGCACCCAAGGACCACGATCGCGAACGTGACGAGCCCCATTTTCATTCCCCCGCGAAAAGGGTTAGCGTTTCGTTTTCCCGGCGAGGAGTCATGCATGCGCTTCAAGGTGTTCGGAAACTCGGGACTGCGTGTTTCGGAGTTGGCGCTCGGCACCATGACCTTCGGCACCGAGTGGGGGTTCGGATCGGAGAAGGCGGAGTGCCGGCGGATCTGGGACGCTTACATCGAGGCGGGCGGCAACTTCATCGACACCGCGAACCACTACACGGCGGGCACGAGCGAGACGTGGGTCGGCGAGTTCGCCCGCGAGGATCGGCATCGCCACGTCATCGCCACCAAGTACACGCTCGCCACACCGGGCGGCGACCCCAACGCGTCCGGCAACCACCGCAAAAGCGTCGTGCGCGCGGTCGAGGCGAGCCTTCGGCGCTTGGGCACCGACTTCATCGATCTGTACTGGGTCCACGCGTGGGACTACATCACGCCCGCGGACGAGATCCTACGCGCGCTCGACGATCTGGTGCGCGCGGGCAAGGTGCTCTACGTCGGCGTGTCGGACGCGCCCGCGTGGGCCATCGCGAGGTCGAACATGCTGGCCGAACTGCGCGGCTGGAGCGCGTTTGGCGGCGTGCAGCTTCAATACAGCCTCATCGAACGCGGCATCGAGCGCGAGCACCTGCCCCTCGCACGGGCGACCGGCTTGGCCGTGACGGTGTGGGGCGCGATCGGCGGCGGCGTGCTCTCGGGCAAGTATCTGGACGGCGCGACGGCCGGCCGCTACGCGTCGCGCGCCGAGCATCCGCGCCTGACCGACGAACGCAATCGCGCGATCGCGCGCGTCGCCGTGGACGCCGCGAAAGAGATCGGTTGCACGGCGACGCAGCTCGCCCTCGCGTGGGTGCGTCGCCGCGATGCGCGCATCATCCCCATCATCGGGGTGCGTAGCGCGGATCAAACCGCCGAAGCGATCGGCGCGTTGGACGTGACGATTCCCGACGAGATCGACGCGCGGCTGTGCGAGGTGTCGGCGATCCCAATGGGATTTCCGTACGACTTTCTCGAAACGAACGAGGTCCGCGGCATCGTGTACGGCGGCGTGCTGGATCGCCTGGATGTTCATCGCCCCGTGGGCTGGAATCGAGACTGATTCGGGACCCTCACCCGTTTATTTTCGCGGAAACCGGTGACCGCTCTGAAGACGCCCTCGAACGAGCCCTCGTCGTGCCGGGATCGGCGTCGCGGCGGCGGAATCCCCCGCGTCCCGAATCGCTTCGCACGGCGTCGAACGGTCCGCGGCTCCCGGATGCGGTCGCGGTCGTCGGCTCCCGATTCGCCGTGGATCGATCCGCCTCGAGGGATGCGGCACGCCGTGACCGGGGTCGCGTGACCCACGGTCGTCGATCACCATCACAAGCGCCGTCGCCGTCCGCTCCCGCGCGTCCATCGCGCAGGCGCAAAATTCGCCGCCTTTGTCGTCCTCTCCCGTACGAAGACCCCCGGGGGAACTCCGAAATTCAACCCTTCCGCACCGCGCGCTCATCGGACAACGCGGAGTCTCCAACGCGGGGTGCGAAGCGTCGTCCCGGTCAAACGCCCCCCTGCTTCATGCGCCAGCCAGGCGCGACCGTGGCTCGCGCCGACCGTCCCGCCGCGGATTTTCATCGTGCAGGGTGAAACGCCAGCTTCACGAAGAACTGTCCCTCATCGACTGGGGCGGAAGGATTCGAACCTTCGAATGCAGGAGTCAAAGTCCTGTGACTTACCGCTTGTCTACACCCCAAAACGACACGCCGTCGCGACGGCGCTAGGCCCCCGCGAGGCGTGCGCATTATACGCACGCGCGCTCTCAAATCAATTCGGGGAGGGGGCGGATTTCCCCAACAAATCTGTTGGCAACAAATCCGTTGGCAAGCGGAAAAGGGCGAACCGGGTGTTCCGGTCGCCCTGCCACAGATCGGGAGTGCGTCGAAGGGCTAAATCAGGTCGCCGGTCTGGTCGGCGAAGGTCGCGTGCTGCGGAATCTCCACGCCCGGCGTCGTCTGCACGCCCAGCAGGTTCTCGCCGCCCACCAGCGCAAGACGCAGCACGTCGTCCATGTTCTCGACGATCTTCAGCTCGATGTCCCTGCGGATCTCGGCCGGGATGTCCTTGAGGTCCTTTTCGTTCTCGCTCGGCACCAGCACGACCTTGACCCCGCCGCGATGCGCCGCGATCACTTTCTCTTTCAGTCCGCCGATCGGCAGCACGCGCCCGCGCAGCGTGATCTCGCCGGTCATGGCGAGGTCGCGACGCACCGGCACCCCCAGCAGCGCCGAGGCGATCGAGGTCGCCACGGTGATTCCCGCGGACGGGCCGTCCTTGGGGATCGCGCCCTCGGGCACGTGCACGTGCAGGTCGGTCTTGTCGGGATCGGGCAGCTTGAGGCCGAGTTGCGCGGCCCGCGAACGCACGTAGCTGTACGCGGCCTGCACCGATTCCTGCATCACGTCGCCGAGCTTGCCCGTGATGACGATCTTGCCCTTGCCCGGCACGATGGCCACTTCGACCGGCAGCAGTTCGCCACCGGCGGCCGTCCACGCGAGACCCGTGGCAAGACCGATCAGGTCGCGGTCCTCGAGCTGGTCGCGGCGGAACCGCGGCACGCCCAGGTACTTGGGCAGCGAAGACGCGGTCACGCGCACCGATTTGCCCTCGTTGCCGGTCTTGGTCAAAAAGCGCGCCGACTTGCGGCAGATCCCCGAAAGCTCGCGCTCGAGGTTACGCACCCCCGCCTCGCGCGTGTACTCGTTGATGATGCGATCCACCGCCGAATCGGCGATGGCGACCTTCTTGTCGGCCAGGCCGTGGTTGTCGATTTGCTTGGGGATCAGGAACCGCTTGGCGATGTGGAACTTTTCGTTCTGCGTGTAGCCGGGAAGCTGGATGATCTCCATGCGGTCCTGAAGCGGCGCGGGGATGCCGCCGAGGTTGTTCGCCGTCGTCACGAACATCACGTGGGACAGGTCGTAGTCGACGTCCATGTAGTGGTCGTTGAACGCGTGATTCTGCCCGGGGTCGAGCACTTCGAGCAGCGCGGCAGCGGGGTCGCCGCGGTAGTCCTGGCTCATCTTGTCCACTTCGTCGAGCAGGAAGACCGGGTTGATGACGCCCGCCTTTTTCATGCCCTGGATGATCTTGCCCGGCATCGAGCCGATGTAGGTGCGTCGATGGCCGCGGATCTCGGCCTCGTCGCGCACGCCGCCGAGCGAAATGCGCACCATCGGCCGTCCCGTCGCGCGGCCGATCGACTTGCCGAGCGAGGTTTTGCCCACGCCCGGAGGGCCGACAAGGCACAGGATCGGCCCCTTGATCTTGCCGACGAGGTGGTTGACCGCGAGGTACTCGACGATGCGTTCCTTGACCTTGTCGAGGCCGTAGTGGTCCTCGTTCAGGATCTCCTCGGCGCGGTCGATGTCGGCATTTTCGTCGGCGGTTTCGAACCACGGCAGCGAGAGAATCGTCTCGATGTAGTTGCGCACGACGGTCGCCTCGGCGCTCATCGGGCTCATCATGCGCAGCTTCTTCATCTCCGACTTGACCTTCTCGGTCGCCTCGTCGGAGAGCTTCTTGTTCGCGATCCGGTCTTCCAGGTCCTTCAGGTCGTTCTTGTAGTCGTCGGCGCCGCCGAGTTCCTTTTGGATCGCGCGCATCTGCTCGTTGAGGTAGTACTCCTTTTGCGAGCGTTCGACCTGCTTGCGCACCCGGTTCTTGATCTTGCGCTCGACCTGCAGCACCTCGATCTCGCCGCGCATGTGGCTGAAGACGCGCTCCATGCGGGGCACCGTGTCCACCGTCTCCAGAATCTCCTGCTTCTCGTGGAGCTTGAGGTTCAGGTTCACGGCGATGGTGTCGGCGAGCTTCGAGGGATCGTCGATCGCCTCGACGCTCATCACCAGATCCTGCGGCAGGCGGCGGTTGAGTTTGACGTACTGCTCGAACGTCGCGCGCAGCGAGCGCGTGAGCGCCTCGACCTCGATCGAGGGCACGGCGCGCGCGGGCACGTCCTCGCACTGCACCAGAAAGTAATCGGTGCCCGGCAGGAACTCGTGGATGCGCGCGCGCGTCTGGCCCTCGACGAGCACCTTCACCGTGCCGTCGGGCAGGCGCAGCATCTGCACGATCGTGCCGATGGTGCCGAAGTGGTAGATGTCCTCGGGTCGCGGCGAATCGAACTTCGCCACCTCCTGCGCGGCGAGCACCAGCTCCTTGCCGTGGCGCATGGCGTGGTCGAGAGCCGCGATGGATTTTTCGCGCCCCACGAACAGGGGCACCATCATGTGCGGGAATACGATGATATCGCGCAGCGGCAGCAGCGGCAGCACGCGCCGAGCGCCGGTCAGTTCCGGATTCGCACTCATCTCACATCCTTTGCCGGCTGCTCGTCCGCGCGGCGGCCGGTCGTGCGAAGTCCTATCACGCCCGCGCGCGCCAAGTCAAAGAGAAGCGTCAGGAAATGTCGGCGAAATCCGGTGTGCTCATGCGTCCCGATCGACCAATCGGCCGCGTTCGTACCGGCCTTTGGCGATGCGCTCCACCTCGTCGTAAAAGACCGCGGCGCGCGGAATCGCGGTGGCGAAGGGCGAGACGGCGGCGGACTCGGCGCGGTATTCGCTGACGGTCATTCGCGGATAGGCGGCGCGGCCCGAGGAATCCCGCGCGGATCGTTCGCGGGCCGGTGTCCGTTCTTCGCGAGGCGCGATCGCGGCGGGAAAACGCGAACGCTCGTCCCCCGACGTCCGGGGGGCGATGGCGTACGCGGCCTCGATTTCCGCCGCCGTGAGCGCCCGAATCACCATCGACCACGCATCCCGAATGCGAATTGCACAACAGCTTCGCCAGTGTGCCAAATGCCGATCGGGGAATCAATCGCGCGTCCACCGACCGGCAAGCGTCGTTACGTTGCGTCAGGCTCGCTCACATCACGCGTTGCCGGGCGTTTCCACGCGCACCTCGGACGGGTCCGGCATCACGACGCCGCCCGAAACGACGACCTTGAACGCCTCTTCCACGCTCATGTTGAGCGGGATGCAGTCGCGCTCGGGCACAAAGACCACCCACCCCGAAGTGGGGTTCGGCGTCGTCGTCACGAAGACCGCGAGCATGTCTTCCGGAAAGTCGTCCGACATCTGGCGCTTTTCCGCTTTGTTGGTCACGAAGCCGATCGTCCAGGCGCCCGTGCGGGGATACTCGATGATGACGGCCCGCTGAAAGTTCTGGTTGTTGCCCAGAATCGTGTAGGTAAACTTCTTGATCGCCGAATACACGCTGCGCACCAGCGGAATCTTCGCGATCATCTCCTCGCCCCACGCCACGAGCCGCTTGCCCAGCACGTTTCGCGCGACGAACCCGGCGACGAGGATGATGAAGATCGCGACGACCAGACCCGAGCCGGGAATGTGGAACCCGAGCAGGTTTTCGGGACGCAGCGCCGGCGGCAGGATCAGCACCGCGTCGTCGGCCATGCCGATCAGAAAGCGGATCGTCAGGTACGTCACCCAGATCGGGATGATGACGAGCAGGCCCGTGAGGAAGAGGCTGCGAAAGTCCTTGCGCACAGCCTGGCCGAACTCGGCGACGTGTTTTTTCGCGGACTCACGAAGACTCATGTCGGTTTCCGAAGCATGGTGTTCTTCACGCTTAGGCGAAGCGGGCGAGCTTGTCCACCTGTCAATTCGGCTACGCGCGCCGGCCTTCGCGAATCTCCGAGATCCACACGTTGGATAGGGCCCGCACGAAGTCCTTGCCGAACGCGACCGACGGCGTCCATGCCCCGGGCCGCACCTCGCCCGCCAACACGCGATCCAGCGCGGCCAGCGTACTCTCGGCGGTCAGCGTGTAACCTTCCGGACTGGTCAGCAGGATCTCGACCGAGTCGCCCGCCGCGTTCGTCGCGCGCCCCCAGATGCCCGAAGCCGCCTTCTCGCGTTGCGTGCGGTCGGGCCCGGTCATGGTGCGTGTCACGATCCATTGCAGCGCGCGGTGCACGGGCGCGGGGGCGATCAGCGGACGCAGCACGCGCATGGTGCGCGCGAACGAACCCGGCGCGGCCATGTACACCGCGACGTTGGGGATGCCGGTGGAGTGATACGCCGTCGAAACGTCGCCCCACGGCAGCGTCACGCACGCGCGCTCGCCCTGCGCGAAACGAATGCGCGGCGTGCGCCAGTCGAAGGGCACGGCGCGGATCTCGCCGTCCACACGCACCCGCGCGCCGCGTCCGACGTTTTCGAGCATGGTCTTGAGCGTGCCCCGGCTGATGCCGCCCGGGCCGAAGGGCGCGAAGGCGAGTTCCAATTCGCGCGCGTCGGGCAGCGCCTCGGCGAGCATCTTCGCCACGCAGTCCGTCGGCACCACGTCGAACCCGACGCCGGAGATGAGCACGCACCCCGCGCGCTCGGCCTCGGCGCGTTTCGCGATCACCCACTCGAAGACATCGATCTCGCCGGTGATGTCCAGGTAGTGCGCGCCCGTCGCGAGGCACGCGTCGACGATCGGTTTCGCGGTGCGTGAATAGGGCCCGGCGAGGTTGACGACGGCGCGCGCGCCCTCGATGCCGCGTCGCACGGCGGCGGCGTCGTCCAGCCCGAAGACGCGGTACGACAGCCCGAGTTTTTCCGCGATGGGGCGGATCGACTCCTCGCGCCGCCCGGCGAGTACGGGACGCAGGCCGCGCGCCGCGCCGAGGTCGAGCACGAGCTCGGCGGTGTAGCCGTTCGCGCCGTAAATCATCCAGTCGGCGGACACATCGCTCTCCAATCGCGTCAGAAGATCGACGCGGGCAGCGTGATGAAACGTCCGATGAGCGTTTCCGCATCCCAGTAGTGCATCGTCTCGTGGACGACCTCGAGGTCGGCGAGGTCGCGGGGCGTTCCCGCGAAAATCGCGTTCGGACCCCAGCACTCCCAGCACGCCCAGCGCGCGTAGGAATTCCAGATATAGCCGCGACCGTCGAAGATGCCGACGCCGGGTTCGTCGCCCGACGGCAGTGTGTAGAGCACGTCGTAGTCCGCCGTTGCGTAGGTCTCGACGGGCAGCGCCGCCTCGTCGTCGATCGTCGCGCCGGCGGGGGCGTAGACGACGCCCGTCTCCACGTCGAGGTCCGAACCGAGCCACTGCTCCACACTCGTGAACGACGCCATCAACTGATGCGGGTAATCGTCCCATCCCCAATCCGCCACGATGACCGGCCGCGCGTCGGGCACCATGAAATCGGCGGGCATGATCCAGACGTAGGGCACGTCGTGCGGCGCCTTGGGATCGACCAGGCCGGCGTACTCGACGCCCGCGGCCTCGGCCTCGGCGCGCGCCGCGTCGTCCACGACCCGGTTGACGTACATCTTCCAATCGCAGCCGCAGGTCCGCGCGACCTCGATGAAGAGCGGAACGCGTTCGGTGGCGTCGAGCGTGATACGAATGACCTTGCCGTCGATCGCGCCCGAGTCGAGGTACTCGGGGATGTACTTGAGGGGGTTTTGTTCAAAGGTCACTTGCGGCGCGCGCGCCGGATAGAACGTCGCGTAGACGAGCTGCGTGAACTCGTGCGTGCCGATGCGCGTGTGGCGCACGGTGGCGTACACGGTGGGCGCGTCGGTATCGACCGACACGATGTGCCGGAACTCCTCGTCGCCGGGGCCGACACGCACCTCGCCCATCAGGTCGTATTCGGGCGGATAGGGCAGGTCGAAATCGTCCGGCGGCAGTTGTTGCACGATCACGGGCATGAAGCGTTCGAGCAGCGAACCCCGGGACGTGATGACCGAGTGCCCGTCGTCGTCCGATGGATTTTCGAATACGGCGTCGTCGTCGACCGCACCGTCGCCATCCACGTCGTCGTCGCTCGCGGACGACGAGCCGTCGTCGCCGCACCCGCAGACGAGAAACGAGTACACGAGCAGCGCGAGAATCGTGAAGTGCGATGTGTTCATGGATTCACCCGTGAAAAGGAACCAAGTATAAAATTGTGGGTCTTTCCCGACACGGATGTCAATGTCGAAGCACGAACTTAAAATGATTTCGATGAATTGCACGGGAAAGGGTCGGATTTGAATCCCGGCCGCGCCAGTCGCACCGCCTTGTTCGCCGCGGGATTTCGCGCGCTCGAAACGGCGCGCCGCCCCGCGGGAAGCCGCATCGTCGATGATCGGTTCGCCGCGCATTTTCTTCCGGTGTCGATGCGCGCATGGGTTTGCGCTTCGGCGCTGCCCGCGCTGGGCCCGCTCGTTCGCGGCTACGTGGAGCGCCACTGGCCCGGCGCGATGACGTCAGGCGTGGCCCGCACGCGGCTGATCGACGATTGGGTGCGCGACGCGGCCCGCCGAGGAACGGACCAATTCGTCATCCTCGGCGCGGGCTTCGACAGCCGCGCCCATCGGTTGCCCGAGTTGGCGACGGCGCGCGTCGCGGAGATCGACCATCCCTCGACGCAGGCTCTCAAGCGAGCGGGTATTGCGCGAATACTCGGCGCGCTGCCCGCGCATGTCGCTTATCTCGCCGCCGATCTGTCCGCCGTCGATCTGCGCGACGTCCTTCGCGGGGCGGATTTGGATCTGTCGCGGCCGGTCTTCGTCATCTGGGAAGGCGTCACGCACTACCTTCCCGCGCCCGCGGTCGAACGCACGCTTCGCGCGCTCGCCGAAACGTGCGCGCCGTGGTCGCAGCTCGTCTTCACGTACATCCATCGCGGCCTGATCGACGGCACGGTCCGATTCGACGGCGCGGATTTCTCACGGGATCGCGTGTCGAACGAGGGCGAGCCGTGGGTCTTCGGGTTCGACCCCGCGTCGCTCGCCGCCGATCTCGCCGCGTGCGGCCTGACGCTTCGCGAAGATCACGGAGCCGATGACTACCGCGCGCGATATTGGGGCGATGCCGGTCGCCGGATGCGCGGGTTTTCGTTCTACCGCGCCGCGCGGGTGGAGGTGGGCGTCTGACCGTCCAAAGTGACCACCCATCGCGTCCGGCGGACCGGACATTTCTCGGGACATCCGCGCGGACATCGAATAACGGTTTTCTTCGCTAACTATTTGATATATAAGAACAACCAGTGGACATTCGCGAGGACATCCATGCGGGAATTCGAACGGACATCTCCTCTTGAATTCGATCAAGTGAGGACTCTTGCGGTCCTGCCTACTCGTCTTTCCGGTCTTTCTGCATCGATTCCAGCATTCCTTCCGGCGGATCGTACCCGGTCATCAATTCAAGCAAGGGCGCGCAGTGGGGCTCAATCTCCCACTTCGTTTCGCGTAAGACACTCGCGATGCAGTTGAGTTCGGCGAGCGTCATATCCTTCGACGACCGAAGCTGAACCGACGTCACGTCCTGACGGCCTTCGTCGGTCGTGATGGTGAAATGGTACTCGCCTCGTCTGACAGGCATGCCTTCGGCATCTTTTTCCACGCAGATGTCGCCTGCGTTTCGGGAAGCGGCGAAAACGGATTTCTTCGGGAAGCACTCCTCTGGCCCTGGCGGTTCAGCGCTCAAGGTTTCACCCGTTGCGAGGGCGACCGGTAGGCTCGTCAGCATCAGGAACGGAACTATCCACCGCAGTTTCCTCTTCATCGCTATCCTCCGTGAGTGACGGTGTGGGAGCCTGAGCGCAACGAAATGCGCCGCCGAACGAGAGCCGCGACAACGGACCGCACTTCAACCGATATGTGGAATCTATGCCGACGATTCGCCGGTTGTCCAGCGCAATATTGCACCGCTGGCCGGGCGGTGCGCCAAACTCACATGCGCGCTATCCCCCTACTCGTCCATCGGCGTGCGAAAACGCACGCGGAACTCTTCGTAGGCGCGCTGTTCAAGTTCATCTCGGAAGTCGGGGTGCGCGACGCTGATGATCGCGCGAATGAACTCCGACTGCGACAGGCCGTTGATACGCACCACGCCCTGCTCGGTGGCGAGGAAGAACCGCGCGCCCTCGCGCGTGCCCATCAGATCGGGCCCGGTCAGGCTCACCGGCGTGCCCTCGGGCAGGAACGGAAACACTGACGAGTGGCGCTTGCCGTCGAGGCCGGTGTGCGTGGACTTCATGCACAGATACGCGACGCCGCCGCGCCCGAGACCCCGATTGATCGCCGCCGCGCCGCCGATGCCCGAGTAGTGGTTGTGGCCGCGCCCTCCGCTGTTGACGTGCCCCTGAAAGTCGATGCCGAGGATATTGTTGATGCCCATGCCCCGATAGAAGCCTTCGGGGATGACGACGCGCGACGCCGGCGCGAGCACGAGATCGGGGTTGCGGTGCAGCTTTTCGTAAAAGTCGGTACCCGCCTCGCCCAGCGTGAATGTGCAGACGATCTTGCCCGGCAGATCGGTGCGCGTGCCGTTGCGTTCGATGAAGTGCGAGCCGTCGATCTTGCCCGCCTCGTAGAGTTTGAGCGTGAAGGGTTCGAGCATCTCGGTGTAAACGCGCCCGCGCCAGCCCGATTCGATGAGCCCCTTGATGGCGAGTACGCCCGTGCCGCCGATGCCCACCTGCAACGCGCGGCCCGCGGTGAAGGCGAGGTTTTCCTCGATGTGCCCCACCACCAGCTTCGCGATCGCCACCTCGGTCTCGGCCGGGTGATCGAACGCGCCCGCGGGCAGCGCGGGGATCGCGGCCTCGTCCTCGACGACATACAGCCGGTTCTCTTTCGCCGCGTCTTGAAACGTGTCGATCGGCACCACGTTGCTGGCGTCGCCGTAGCCGTAGGTGAAGGGATACCGGTCGTTGACGTACAGCAGGATCTTCGTTGTCGGATCGGCGAGGGCTGCGTCGAGGGCGTCGGCCGTCGCGCCGTTCGCCACGCCGTGGCTCATCAGCCCGTTTTCGTCGGGTGGCGTCATCACGAGCACGACCAGATTCACCTTCATCCGGCCATCGGGCTCGCGCATCACCGAATCCACCGCGTCGGGAAAATGCACCGACTGCATATCCACGATACCCATGCGCGACGGATTGCGCCCCACGAAGTCGGGCGCCATGACGTTCGTGATCGCGTTCGACGGGATCATCATGTTCGACGCTTGGCCCAGGAACGCCGACACGAAGACCACGCGCCGCTCGCGCAGCTCCTGAAAGTGCTCGATGATCCTGTTCAGACCATCGACTTTTTTCGTCGCCGCGTTGGCGAGGCGCGCGAGGTTGCCGAAGATCGAGCTCGACGAAAATCCGTTTTGCACGAGGCCGTCGAGCAGCCCCTCGGCCTGCAGCGCATCGCCCACGCACAGCCGATGCGGCGCCATGAACAGGCCCTGCCGGATGGAGATATCCGTCAGGTCCTCGGTCTGAATGTGGTCCCATAGCGTGGAGTAGAACGTGTAGGGTTCTGACGTGGCGAAGCCCGACGCGATACGCGTTCCGCTCGTCACGCACGCGTCGAGCGCCTGCTGGTTGGAGACGAGGCGGCGTTCGAACCATTTGGGGTATTGTGCGTGGAGCATGGGATTTCCCAAAGGAGAGGAGTTTTCGGGGCGCTTCGCGCCGGGGCCATTCAATCCAAGCCGCGCCGAATGTCAATGCGATGTCCAACTCGCCTTTTTCGCGATATATCGAAACTGTGAGAGCGCACTCCGGGGGAAACGCATCATGACGCAGCACGAAATCACAGCGTCCGGTCCGCTACTGGGCGACGACGGGCGGCTTCGCGAAACCGGGTACGCCCGGCGCGCGGTGCTCGATTACAACCCCGAGCACCTGCGCGTGCTGCCCGGGCGCGCGCTGACGCGGCTGCGTTTGAAGGAGTGGGATTATTACGGCGTCACGACGGACGACTTCTTTTTTTCGGCGGCGGTTTCGCACGCCGGCTACGCGGGCGTGATCTTCGCTTACCTCATCGATTTTCGAGAGGGCGTGCAATACGAGGACACGCTGGTGACGCCGCTGGGCGCGGGGTGCCGCCTACCGCGCGCGAGCCGCGAGGGCGATCTGGTGTTCTCGCGCGGCGGCGTGAAGATGGAGTTTGCCCGCCGCCCGAACGCGCGCACGCTGCGCGTCGGATGGCCGACCTTCGCCAAAGGGCGCGGGCTCGCGGCCGAGTGGGAGATCGCGTGCGACGACGCGGACGACGCGATTGTCATGGCGACGCCGATCGAGCAACGGCATTTTTATTACAACGAAAAGATCGCGGCGATGCCCGCGCGTGGTTACGCGGTGCTGGGCGACCGGCGCTACGCGTCGGACACGGCCCTCGCGACGCTCGATTGGGGCCGGGGCGCGTGGCCCTATCGCACATACTGGAATTGGGCGAGCGCGTCGGGGCGCCTGGCGGACGGGCGGCGTTTCGGGCTCAACCTCGGCGAGGGCTTCGGGGATCTTTCGAAGGCGACGGAGAATTGCTTCTTCATCGACGGTCGGATGACAAAGCTCGCGAAAGTGCCCTTCGACTACACCTCGGGCGAATTCATGAAGCCGTGGCGGTTTCGCGACGACGCCGGGCGCTTGGAACTGACGATGACGCCGATCTTCGACCGCGTGACGATCACGAACCTCGTCGTGCTCTCGTCTTCCGTGCATCAGGTCTTCGGGCGGTATGAGGGGTTCGTCGTCACGGGCGCCGGCGAGCGCATCGAGATCCGCGACGTGATCGGTTGGGCCGAGGAACACCATGCGAAGTGGTGACGCGCGCGAGCGCCTCGCGCGACGATCCGGGGCGACGTGAATCGCCCCGGCGCGATCGACGCCGAAACGACACGCGCGGTGTCGCCGCGTTTTGTCGCGATCGTTTCGCTCGCGATCGTCGTTTTCGTCGCGATATGGCCGAACGCCCTGCATTTCGCGTTCGATACCCGCGCGCTGACCGGACACGACGCGTATTATCTGTCGGGGTACACGGCGCTGCGCGACGTGCCGTGGATGCGCGCGATCCCCAAGTTGTTTCAAGGCGAAGTCCGATTCCCGATGCCGTCGCTCGCGCTCAAGGCGATCGGGTCCGCGATACCGGTGACGCCGGGTTTGGTGCATGGGATTTGCGTTGCGTCCATCGCCGTCTTCGCCATCGCCGCATTCGCGCTCGCGGCGCGGCTCGGTGGGTCTTTCGCGGCGCTCGCGACCGGGCTCTTTGCCGCAACGGCTCCTGCCGTCGTTGCGTACGGTCGGCAGTTTTTCCTGCAGTTTCATGCGCACACGCTCATCTTGACCGCGTTCGTGCTCGCCCTCGGCGAACCGCGACGCGACCCGCCGCCGTGGCGACGCGTGGCGGCGGGCTTGTTGCTCGGCGCGGCGATCGCCACGCACCCTCTCGCCGTCGCCACGGGCGCGCCCGTGATGGTTTTGCTCGTCCATCGCGCGTGGCGGGCGCGAAACGAAAAGGCCGCTCGCCGATGGGACATCGCCGCGCTTGCGTTTCCGATCATCTCCGCGGCGTTCATGGCACGCACGCTGATGTATCGGGGAGGCGCTCCGTTTCCGAAGGTCCCTTCGGAGCCGGGCGCACTTCCTCCGTTCGCCGTGTCGGTGCTGCAGGACGCCGCCGTCGCCCTCGGCCCGGCCATCGGGATCGGCATCGCGTTGCTGGCGGTTGTCCTCGCGGCCACGAATCGGGCGCGCGCGCGGAACCTGTCGGCGTCGCGATTCACCTACTTCGCGGCGGCATGGTGGCTCGGCCTGACCGTGTGGACCGTCGCCAAGGGAATCGGCGAGCCGACCAACACGTTCGCTTACGTGGTGATGGTCGCCGCCACCGCGGCGGTGGCCGAGAAACGCATCCGCGAGTTTCGACGTGGATCGTTCGCACTGGTCGCGGCGGTCGCGTTGGTCGGGCTCGTCGCCGCCGATGCGACGATCCGAACGCGCGGGTTTCTCGATGTCCATCCCGTCGTCTCTGCGCGTCCGTCGGCCGAAGGCATCTCGCGCGACCTGATCGTGCCCCATCGACTGAAGATCCGCACCGAGCCCGATCTGGAGGAGTGGGCCGCACGCGCGTCGCGAAACGAGAGCGGCGTGATGCGTTACCGCGTGGTGGGCTTGCCGGGACGAACCACATTGGACGGCGATTTGGTCCGGGCGTCGCTGAAGATCCACGACGTGGCGGAGCTTTTCGGCGGCGACACGTTGCGGCTTGTCGGCGCACACGAGGCCGCGGATGCTGAAGTGATCGTCCACTACGCCAACGCGCCCAGGCGTGGCATCGGCCCTAAGGCGCTGGGCCGCGCGCTTGCCGACCTGCGGTGCGACACGAATACGAGAGACCTGAAGTGGCGCGTGAACTCTACGCCCTATGATGCCGGTGACGTGTTCCTGCCGCTGGAAGACGAGGGCGGGCTGAGCGTTGCCGTCCTGCGTCGCCTGCGTGAATCGAATTGATCGCCCGCCGTTGCCGGCGGGCGATCCTCGAATTCGCGTTTGCTCCGCGACTCAGTAGCTGATGAGCAGCGCCTCTTCGTCCACGGCGAGGCCGATGCCCCGCACGTAAACCTTCTCGTCCGCGCCGCAGCCTTCCAGCGGGTTGTAGTCCATGACGGTCATGGTGTCTTCGAAGTCGCCCGCGGGGGTGCTGATGGCCTCGCCAAAGCCGTCGATCGCGCCCATGTCCTCGGCGGTGCCGAGCGCGTATTCCTGATAGTAGGCGTCGCCCACCTGCGGATCGGCCGGCATGATGATGCCCGGGGCCGCGCCGCCCTCGCCCGCGCGCCATTCGTCCTCGGCGGGCTGCGGCTCGCCGTCCTCGTAGTCGGTGACGCTCTCGCCGAAGTAGCACACCGTGCCGTCGGGCGCCTGCGCGAAGAAGTTGCGCGACACCTCGACGAGTTCCCCGTCCTCGAACTCGGTCTCGGTCATCACGCGCGTCGTCACTCCCGCGACGTCCTCGGTCTCGTCGAGCACGTCGATCTCGACGCGGATCGCCGTGCCGTCCTCGTCGCCTTCGAGCACGAGCTGCGCTCCGACCTCGAGCGGGAACCACTCGTTGTCGATCGTCAGCGAAAATGGACCCGCGCCGGGGTCGCACACGGCGATGTCGACCGTCGGCTCGGGGCACTCCCCGTCGTCGTCGTCATCATCATCGTCGTCATCGTCTCCCGCGCCGTCATCGTTGTCGTCGTCGTCGCCGCAACCCATCGCGACCAGCGAGAGGTAAAGCGCCGCGAGCGCGGCCAAAGAAAACATGTGCGTCGTCTTCATCGTCATTCCTCCTCGGTATGGTTGTCGAACCAACGCATGACGGCGCTCGTGCAAGGGACGGACCATCGTACGTTTCTCGGGTCGCGGGACCTCGAAACCGCCTGGATTCTTCGAATTCGCTGGAAATCCAGCGCTGTATTTTCAGCGGCGGCGACTTTTCCGCATCCCGCCGCCATGCCTCTAAAACCGATACTCGAGTCCGCCGAGGACGACGTGATCCTGAAAGTCGAGGTAGTCCACCCTCGAGTCGTTCATCCGATACAGGTAACGCACGCGCGCGAAGAGCATCGCGTAGAGCCGCGCGGAAACCCACGCCGATCCCAGGTACGACGCGTCGATCCGCTCCCCGCCATAGAGCTTCGCGTCGGCGCCGAGAAAGACCCTGTGAAGCGCCTCGTTATAGAACGCGACGCTGAACCGTTCGGCGATCCGCACCGAATACAGGAGCGTGGCCCGGTGCTTGGCGACGTTGAACTCGCCGTCGATCTCAAGGTTTTCGTCCTCGCCCTGGATCTCGCCGATCTGATACGCGCCGTCGTTCGCCGCGTCGTCGACTTGATATGCGTACGCAGCGCCCAGCGCGTGCCGCCGCCCGATAAGCGACTCGGCCGCGACCTCCACCGCGTGTCGCACGACGCGCGACGGCGCACCAAGGCGACCCTCGTCGTCCTCCTCGCCTCGACCGTCGAGAAACCACACATCGTAACGCTGGCTGGTGGAAAATCGCGCGGTCCAGTTTTGCCGAACCTCCAGCAGCGCGCCGTGTCCGCCGAAGTCGAACACGGTCGCGCTCGGGTAACGTCGCAATTCGTTCTGGTAGCCACCCGAGAGGGTCCAGACAGCGCCGAGTTCGCACGCGTAGGCGAGCGACGATTCGGCGCCCCAGTTGTCGTACTCGGTGTCGTCGGGTTCGGTGTATCCACCGGCTTCGCTGCGTAACCGCAGGGCGTTCGCACCGAATCGATACGCGCCGTCGAGGTGCCCGCGGCCGATCGCCCATGTGTCGTCCATGTTCTCGGGAAATAGATCGGCGAGCGCGAAAAGGTCCGCGGAGAGTCTCCAGGGACCGTAGCCGGGCGACATCCAACCGATTGCGCCGAAGACCTCGGTGATGTGGGCGTCCTTCACGACGTCGTCGGGGTCGGCATCCGGTCGGGGCTCTTCGGCGAGCAGGTCGACGTTGGAGTCGTACTTCTGCGAAACGCCGACCCGTCCCGACCACGGGTCGTCGGGCTCCGCGTCGTCGGGAACGGCCGTATTCGGCCTCGCGACGGCGACGAACAGAGCCAGCAATGCCGCGAGGCGCCGTAACGTCATGGTGCACTCTCCTGTTGCCTCAGCGTCGCCGCCTTCCCGCGATAATCGGCGACAATCCCCGCCACGCGGGCGGACTCGCCGACGAGCCCGTCGATGGACTCCCGACGCATCCGCTGGCGCTCCTCCTCGCGCGCGATCTGATCGGTCAATTCCTTCAGTGTCTGCCTTGTTCTTGCGTCGCCGCCAGTTCGAATGTCCGAGAGCTCCCGTAACACGTTGCGGCGCGCACGCAACGCGTCCAACGCCTGCTCCGCCGTCTGTCGGTCTTTTTCCAGACGCGCGCGCTCGCGCCCCAGCGCGTCCAGCCGGTCCTGCACGATCTCGATCTTTTCGTCGATGTCGTCGGGGCCGTCGAGCGGACGCAGGGCGATCGCCGCGTCGAGGCTCTTCCAACTCCGCCACGCGAAGATGTCGTCGTCGGCGTCGGCGCGCGCAGACGGGGCCGCCACGCCGATCAGGATCGCCGCGATCACGACCGTCCCGATGGCGCGCGCGGGTACGGCTTGTGTCAGTCCTTGATCCCGCATTTTTCCAGCTTGTATCGGAACCGGTTGCGGTCGATGCCGAGCATTTTCGCGGCCTGCGCCTTCACGCGACCGGACTTTTCGTACGCGTGCAAAATCAATCGTGTCTCAAAGTTCTCGAGCTCGCGGTCGAAATCGACGTCCACGTCGGGCAAAGGGACGAACTCCGACGAACGGCGCCCCAGCATCGGCGGAAGGTGCTCGATGCCGATGGGGTCGTTCCCAGCCAGAATCGCCGCCCGCTCCACCACGTTTTTCAGCTCCCGCACGTTTCCCGGCCAAGCGTATCCGACCATCGCTTCGAGCGCCGCGGGTGTCGGGCCGAGGATCTCGCGCCCGAGCCTCACGGATTCGCGCCGAACGAAAGCCGCCACCATGGTGGGGATGTCCTCGCGACGGTCGCGCAGCGGCGGCATCTCGATCGTGAACACATTGAGTCGATAGTACAGGTCCTCGCGAAACGCGCCGGATTCCACCGCGCGACCCAGATCCTTGTTGGTCGCGGAGACGATTCGGATGTCGGCCCGGATCGTGCGCGTGTCGCCCACGCGCTCGAACTGGCGCTCCTGAATCACTCGCAGCAGTTTTGTCTGGACGCCCAGCGGGATATCTCCGACTTCGTCAAGGAAAAACGTGCCATGGTCGGCCAGCTCAAAACGCCCCAGCTTGCGCGAGACCGCGCCCGTGAACGCGCCGCGCTCGTGGCCGAACAACTCGCTTTCCAGAAGCGTTTCGGCATAGGCGGCGCAGTGCACGCTGACGAAGGGTCCTCTGGACCGCGCGCTCTGCCGATGGATCGCTCGCGCGACCAACTCCTTACCCGTGCCGCTCTCGCCGAGAATCAGCACGGTGGAATCGGTCGGCGCGACCTTTTCGATCTCGTCGAACGCCTTTTTCATGGCCGGGCTCGCGCCGATGATGTCGTCCTCGCCGTGGCGGAATGCGTCGTCCGCCTCGAAGGATTTGACCCGGGCGTGCAGTTTTTCGACCGTCCGCGCCATGTCGCGCTGCGCGAGGGCTTTGCACAGCTTGATCTCGAATTCGCCGTAATCGATCGGCTTGGTCACGAAATCGAACGCGCCCGCCTTCATGGCCGCCACCGCCGCCTCGACGCTGCCGTGCGCCGTGACCACGATGACCGCCGCGTCGAGCCGCTTCGCGGCGATGTGCTCCAACAGCCGCATCCCGTCGATGCGCGGCATGCGAAGGTCGGTGATGACGACGTCCGCGGCCTTCGTTTCGAGCAGGCGCATCGCCTCGTCGCCGTCATATGCGACGCACGCCTCGTGCCCGCGGCGCTCGACGAGCGCGCGAAGCGCATCGGCCGCCGATCGGTTGTCGTCGACGATCAGGATGGTCGCCATCCGGCTAGCCCTCCTCGTCCCGTGTTGTCATCGGCAAACGCACGACGAACCGCGCCCCGCCGCCGTCGCGATTCGTCGCCGAAATCGCACCGCCATGCCCCGCGACGACCTTGCGCGCGTTGGAAAGGCCCAGGCCGGTTCCTTCGCTCTTCGTGGTGAAAAACGGCTGGAACAGCCGGCTCATCGTCCCTTCGTCCAATCCCGCGCCGTCATCGTCCACTACCAACTCCACCGCGTCGTCGATATCCGATGTTCGAACCGTCACTTCGACGTGTCCGCCGGGCGGACTTGCCTGAACGGCGTTCAGGACGATGTTAAGCAAGGATTGTTCCATTCTCTCCCGATCCACGAGGAGAACCGGAAGATTCCGCTCAGCACGCACCTCGATCGACACGTTGCGCTGTTGCGCCTCCCCCATCGCCATCGCGGCGGCGTCCCGCGCCAGATCGCCCGGTCGGGCATCGTCCCGGCGCAGCGTGAGCGGGCGTGAGTGCGTCAGAAACTCGGTGAGGAATCGGTTGAGCTTGGCGATCTCCCGGTGAAGCTTTGGGATGACGTCGCCCGAATCCCGCCCCGCCTCGGCCAACTCTTCTCCGAGCAGCGTGACGAGGAGCTTGATGGAGTTCAGGGGATTGCGAATCTCATGGGCGACGCCGGCGGTGATCTCCCGAAGCTGAGCGTCGCGCCGCTGCACCCCGTCCGCCATGGCGTTGAAGGCGTCCGCGAGGCGGGCGAGTTCCGCCGCCCCGGCCGGCGATACGCGGGCGTCGTATTCGCCGCGCCCGATCCGCTCGACAATCGCGGCCATGTCCCGCACGGGGCGCGTCAGCCGGTTTGCCAGAAGCCACGCCATGAGAACGGCCGGGATGACGCCCAGGAGCGCGATCCCCCACAGGCGCGCGCGCATCTCGTCGAGCACGGCGATCTCCCGCGCCCCGGCGTCGACGCCGACAATCCCGCGCAGGCGACCCGTTGCATCCGAAATCGGCGCGAAGGCCGTCATGTACAACGCGCCCGAAGCGGCCCGGTAGCTCTGCGTGCTGACGGCGCTCCCGCGATCGAGTTCATCGAGAAACGCGGGCGGAAGGTGGGGCAATTCGTATCCGGCGCCGATAGCGACGGCGGGGTCGAGATCCAAGACCGACTTTCGGTCGGTCGTCAGCACGAAGATGTTGCCGACGCCCGACGCCTCGCGGATCTCAGCGAGCTTTTCCTTCAGACGCAGCACGAGCCGCGTTTGCGCATCGCCCGGCGCGATCAGGTCGATGCGCTCGGCGGGGGCGTTTCGCGCGGCGATCCGGGCGATGTCCTGCAACTTCGCGCCGATTTCGGTTTCCAGGTGACGCCGCGCGGTGGAGAAAAAGACTGTTCCGAAAACCGACGTGACGAGGGCGATGATCGCCAGAAACGCGGCGACCTGCGCGCCCATGATGGACCGAAGACGATCCGGCAAAGGTTTCATGATTCGACTATTTCCGCGTATTCGGGACGCCATGTCAAAGACGCGCGACATTTCGCGCCGCGTCTTGATTTCGCCGGCGGGCCGGTAAAAGATCCCGCTTCCAGTTTTGGTCGGGGATTCCATGACGCGCGCGCTTGTCACCGGGTCGTCGGGTCTGATCGGGTCCGAGGCCGTGTGCTATTTCGACGCCCTCGGGTGGGAGACCTTCGGCGTCGACAACAACATGCGCATGGACTTTTTCGGCCCGGGCGGCGACACGCGGCCCCGGCAACGCGAACTCGCGCGCATCGCCAGAGGATTCACGCACCGCGATCTCGACATCCGCGACCGCGACGCGATCGGGCGACTCGTGCGCGACCTGCGCCCCGATCTCATCGTCCACTGCGCCGCGCAGCCCTCGCACGATTTGGCCAAGGATCGGCCGTTCGACGATTTCGACGTCAACGCCGTCGGTACGCTCAACCTGCTCGAGGCCGCCCGGCGGCACGCGCCGGACGCCGTCTTCTGTCACATGTCCACCAACAAGGTGTACGGCGACGCGCCCAACGCCCTCGATCTCGTCGAACTCGAAACGCGCTACGACTACGCCGATCCGCGTTATCGCGACGGCATCGCAGAGGACTTTTCCATCGACCACTCCACGCACAGCCTCTTCGGCGCGTCGAAAGTCGCCTCCGACGTGATGGTGCAGGAATACGGGCGCTACTTCGGCATGAAGACCGCGTGCTTTCGCGGCGGGTGCCTGACCGGCCCGGCCCACGCGGGGGTCGAGTTGCACGGCTTTCTCGCCTACCTCGCCAAGGTCGCCGTCACGGGCGGGATTTACCGGATCTTCGGCTACAAGGGCAAGCAGGTGCGCGACAACATCCACAGCCTCGATGTGTGCCGCGCTTTCCACGCGTTCTTCCAAAATCCCCGCCCGGGCGAGGTCTACAACCTCGGCGGCGGAAGGGCGAATTCGGTTTCGGTGGTCGAGGCCGTCGCGCGGTTCGAGGCGGTGACGGGCCGGAAGATCGAAACCGTCTACGTCGAGGACAATCGCGTCGGCGATCACATCTGTTACATCTCCGACCTCTCGCACTTGCGCGAGCACTTTCCCGACTGGGATATCTCGGTGGATCTCGACGAGATCTTCCGCCAGCTCGTCGAGGGCGCTCGGGCGAAAGCCTGATCGTTCTCCGCGTCCTTGGCCGCAGTCCCCGAAAAACGGGATCAAACCGCGTAATAAAGCGATATGGACGTGCATTTTTTTGTTGATTTTCTTGCCGAAAAAGCGCAAGAAAAGGCCGTCTTGAACCGAGCGAGGTGGCCTTTTCGGGCCACCGCACCGGCGGTTCAAGGTCTTTCCGGGTTTTCGTTCCTTCCGATTTTCTTCCGGGGTTCGTCATCGATTGCGTCGCCCGGCGTGGGCGCGGGCGGCGCGGCCAAATTCAACCAACGTGTGTGGGGGTGGGCAGATGCCGCAGACGGTCGATACCTTTATGGAGCAGGTGATCGCCAGAAATCCAGGAGAAAAGGAATTTCATCAGGCCGTGCGGGAGGTGGTCGAGTCGATCTGGCCGGTGATCGAGCGCAATCCGCGCTACCGCGCCGGCAAGATCCTGGAGCGCATCGTCGAGCCGGAGCGCGTGGTCA
>CAZPJD010000089.1:0-61884 GCA_964586775.1 uncultured bacterium | reverse complement strand
CAACGCCCCGGAAGTCGGAAATGCCAAACCAAATGCGAGTTGCGCGAGAATTGTTAAATGCCTAGCAATATCATGTAGTTACACTACTTCGCGCGCTCAAATCGGCCTTAATTTTACTCTCATTTCGTTTGTCCCCCCATTGCGTGAAGGACGCCGAGATCCGCCGTTACGACGCGGACCACTTCGACCTCTACATCGGCGACGGCTTTGGACGCACCGCGGCGGATCAGATCGAGTTCCTGCTGAGGATGCTCACGCGACGCCGCGCGGGGGACGAAGCGCCGGGGTGAGAAGGGCCAGGGCGGGAGAACGACGCGAAGGAAAAAATCGGGGCTGGAGGGATTCGAACCCCCGACACCCAGGTTCGAAGCCTGGTGCTCTATCCGGCTGAGCTACAACCCCACGGGCGCCGTCGGCAATCGCGGCGCGACCGGCGCGAGCCGCCTTATTAGCGCCCCGTGGCGCGGGCGTCAAACGCGCCCGGGGTCTTTGGTAGCCTCACCCCAACCCCTCTCCCATCGAATGGAAGCGGGGTGTCGGTCGCGGCAAGACAGGCTGACGGCCCCGGTCGCCAAAAACCAGAATCCAAAAACCAAAAACCCCTCCCATCTTGCACCCACCGCCCGTTGCGTGTAGGCTGCCCTTTACGTCCAGATGTAGTGTGCCGTCACCGCCAAAAGCCCGATCGGAGCGACACGCCCTTTCATGACACCACGAGCACCATCGACGCCACGCGCGTCATCGGCGAGAGCCGCCGCGGCCAAGGTCAAGTACTTCATCCTCGACACCAACGTGCTCCTGCACAATCCGAACGCGATCTACCTGTTCGAGGACAACCACATCATCGTCCCGATCACCGTCATCGAGGAGATCGACAAGTTCAAGCGCGAGCAGTCCGAAATCGGGCGCAACGCGCGTATGGTCAGCCGCCTGCTCGACATGCTGCGCAAGCGCGGCAAGCTCTCGCTGGGCGTCAAGCTCGACACCGGCGGCACGCTCACGATCGAGACGAGCGCCCACCAGCACGACGGCGTCCACGAGATCTTCACGACCGACAAGATGGATCACCGCATCCTCGAGACGGCGCTCAAGATCCGCGATGACCACCCCGGCTCGCGCACGATCCTGATCACCAAGGACACAAACCTGCGCATCAAGGCCGATGCGCTGAACCTCGAGGCCGAGGACTTCGAGAACTCGAAGGTCAACTTCGAGGAGCTGTACGCCGGCGCGCTGGAGATCACCGTGGATCACGCCACGGTCGAGAAGGTCTACGAGCAGGGCCACGTCGCGCGGCCCGACATCGACGCGCCGCTCTGCCCCAACACCTTCATCACGCTCGTCGATCGCGCCAACCCGCAGCACACGGCGCTGTGCCGCAACGGCGAGAACGGCAAGATCCACCTGATCCCCAAGCAGCGCGGCGCGTATTTCGGCATCTCGCCACGCAACCGCGAGCAGCGCTTCGCCCTCGATCTGCTGCTCGACGAAAAGGTGCGTCTGGTGACGCTCGTCGGCAAGGCGGGCACGGGCAAGACGATGCTCGCCATCGCGGCGGGGTTGCAAAAGGTGCTGGTGGAAGAGACCTATCAGCGCCTGCTCGTCTCGCGGCCGATCTACCCCATGGGCCGCGAGCTGGGTTACCTGCCGGGCGATCTCGAGGCCAAACTCCACCCGTGGATGCAGCCGATTTTCGACAACCTCGCCCTGCTGCTGTCGAGCCAAAAGGACAAGGCGGCGCACATCACGCGCCTGCGCGAGTTGATGGACAACGGCACGCTGGAACTCGAGGCCCTCACCTACATCCGCGGGCGCTCGATCCCCAACCAGTTCATGCTCATCGACGAGGCGCAGAACCTGACGCCCCACGAGATGAAGACCGTCATCACGCGCATCGGCGAGGGCAGCAAGATCGTCATCACCGGCGACCCCTACCAGATCGACAATCCCTACCTCGACGCGTCGTCAAACGGCCTGACCTACGTGGTGGAGCGCCTCAAGAACGAGTCGATCGCGGGCCACGTCACGCTGGTGAAGGGCGAACGCTCGGGGCTTGCCGAACTGGCGGCGAATCTGCTGTAACCTGCCGCGTCATCACCGCGACGGTCGACGAGCGGCCCTGTCGCGGCTGCTTCGTGCTTCGCCCACGGGACCTTTCATTTATGTATGGTCGCGGCTTTGACAATACCGTCGGCCATCGTCCCCCGTCTGCGCCCTTCACCCCAAAATCACAAATTGCATCGGCGCGAGCGGGATACGCACGAACCGCGAGTCGTTGATCGGGTGGCCGCGATGTTTGTGCACCTCGACCGTGCCGCTGCCGCCATACAGGTAGCGCATCGTCGAGCCCGGCGCGTGCAGCGACGAATCGACGATCACGAAGTCCTCGCGCGACTCGGTGGTCGATGTGTTGTACGCGACGACGACCTCGCGCTCGGCCAATACGCGCGAGAACGCGAGCGTGCACGGCTGGCCGTTCGGCGGACGGAATTCGACGCCGTCGGCCGACCCGTCGCGCATGTACATGCGCCCGAAACGCAGCGCCGGGTTTTCGCGGTTGACGCGGGCGATCGCGGCGGTCTCGCGGTAGATGCGGCAGTCGGGGTTGAGGATGTCGCGCGCGGGATCGTCGGGATCGAAGAGCGCCTCGCGAATGAATTCGTCGCCGTGGCCTTCGCCCTCGAGCCCCTGCTCGGTTCCGTAATACACGCACGGCGTTCCCAGCGCGCACAGCAGCCAGCCGAGCCCGGCGATGACCTGCTCGTCGGTTGCGCCGGCGGCGAAACGGCGCTTGTAGTTCTGGCCGATCTGGTCGTGGTTGTCGACGAAGGTGACGAGGTAGCGGCCCAGCTCGCCGCGGCTGAGGGCGTGGCCGCGCAGCGCGTCGTAACGCGCGCCGAGCCGCGAGGGCGATTCGAATCCCTTGAGCACCGAGGGCAGCGTCCAGTAGAGCGGAAAATCGAGCACGCTCGACAGGCCGTAGTACACGGTCTTGTCGCCGAGCTGCCCGGCGGTGTTGGGCCCGGTGTAGCGATGGATCACCTCGTCGCCGCCCACGAGCTCGCCGAAGAGCATGAACTCGCGCTTGCCGAGGGCATACGCATACTCGCGCAGCCCTTGGCAAAAGCGCGCGATGGCCGTCTCGCCCATGTGCTTCACGGCGTCCATGCGGTAGCCGTCGATATCCGCCTCGCGCACCCAGTATTTGTGGCAGTCGATGATGACCTTTTGCAGCTCGATGCCCGCCGGGTCCTCGTCGTTGTTGAAACCTTTGAGGGTGAAGAAATCGCCCCACTGCGTCTCGGGGTAACGATCCCATCCGTCGTCGCGGATTTGGCCGCGCCGGTGGTAGTAGGCGGGATTCTGAAGTTCGACGGGCAGGGGATAACCCGGGAAGCCGCTTGCGGGATCGGGCGGGTGACGAAACCCTTCGAGCGGAAACTGGCGGTGGTCGGAGCTGTAGAAATACGGGTAGTCGCCGGGGTAGCGCCACACGTCGCCCGCGTGGTTGGCGACGGCGTCGAGAAACACGCGCATACCGCGTTGGTGCGCCTCTTCCACCAGCTCGCACAGGTTGTCCTTGGTGCCGAAGCGCGGATCGATATTCAGGTAGTTGCGGATCGCGTAGCCGTGGTACGAGCCGCCCGCCGGATCGGGCGCGCCGTCGTTTTCGAAGATCGGCGAAAGCCACACCGCCGTGCAGCCCAGCCCCGCGATGTAGTCGAGCTTTTGCGTGATGCCGCGCAACGTACCGCCGCAAAACCGGCGCAGCCGAGCCGCGTCGCCGAAGCCTTTGACCCGCGCCGCGCCGGAGTGCGTCTGCCGCGATTTGCCGTCGTGAAAGCGGTCGACCATGAGGAAGTAGATGAACTCCTCGCGCCACTCGCGCTCGCAGTTCCAATAGCTCTTGCCCGGCTTGGGCGAGAAATCGAGTTCGCGCACCGAGATCGGCTGGGTCATCGCGACGCTCCGGATTTTAGGAGCTGGTAGTGTACCCCATTCGTCGTTCGATCAGAAGGCAAAAAGGAAAAATTGTTGGCAATCGCCTCACGCAGGCGTAAATTGCACTTCAATGCGAGTCAAATCGGGAGTACGGCGATGCGATCCATTCGGCGTACCTTGGCGATCGGACTGGTGGCGATGTGCGTGGCGTGCGCGTGCGCGGGCGACGACGACGAAGAGGACAAAGACGACACGTGGAAAGATCCCGCGACCGGCTTCACGTGGCAGGTCGGTCGCTCGCCCGAGGAACTGACGTGGGACGACGCGGTGGCCTATTGCGAAAACCTCGAGCTCGCCGGCGGGGATCTGTGGCGGCTGCCGAACATCGGCGAGCTACGTACGCTGATCCGCGGATGCCCGGCGACCGAAACGGGCGGCGCGTGCCAGATCGCCGCCGATTGCCTCTCGGACGAATGTGAGAGCCTCGATTGTGACGGTTGTTGGGAGGAAGAAGGCCCCGTGGGAGGCTGTTTCGCACCCGAGGAACTCGATCATGTATGCGGGAGCTTCTGGTCCACTTCGCAACTCGAAGGTTACGGACTGATGGGATACGTCTATTTCGGTGATGCAATGGTGACCTTCGGCAGCACCGAGACCCCCCGCTACGCGCGGTGCCTGCTCACACCGTGGTGACCCCGTCGCGACCGTCGCCCGCGCGACCTACGGCGTCGGTTCGGCGATGTTCGCGCCCTCGGGGTGATCGCCGTCGCCCGTGAACGACGCGCCGATCTCGACGCGCTTCTTCAGGCTCACAACGACCTTCTTCAGCCCCCAGGTGGTGAGCCCGAGCTTGTCCGCGAAATCCTCCGCGAACTTCGGCACGCCGCGCCCGGCCTCGATGTAGACCGAGTAACACACGAGCGAGCGGCCGCCGGACTCGGGCCAGACCTTCCAGAATCCCGTCGTCTCCTGGAAGTCGTTCTTCTTCGTCTGGTCCATCTTCCACGTCATCGCGTTTCGTTCGGGCATATACGTGTGGATAACGTGGTAACGCAGTTTGAGAAGCCCCAGCACGTTGAGCAGAAACCGGGCTTGGTACTCGTTTCCGGAGTGACTCGTGAGCGCCGATTCGCTGAGGTTGGGATAAAACTCGGCGTAGCGGTCGAAGTCGAGGATCACGTCCCAGATCTTCGTCGGCTCGGCGTTCACGCGGATGTAGGCGATGGCCTTACCCGCCCGTTGACCCTTGGCGTCGTTGAAGCGCTCCTCGCGCATGACGGGATCGCCGGCGTCGAGCTTCGCGCTCTCGTCGGCGGTGAAGGACGGCGGATCGGTCGGAATCGTTTCGTCGGCCGCGGCGAAGGCGGCAAAGGCGACGAGCGTCAGCGCGACCGCCGCGATGGGGCACGATCGGGACATGGCACGGGCTCCAGGATGTCGAAGACCGCAATTTAGCGCAGCCGTGAAGCGACGGATACGGGGCCATCCCATTCCGTCGGAGATCTCACGGACCCCGATTGACGGGGCCTGACGAAAAACATACTATCTCGACCGGAATAGTCGTATACGGCGGGAGAAGGAGGATTTTCCATGGCCGCACACTGCCCCATTTCGGGAAAACTGACCGACAACACGACCGGGCGCGTCGTGGCCTCATTCGTCGTTCTCGCCTCGCTCGTCGCGATCGCGACGGGCGCGTGGTGGGTGTTCGCCCTGCTGGCATTCGATTTCGCGTGGCGGTCGCTCGGCATCGAGAAAACGAGCCCGTTGGCCTTTTTCGCGGATCGTCTGGTCGCGATGCTGAACTGGAAGCGCGTGCCGAGCGACGCCGCGCCCAAGCTCTTCGCCACGCGCCTCGGACTTGCGATGTGCGCGGCGACGTTCGCCCTGGCCGCCGCGGGATGGACCGCCCCCGCGCTTGTTTTCGGCGCGGCCTTCGCGGCATGCATCGCGCTTTACGCCGCCGCCGACGTGTGCGTGGCGTGTCACGTCCATCAGATCTGGGGGCGGTTGCGCGGCGATCGGATTCCGACGCCCGCGTGACGTCGTCGGACCGCGTTCCACCCTCGCCAGATCCGCGAGGTCGTACCCGTATAACCGTTTGAACGGTTATACGGGTACAAACCAAGATTCGCCGTTACACCTTCCGCGCGACGATCTTCGCGCTCCAGACCTGGCCCTCGATCGCCTCGACGATCCGATCCGCCTCTTCCGGCGAAACGGTTTGGCTGGAACCGCCGCCGCAGCAGCCGCACGAGGATTCGCTTTTCACTTCGGTCGCGATGAACGCGAGAAGCTGCGTGCGGTCGTAGACGAGCCGCTCCACCACTTCGACCTCGGTGAGCCCCGCGTCGCGCAGTCCCGAGAGGTATTCGTCCTCGCCGACCGCGCCCGCCACGCACGAGCTGTACATCTGGCGCATCTCGCGGATCCACTCGGGCAGGTCGCCGACGACGATGTCCGACACGCGCATCGTGCCGCCGGGGCGCAGCACGCGGGCGATCTCGGAAAACACGCGCGGTTTTTCGGGCGACAGATTGATGACGCAGTTCGAGATCACCCAGTCCACGCTTGCGTCGTCCACGGGAAGCTGCTCGATCACGCCCTTGCGAATCTCGACGTTGGCCGCGCCGGCCTCGGCGACGTTGGCGCGGGCGCGCTCGATCATCTCGTCGGTCATGTCCACGCCGACGACGCGACCCGCAGGACCGACCATGCGCGACGCGAGGAGCAAATCGATGCCCGCGCCGCTGCCCAGATCGAGCACGGTCTGGCCCTCGCGCACGCCCGCGAAGGCGAGTGGGTTGCCGCAGCCGAACGAGCTTTGCACCGCGTCGGTCGGAAGCGACGACAACTCGTTGCCGTCGTACCCGGCGATGGCGGCGAAGACGCCCTTTTGTAGCGTAGCCTCGGTCTTGCGTTCGCCGACCGCGTCTGCGTAGGCGCGGGAGACCTCTCGGCGGATGTCGTCGGGACTTTCGGCGCGCGTCGCACCCGGGGATTCGATGTTCGAGCTCATGGGATCATCCTTTCGGTTCGGTGGGTTTTTGCGGCGGGCAGCAGGCGTCGAGCGCGTCGGCGATCGAGCGCAGCGTGGCCGCCAGGCGGCTGCAGTTCAGGCGGTAATGGACCTCTTTGCCGATCTTTTCGGCCTCGAGCACGCCCACGGAGCGAAGCTGCGCCAGATGCCGCGAGACGACCGACAGATCGACGCGCACGCACTCGGCCAACTCGCCCACGGTGCAGTCGCGGCGGCATTCGGCCAGTCGCGAGAGCAGCGCGAGGCGGTTGGGATCGCCCAGCGCCTTGAAGAGCGTGGGGGCGAGGTGCTCGCGCAGCGGGGAAATCGGGATCTTTCGGGGCATCCGGGGTCCTTTCGCGGCCGTGACGACACTTTCACATTTGCGTCACTGTGCAAATATAAACGCGGCATCGGCGCGCGTCAAGATCCCCGTGGAAATTTTTGATCGCGGTTGCGGCTCAACAGGCGTGGTGCTACATTGTATTCACGGTGTATGACCGTCCAATGGAGGAGCCAGATGATCAAGAAGCTCGCGAAACACGGCAACAGCCTCGCGCTCATCATCGACCGCCCGATTCTGGAGCTGCTCAGGATCGATCAGGACACGCCGCTGGAAGTGACGACGGACGGGAGAGCAATCTTCTTACGACCAGTGAAGGACGAGACGCATCGCGAGCGTGTTCGGCAGGTCGCCAAGCGCGTGATGGACACGCATGAAGCCACTTTGCGAAAGCTCGCGAAATGATGCCGCGGAAGACAGAACCCGATCGGGGACACGCATCGCCTCGCACTGCGTATCGCCTGTCACCGCTTTCTTCGCGGTTCCTCGTCCTCGTGCAGGATGCGGATGGCGGGGGTTTTCGTGTCGTCGAACTGCCCGCGGCGCGTCGCCCAGATGAACGCGCCCACGAACCCCGCGGCGAACAGGATGGCGAGCGGCAGCACGATGTAGATGACCGACATGCGTTCCCCGGGCCTCACGGCTCGCCGTCGGCGTTGGCGCGAACCGCGCGGTTGTCGGCCCAGCGTTTCACCTTGGTGATGTCCTCTTTCATCGTGATCGACAGCGGTACCATGCGGCCGATGCAGCGGTAGATGTCGTCCAGCGCGAGAGGGCGGTTCTGCGAGAAGCACTCGTAGAGCGCCGAGATCAAAATCTGCTCGATCTCCGCGCCGGTGTATCCCTTCGTCGATTTCGCGAGGCCGTCGAGCGACGTTTCGCTCGGCACCTGCTTCTTCTTCCTGAAGTGGATACGAAAGATCTCCTTGCGTTCCTCCTCGGTCGGCAGATCGACGAAAAAGACCTCGTCGAAGCGGCCCTTGCGGATGAACTCGGGCGGCAGGCGGTCGATGTCGTTCGCCGTCGCGGCGATGAAGACGGGCGTTTTCTTTTCCTGCATCCACGTCAGGAACGACGCGAAGTTGCGGCTCGTGGCGCCAGACTCCACCGAGTCGGAGAACACCGAGATGCCCATCTCGATCTCGTCGATCCACAGCACGCACGGCGACACGGCCTCGGCCGTCAGGATCGCGCGGCGCAGCGACTGCTCGGGCGATCCCGCGAGCCCGGCGAAGACGCGGCCCATGTCGAGACGCAGCAGCGGCAGCCGCCATTCGCGGGCGAGCGCGGTGATGGCAAGGCTCTTGCCGCAGCCCGAGATGCCGGTGAGCAAAATGCCCTTGGGCAGCGGCAGGCCGAACTCGCGCGCCTCGGGTTCGAGCCCGCGATGCCGGATCCTGCACCAGGCCTTGAACTGCTTGAGCCCGCCCACGCCCGAGAGGTCGTCGTCCACCTGAATGAACTCGAGGATTTCGGTCTTGCGCAGGATCTGACGCTTTTCTTCGATGATGACCTGCGCGTGATCGATGGTGATTCTGGGTGAGTGCAAAAACGCCTTGCGTAGCGCCCGCTTCATCTCCTCGCGGGTGAGACCCAGCAGGGTACGCTCGAAGTCGCCGCGCTCGTAGTGGTCGAAGACGATTTTTTGCCCCGTGCGGTGGAAGTGCGTCCAGATTTCGAGCTCGACGATCTGGCGCGTCTCGTCGGGGTCGGGCAGGGGGTAGTCGTAAACGTACATCTCCTTGAGGAGTTCGGGCGGCACCTCGACGAGCGGTGCGAGGACGATGAGCGTGCGATCGGTGTCCTTGATCGCGTAGTACACGTCGCGCAGGCGGCGCACGATGTCGGGGCGCTGCGCGATGAAGACGTGATAGTCTTTGAGCACCCACACGACCGGCTCTTCCTCGCGCAGCACGCGGTCGAGGGCGGCCATCGGGTCGTGCAGCGCGCGCTCGGGGCCCTCGATGTGGTCGCTGAACCCGTCCGTGAACGACCAGGTGACAAGGGCGCGAGAGGGTTCCATGTGGCCGGTCGCGACGATGCCCAGGTGCTCGCACACGCGCTCTTCTTCCCACGACGCGACGTAGATGATCGGAAATCCGGCGCTGATGTGCACCAGAAGCGGTCTGACGGCGCGCGGAAGCCCGGCGGTGTCCATGAACCCTCCACGTCGATCCGGGACGAGAATGCAGATTAGATTCGCGCGCGCGCACGGTCAACGCGGCGGCGCGGGGATAGGCTCGCGGAAGGCGCGGGCTTATCTCGGGCACGCCACCAGCGGATCCCCGTGCCCGGACACGCCATTTGATGATAGAATACCGCGAATTCCGGCGAGACACGCATGACCGCATTCGTGGACCTGCACAGCCATCTGTTGCCCGGCGCGGACGACGGCGTCGCAACCGAGGCCGAGGCGCTCGAGTGCCTGCGCGCGGCGGTGGACGCGGGGTTCGCCGACATCGTCCTCTCGCGTCACCAGATGGCGGGCGTCTATTCGCTCAGCGCGGAAGCCGCCCGCGAGGGCCGCGAATCGCTCCAGCTGGCCGCGGACGCGGAGGGCATCGCGATCCGTCTGCACGACGGGGCGGAGCACTACGCCGACGACGTGTTTCTCGGCGCGGTCGCGTCGGGACCCGAAACGATCGCGGGCGGTCGCACTCTGCTCGTCGAGGTGCCGATGATGGGCATGCCGCCCTTCATGGCCGACATGGCCTTTCGCATCCGCGTCAAGGGGTTTTCGCCGCTGCTCGCCCACGTCGAGCGCTACCGCGAGGTGATCGACAAGCCGCGCCGGGGCCGCGAACTGGCCGAGATGGGCTATCTGCTTCAAGTCAATCTCGGCAGTCTCGCGGGCGTCTATGGACGCAAGGTCGAGCGCGCGGCGCGCGAACTGCTCGACGATGGGCAGATTTTTTGCGTCGCGGGCGACGTGCACGGGCCGAAGTGGGTTGCCCCGTCATGGGTCCGGGGTATAAAGGAACTGCGCTCCTGGGGCGACGCCGCGGTGCGCAAGTGGCTTTGCGACAACCCGAGCCGCGTTCTGCGGGGGGAATCCATCTAGCATGTCGATGATGAGCTACGAAAAATTCGGCGGGCACGAACTCGACCCCGAGAGCGTCAAACTCCTGCCCCAGATCTTCTGCATCTCCAGTTCGTGCGTGATTCTGGGCACGGTGGACACGCGCTCGGGCGGGCCGATCCACGTTGGCATGGCCGACCCCGGCAACCTCGACACCATCGACACGATCTCCCGGCGATTCAACAACCGGCACGTGGTCGCGGTGGCGCTCAAGCCTCACGACGTGACCAAGGCGCTGAACCTCGCCTACGGCCTCGCCACGCCCGACCCGGCCAGCCTTGCGCAGGATGCCGTCCGCCCGCAGGGCGAAGACGAAACGATTCTGGAACTCGATACCACGCCCGAGGACCTCGCCGCGCGCGAGGCGACACGGGTGCGTATCGCGCAGTCGCCCGAGCCCGGCGGGCGCATGAGGCACCTGGAAACGGTATCGTTCGTGGACGAGAGCAAGTCGACGATCATCCCGACGGTCAACAACCTGCTGCTCGATGCGATCCGCAAGAACGCCACCGACATCCACATCGAAAACGAGCGCCGCGAGGTGACGATCCGCTACAAGCTGGACGGCCTGCTCCACAAGGTGAAGACGCCGATCCACAAGGACAACATCGAGGAGGTCATCAACCGCCTCAAGGTCATGGCCGACCTCGACATTTCGGAAAAGCGCGGTCCGCAGGACGGGCGCGTGTTGCTGCGCACGTTGCTCAACGGCAAGGACCACGACGTGCCCTTCCGCATCTCGATCCTCCCCGGGCCTTACGGCGAGGAGATCGTGCTGCGCGTGCTCGACAAGTCGATGGCGCCGGTGAGTCTGGAGCTGCTGGGGTTCACGAATCAGGACCTGCGCGCGTACCGGCAGATGGTCACGAATCCGCAGGGGATGATCCTCGTAACGGGCCCGACGGGCTCGGGCAAGACGACGACCCTCTATGCCACGCTCAAGGAAATCAACACGCCGCACAACAAAATCCTCTCCGCCGAGGACCCGATCGAATACAACCTCGAAGGCGTGAACCAAAAACAGATCTCGATGAAGTTCGGATTCGCCGACATGGCGCGCGCGTTCCTGCGTCACGATCCGGACATCCTGCTGATTGGCGAAATCCGCGACGAAGACACGGCCGACGTGGCGTGCAAGGCCGCGCAGACCGGCCATCTGATCCTCTCGACGCTGCACACCAACGACTCGGTCAGCGCCATCTCGCGCCTGCACGTGCTGGGCCTCGACTACAACCTGATCGGCTCGTCGCTGCTCGGCGTGCTCTCGCAGCGCCTGGTGCGCCGCATCTGCCCCGACTGCAAGACCGAGCACCAGCCCCACGCCGAGGATCTCGAACTCTTCCGCGATCAAATCACCGCGGAGGTGTTCTACCACGGCGGCGGCTGCCGCAAGTGCAACCACACGGGGTTTCGCGGGCGCATCGGCATCTTCGAGCTGTTCATGATCGACGACGAAATCCAGCGCATGATCTATGAGGAGCGGCACCTGGACGACATCGAGCAGGCGGCCATGGCCAAGGGCATGACGCCGCTGATTCTCGACGGCATCCGCAAGGTCGAGCAGGAATTCACGACGCTCGAGGAGCTGCGCCGCGTGATCCCGATGCGCCAGATCGTCAAGCAGCACAAGGCGATCCAGTCGACGCTCCGCCAGATGACCAAGAAGCCGCTCGCGACATGACGACCGCGCCGCGCCGCGCGGGAATTTGGGGCCCACGATGAAGAACCTCGCCGTCATCATCCTTGCCGCGGGCAAGGGCACGCGCATGAAAAGCGACCTCGCTAAGGTCGCCCATCCCCTGTGCGGGCGCGCGCTCGTCAGCCACGTCGTCGCGCAGGCGCTGCGTCTGCGTCCCGAGCGCGTCGCGATCGTCGTCGGCCATCAGGCCGAGGCCGTGCGCGCCATCGTCGAGGGCGATTTTCCCAAGGCCCCGGTCGCCTTCGCGACGCAGACCGAACAACTCGGCACCGGCCACGCGGTGCTGGCCGCCCGGCGCGCGCTGGCGAAGTTCGACGGCGACGTGATGATCCTCTCGGGCGACGTGCCGCTGCTCTCGTCGGAAACCATGAGCGCGGTGATCGCGTCGCACCGCCGGGCGAAGGCCGATCTCACGCTCGTCACCTTCCTCGCCGACGACCCCACGGGCTACGGACGCGCGCTCAAAAACGAAGCCGGCGAACTGGTGGGCGTGGTCGAGGAAAAGGACGCGACCGCCGCGCAGCGCGAACTGCGCGAGGTGAGCGCGGGCATCTACGTCGTCCGCGCGGCGAGGCTGTGGAAGCTGCTCGCCCGCGTGCGCGCCGACAATGCGCAGAAGGAATACTACCTGCCCGACATCATCGGCCTCGCGGTGCGTTCGCGGGCCCGCTGCCGCGCGTTCTTAGCCGAGGACCCGAACGAGGTCGCGGGGATCAACGACCGCGCGCAGCTTGCGGAACTCGCGGATGCCCTGCGTTTTTCGATGCTGGAACGGCTGATGAAAAGCGGCGTGAGCGTGCTCGACCCCGCCAGCACCACCGTGGATCTGGGCGTCGAGATCGGCCCCGACACCGTGATCCACCCCTATACGCACCTCGCCCCCGGCACGCGCGTCGGCAGCGGATGCGTCATCGGAGCAAATACGCAGATCCGCGGCGCGCGCATCGACGACCAGGTCGCGGTGGGGGCGAATTGTGTGATAGAGCGCGCGCGCCTCGATGCCGGGTGCCGCATCGAGCCCTTCTGTTTCGTCGGCGACGACACGCGCGTCGGCGCGGGCGCGTCGGTCGGCCCTTTCGTCAGCCTCTTTCGCAGCCAGATCGGGATCGGCGCGCGCATCGCGCCGCACACGCACCTCGCCGACGCGATGGTCGAGGCCAACGTGCGCATCGGCGCGGGGGTGACGACGTGCAAGGTGGGGCGCACCGAGCCCGTTCGCACGACGATCGGCCGCGACACGTATATCGGCTCGAACACGGTGTTGGTCGCGCCGGTCGAGATCGGTCGGCACGCGCATGTGGCGTCGTCGTCGACCATCACCAAGGACGTGCCCGACGACGCGCTGGTCGCCACGCGCGGGGTGCCGATCCTGCGCGAAGACCTGGGCTCGCGGTATCGCCGTATCGCGACCGATCGCGAGGCCGCGCGCGTCGCAAGCGAAAAACCGACACGATCCAAATCCCGCGCGAGCGGGGCATCGAAGAAGGGGAAATCCTCGTGAAACCGGTCCGCCATTTCCTGTCGCTCGCCCAGTGGTCCGCCGCCGAACTCGATTCGATCCTGCACCTGGCCGCCGATCTGAAGGCCAAGAACCGCGCAGGCACGCCGCACCGCCTTCTCGACGGCAAGAGCCTCGCGATGATCTTCGAGAAATCGAGCACGCGCACCCGCGTCAGCTTCGAGGTCGGCATCTTCCAGCTCGGCGGGCAGGCGCTGTTCTTGTCGCCCGATCATATCCAGATGGGGCGCGGCGAACCGATCCGCGACACGGCGCGCGTCATCTCGCGCTACGTTCACGGCGTGATGATCCGCACTTACGCGCAGGAGAACATCGAGGAGTTCGCCCACTACAGCGACGTGCCGGTCATCAACGGCCTGTCGGATCTGCTGCACCCCTGCCAGATCATGGCCGACATCATGACCGTGCAGGAGCACGTGGGCCCGATCCGCGAGCGCTCCGTCGCGTGGATCGGCGACGGCAACAACATGGCCAATTCATGGCTCAACGCGGCGGACAAGTTCGGGTTCCGACTGCGTCTCGCGTGTCCCGAGGGCTACGAGCCCAACTCGCAGATCTATCAGCGCGTGAAAGGCTCGAACGCGGACCGCATCCTGCTCACGCGCGACCCGGTCGAGGCGGTCGTCGGCGCGGACGTGGTGACCACCGACGTGTGGGCGAGCATGGGTCAGGAAAAAGAGACGAACGAACGCCGCAAAAAATTCGCGGGCTATCAGGTCAACGAGGCGCTGATGGCCAAGGCCGCGCCCGACGCGATCTTTTTGCACTGCCTGCCCGCGCACCGCGGCGAAGAGGTCACCCCCGACGTCTTCGAGTCCGCGGCCAGCAAGGTGTGGGACGAGGCGGAGAACCGCCTGCACACGCAGAAGGCGATCATGGTCGAGTTGATGGGGGCGTAAGCCCCGTCAGTCTCCGGGAAACTTCGTCTTGATCCGCAGCAGCGCGGCCGGGCGACCGGTCGTGTCGGCGCCGCAGTAGCACGCGACCGCGCCGATGCGCTCGCGCGCGGCGGTCTGTCCCGTCAGCGTCAGTTCGTAGGTCACCGGCGCATCGCCGCACGGCGAGCCCGCCACCGGGCCGCCCTCGAAACGCACCGTGTGGATCTCGAACTTCGCCTCGGGGAACGTCATCACACGCCCCGCGCCGATGTGCATTTCGCCCGCCGTCAGCCATTCGTCGCCGAAGCCCGCGCCCGCCGTCAGCGTCGCCGTCAATTCGTCGCCCGTGCGCGTCATGACGAAGTGCGCGGTGTTGCGGTATTCGAGGTCGAGCGTCATCACGGTCGTCACCGACGGCGGATTCGTGTCGTCGTCGTCCGTCGTGTCGTCGTCGGTCGCGTCGTCGTCCGCGGTGTCGTCGTCCGTCGTGGTGTCGTCGTCGGCGGGGGTCGTGGAGTCATCGTCGTCATCGTCGTCGCCGCATCCGCAGCCGCCGATGAAAACGAGCGCGAGCAGCATCAACGCGAGTCGTCGCCAGATGTTCGTCGTCATGACGGGCTCCTTACCGATACAGCGTGGGCCAAACATTCAGCCCGGTGGCGAACGCGAAAGCCTCGGCCTGCGTTCCATGGATGAGGAAAAACCGCCACGTGAACGCCGAGCCCGGCGTCGCCGTGTCGTCCTCGAACCGCGCGTTGCCGTTATCCGTGTTGACGAACGCGGCGAGGTGCGTGAGCCCCATGTCCTTCACCACGTACCAGTCGTCGCCGAGGTTCAGGAACCCGTCGGCGAGCGGCATCGGCCATTCGTTGAACGCGAAAGCCGTGCGGTCGTAGGTGAGCGGCCCGCCGGTCGAGAGCGCGGGCGTGAAAATCAGATCCGTGGCCGTGCCCTCGAAGGTCACCGACAACTCGCGGCCCACGTCGTCGTCGAACTCGATCTCGAGCTGGTAGATCTCGGGCGTGCTGGAAACGAGCGACCATCGCGACACCGATTCGCGGCGCTTGGTGTCGATCGTCACGTCAACGGCCGGGGCCGTGGTTTCATCATACGCGGGCGGGAAATCGGCCTGCGTCATTTCGCCCGACGCCGTGTGGATGCGCGCCGTGGTGATGCCGGTCTCGATCTTCGCCCGCTCGATCACCGTGCGCGCCCGGCGAGCGACCTCGCCGCAGTGGGCGACGCCGTAGCCGATCTCGCCCTTGTAGGGGTTGATGCCGGTGGCGTCGGTCACCATGCCCAGGTTCAGCAGACGCCAGCTCTCGCCGATCTCGTCCGCCGCGTCGATCCCCGCCGCTTCCGCCGCTGTCTCCGCCGCGACGAGCTCGCGATACGCGATCTCGCACAGCGTGCGCACATGGTTGTCGCGCTCGTCCATGCGCCACAGCCCGCCGCCGCCCAGCCAGCGGAACGGTCCGTTGGTGGAATCCGGCTGCCACGTGCCGTCGAGCAGGTCGGGCATCTCCGCCGGCTCGATGGCCAGATCCTTCGCCTTGGCGAGGTACTCGTCGGCTCGGGCGATGTCCCAGCCATCGGCCTCGAGGGCTTCGAGCTGGTCCACGTACTCGGCGATGCACGCGGCGTTTTTCTTGAACACCGGCGGGAAGTACGGATCCAGGTCGCACGTCGCGAGCAGCTCGCCGTCGTCCAGGAACGTCCACGTCATCTGAAGCGTGTCCATGCCGTCGGTCCAGTTCACGCCCTTGGATCCCACGATCAGGTCGAGCCCGCCGAAGTCGTAATACGGCTCGGCGTCGAAATCGCCGTATTGGTAGATCCACAGGTTTTTCGGCCACACCATCAGGTCGTAACCGAAATCGTCCATCGCCTCGGCGACGCCCACGCCCGCTTGGCCTTCCTGGCAAAACACCGTCTTCGAAAGCTCGACGCCGGCGTCGGCGAAGACCTGCGCGGTGCGCTCGGCCGACGTCTCCCACGCGCGGCGGGGATAGCCGATGTAGAGCTGGTCGGAGTAGTGGAAGCTGACGACCGATGCCTGCCCGCTCTCCACCAGATCGATCAGCTTGGCGAGCACGCCCGGGTGCCGCTCGGCGAGCACCTCGATGAAGTAGCTTTGCAGTTCGAGATCGACGCCCCAGCCCGGATGGTCGAGGTAGAGATCGAGCACGGGCTCAAAGCTCTCGACGATAATCATGTCCTCGACCTCGGCCTCGGTCATCTCCCAACTGGGGATGACGTTGTCGAGGCCGAGCGGCAGGAACCCGCGCAGGCCGCCCGCGACGTACTGGATGTTGAAGTGGAACATCGCGAGCGCGAATTTGTGATCGGCGGCGCGAACGGCTTTCGGTGCCGCGGCGATCGACAGAAATCCAGCCAGTGCGAGCACGAGCGCGATGCGGATGCATCGGCGCGAAATACGAAGATTCGTCATCGGTACCTCTCCCGGAACGCGCCGCCGACCCTCTGCAAACGGGCGATGCGCAGGTCCGCAACATAGCCCGGCCCGGCGGGCGCGTCCAGAAAGCGGGAGCGCGCGGACCACGGCGGAAGCCCCCGCGCGGACTCCCGCCGCGTTGACGTCGATTCGCGGCGGATTTAGGTTGCGCGGCGAGGGGATTCGATGATCGAACGCGTGGACTTTTTGGTAATCGGGTCGGGGATCGCGGGCCTGTCGTTCGCCCTGAAGGCGTCGAAACACGGGCGCGTGGCGATATTGTCGAAGCTGGGCGCCGACGAGACGGCGACGAAGTACGCCCAGGGCGGCATCGCATCGGTGTTTTCGGACGAGGACGATTTCGACCTGCACGTGCGCGACACGCTGATCGCGGGCGCGGGGCTTTGCCGCGAGGACGTGGTGCGTCACGTGGTGGAGTCGGGCCCGGAGCGCGTGCGCGAACTGATCGACTGGGGCGTCGAATTCACGCGCTCGTCGGGTCTTGCCGACGAGGAGTTCGACCTGCACCTCGAGGGCGGCCACAGCCGCAAGCGCATTCTGCACGCCAAGGACATCACCGGGGCGGTGATCGAAAAGGCCCTGCTGGCGCGCGTCGCCGAGCACCCCGACATAGCATTCCACGAACACCACATGGCGATCGACCTCATCACGCGGCGGCGGCTCGGCCTCGCGGGCGACGGCGATCGATGCCATGGGGCGTACGTGCTCGACATCAAGACCGGCGATATCCGCGCGATCGTCTCGCGCGCCACGCTGCTCGCCACGGGTGGCTCGGGCAAGGTCTATCTCATCACCACGAACCCCGATATCGCCTCGGGCGACGGCGTGGCGATGGCCGCGCGCGCCGGGGCCGACATCGCGAACATGGAGTTCTTTCAGTTCCATCCCACGTGCCTGTTCCACCCGCACGCCGGGAATTTCCTCATCAGCGAGGCCGTGCGCGGCGCGGGGGCGGTGCTGGTCGATGCGAACGGCGCCGAGTTCATGCACAAATACGACGCGCGTGGATCGCTCGCCCCGCGCGACATCGTCGCCCGCGCCATCGACAACGAGATCAAGGTCAGCGGGCGCGAGTGCGTGTATCTCGATTTCACGCGCGTCGCCGCCGACGAGATTCGCTCGGGATTCCCGAACATTCACGAGCGCTGCGCGCGTTTCGGCATCGACATCACGCGCGACCTGATCCCCGTCGCACCGGCCGCGCATTACCAGTGCGGCGGCGTGTGCACCGATCTGAATGGCGAGACGACGATCCCTGGCCTCTACGCCGTGGGCGAGGTCGCGAACACGGGACTGCACGGGGCGAATCGGCTCGCGTCGAACTCGCTGCTCGAGGCCGTCGTCTTTTCTCACAACGCGGTCGAGCACGCGGCGGAGCGACGCACGGCGATCCGCGTTCCCGAGTCCGTTCCCGATTGGGACGTGGGGCGCGCGGTCGATTCCGACGAGTCGGTCGTCGTGACGCAGAACTGGGAAGAGATCCGGCGCTTCATGCACAATTACGTCGGCATCGTGCGCACGAATCGGCGGCTGCGTCGCGCGAAGTCGCGCATCGACTTTCTCAAGCGCGAGATTCACCAGTACTACTGGCACTTCCGCGTCACGAAGGACATTCTGGAGCTGCGCAACATCGCCGTCGTCGCCGATCTCATCATCATGTGCGCGGCGTCGCGGGCCGAGTCGCGCGGGTTGCACTACAACACCGATCACCCGCACACCGACGACCGCCGCCCCCCGCAGGACTCGATCATTCGCAACTACCCCTCACTGGCGTGAGACGCGAATGACGCGGGCCGCGGTCATCGCGATGATGGCGATCGTCGCGCTCATCGCGGCATGCGGTCCCGCGCCGAATCCGCCGGCACCGACGCCAACTCCCGCCGCGTCTCCCGAGCCGGTCGTCGTGCCCGAGGGAATGGCCGCAATTCCCGCGGGCGAATTCGTCATGGGCTGCGACTCCGACGATCCCGAGTGCGACACCGACGAAAAGCCCGCGCATCCGGTGCGCCTGCGCGCGTTTTTCATCGATCGATACGAGGTCACCAACGCGAAATACGACGCGTGCGTCGCCGCCAATGCGTGCGCGCGCACGCCGTTTCGCGACGATCCGCGATTTTCGGCGTCAAGTCAGCCCGTCGTCGGCGTGCGATGGAGTGATGCGAACGCCTACTGCGCATGGCGCGGCGCGCGGCTGCCGACGGAGGCCGAGTGGGAGTACGCGGCACGCGCGGGAACGCGCTGGTATCGCGAGGCGGGGCTCGATGCGGTCGCGTGGTACAAGGAGATCACCGACCGACCGCGCGACGTGGGCGGAAAGCTCGCGAACCCGTGGGGGCTCTTCGACGTGCTCGGCAATGCGTGGGAATGGACAAACGATTTTTACGACGCCGCATACTTCGCGTCGTCCCCGCCGAGCGATCCGCGCGGCCCGGCATCCGGAGAGGCGCGCGTGCTGCGCGGCGGAAGCTGGTTCAACGGATCGACGAACACGCGCATCTCGACGCGCCATGGCGCGCCGCCGGACGACGCGGCGAACATGAGAGGCGTTCGCTGTGCGAAGGATGGAGACTAGTCGTTGCGCGAAGGACGGATCGTCCGCCCCTCGCGTTACGCACCGTCTTTCGTGCTAAGATCGAGCGGCATGGAAGGATTTTCCTGGACGCCGGAACTGCGTTTCGTGCTCGCGCTCGGCCTCGGCTTTCTCGTCGGCATGGAGCGCGAACGCAGCCGTTTGGGCAAAAAGCAGCACGCGCACCTGGGCGTGCGCACCTATTCCGTCATCAGCCTGTTCGGATTCGGATGCGCGTGGCTTCACACCGCGGGCGCGACGTGGGCGCTGCCGGCGGGGCTCGTCGCCGTCGCGGCGCTCGTGATCTTCGAGTACTCGGTCAAGGCGCGCGAGGGCCTGACGGGGCTCACGAGCGAAACCGCCGGTCTGCTGACCTTCGCCATCGGCGCGCTCACGGTGATCGCCGATTCGTGGGTCCCCATCACGCTCGGCGTGGTCACGACGATCATTCTTTCCGAAAAGGCCGAGATCGAGCGATTTATCGAGCGCCTGGAACAGCGCGAGCTGACCGCGATTCTGCGCTTCCTGCTCGTCTCGGCGATCATCTATCCAGCCTTGCCCAACCAGCCCTTCACGCGATTCGCGGTGAATCCCGCGTCGGTGTGGAAGATCGTCATCCTCGTGTCGTCGGTGGGGTTTGCGGGTTATCTGCTCACCAAGCGCTATGGCTCGCGGATGGGCCTGTGGCTCTCGGGGGTGCTCGGCGGCGTGGTGTCGAGCACGGCCGTCGCCGTGGCGATGGGGCGGCTCGCGACGCAGTCGCCCGCGCGCTCGCGCAACGCGCTGGCCGCGTCGCTGCTGGCGAGTGCGGTGATGTATCCGCGCATCTTCGCGCTCGTCGTCGCGATCAATCCCGATTTCGCCCGGCCGCTCGCGTGGCGATTGGCGTGGCTTTGCGCCGTCGGCATCGCCCTCGCGCTGACGGTGCGCCCCCCGCGCGACGACGAGCCCAACCCCGATGTCAGTGCATTGTCGAATCCCTTCGAGATCAAACCCGCGATGGCCTTTGCCGCGCTGTTCGTCGTGCTCACCGTCGTCACCCGCGTGGTGAGCGAACGCTATGGCGGAGCGGGCGTTGCCGTCCTCGCGGCGGTGGTGGGCGTCGCCGATGTCGATCCCTTCCTGCTATCGCTCGCGGGCCACGCCACGAACGTCGGCATGGTTATTCCGGCGATGCTGATCGCCATGGCGGGCAACACGGTGGCCAAGGGTGCGTACTTCGCGTGGCTTGGCGCGCCGGCGCGTCGCGACGCGATCTGGCGCTATGCGCTTTGGGCGCTCGCGCACGTGCCGGTAATCGCGATTTCCGGTTGAAACCCATGTCCCGTTTTCGTCGTGGACTTTTCGTCATCGTGTTCGGCGCGTGGCTCGGCGCTTGCGCGGGCGAACCCGCGCAGTCGCCGCCGTTCGACGCTGACGATCCGGATGGTTTCGAGGAGTGGTGCTACGACGGCAACGGCGTGCAGGACATGGAGGACATCTGCCACTTCGGCGCCCAGTTGCTGGTCGGACGGCCCTACGCGCGTTCGTGGGAGCGGCTCGTCACGGCGGTGTTCCCCGACGGCCTCGCGTACGCCGAGGGCGACGGCTGGCGCGCGCTGATCGGTGGAACGGATCTGGGCGTCAACGTGCGCGCCCGCGGCGAGACGTGGTGGTTTTTCGGCGACACGCATCCCATGGAGCGGCTCGACGGGGAATTGACGGGTGCGCCGTTCGGACTGCCGGTCGCCATCGACGAGGACGGCGATCTGTCGCTCGACGCGGTGCTGGTGCGACCGGACGACGACGGCGCGTTCCTGTCCGTCACCGAAGAGGTGGCCGTCGACGGAAACGGCGATCCGACGGGGCTGTTCAACGACATCGAGTTCGACCGATGGCGGACGCGGGGCGTCGAGTTTCCGTTCTTCGTGCCAACCGGCGCGTTCGCCTCGCACGACGAATCCACGATCTGGTACGTGTACGGCAAGTACATCAACAACACCGAGTGCGACCAGTCGCATCTCGCGGCGTTCGATCTCGACACGGGTGGTTGGCGCTACGTCGGCCCCATCGCCGAGAAGAAGTTCATCCAGATCGCCGCGATTCCCGTGGACGCATCCGACGAATTGTGGGCGGATTCCGAGTGCGCTCCGCCCTTCGCGACGGACGATGAGCGCGGGTTCCTGCTTTTCGGAACGGGACCCGCGGTCGACAACACGATCGGCTTCGACGAGGCCGATCCCGCGTGGGGCGAGTTCTGCGCGGCGGACGGCGAGGTCGGCTATCGCGAAAGCCGGCTCTATTTGGCGTACGTCGACGAGGACTCCCTCGACACGCCATATCCCGGCCTCGCGGGATACGCTTATACCGGCGTTGCGGACGACGGCGACTGCTGGCGACGCGGCGATCTGGAACGCGCCGTGCCCATCACCCCCGACCCAGGCCTCGGCGAGTTTTCCGTCCGGCGCATTCCGGGAACGGATTTTCTGGTGATTGCCGGCGGAGCTTCAGCCGACGCGGGGGCCGAATGGGCGCAAGGGCACCCCGCCTACTGGTCGCTTTATCGGGGGGCGATGTTCCTGCGCGTCGCACACATCGCGCGCCCGTGGGATTGGTCGGCGCCGCTAGGTGCGAACACGCTGGGCTACGGAAACTACATCCCCGAGGACTCGATGACATTCTTCCCCGTGCGGCGCATCGACGGCGATGCGCGCGCGACGGACGTACTGCGTTTCGCGCGCGCGGTGTCGAGTTGGCCGGGGATCGAGCTCGATCCCGATCTCGCGGAATACGGCGTCAGCCTTGTGTGGTCGGTGGTCGATCTGACGGGCGCGCTGGCGAGCGTTCGGCCCGAGTAAATCCCCGTCGCGACGGTCTTGGGTTTGACGGAACCTTGTGTTATCCATGATGGGCTCATCGCAGGAGTCGCCGTCATGAGTTCCGCCGAACGCCGTCAAAATCCGCGCACCCTCTATCACGTGCCCGTCGCCTTCGGACCCGACGAGGCGTCCTCGGTCGGCTTCACGCGCAACCTGTCGCTCGGCGGAATGGAGATCGCGAGCCGTTTCGTATTCGAGACCAATACGGCGCTGCGCCTGACAATCGAGTCCGACCCCGACGACCTGCGCACGGTGGGTACGGTGCGTTGGACGACGTCGCTCGGCCACCTCGACGACGCGGCGCGGGACTTTTACGAACGGCACTACACGCGCAGCATGGGCATTCAGCTCATCGACCCGCCGCCCGCGTGGCCCGAGCTGGTGCGTCAGGTGAGCGATACCCCCGAAGGCCCGCGACGCACCCCACGCTTTCGCAAGGTCTATCGCGTCAACGTGCGTTCCATGAATCAGCTTCTGGAGATGTTCACCGACGACATCAGCCGCGGCGGACTCTTCGTCATCAGCGACAAGCCGCCGGCGCTGGGTGCGTTCGTCAGCGTCGAGGTGGTCGTGCCCGAGACGATGCGCGTGCTGCGCGCCGACGGTCGCGTGGTGCATCATCTGTCGCGCGAGTTGGCCGATGCGCTGGGTCGCAATTCGGGCTTCGGCGTCGAGTTCGTCGACTTCGCCGGCACCGACCGCGAGGTGCTCGAGGGCTACATCGACCACCTGATCGCGGGCCAGCGATAGGGCGCGGCGCGCGTCAGAGGGATTCGCCGCCGAGTTCGGCCTCGAATTCCTCAACTGTGGGCAGGCTGCCCCGCAGTTCCTTCGGGAGCTTCTCGACGATGTGGGTTTCCCACTGGGCGACGCCGATGGGTTTCCCCAACCCGCGAAGAGCGTACTCCACCACCAGCTTGTTTTTCGATCGGCACAGCAACAACCCGATCGTCGGCTTGTCATCGGGGTGTCGAAGTAGATCGTCCGTCGCGGAGAGATAGAGGTTCAACTGGCCAATATCTGCCGGGGCAAAGGGGACGGCCTTGAGCTCGATCACGACGTAGCAGCGCAGACGCAGGTGATAAAAAAGAAGGTCGATGACGAAGTCGTCGTCGCCGACTTCGAGATGGACCTGGCGACCGACGAATGCGAAACCGGCGCCAAGTTCCAGCAGGAATCGCTGGACGTGGTCGACCAGCGCCTGCTCGACCTCGCTCTCCCGTCTCGGGTCGGCGGTGCCAAGGAAATCGAAAAGGTAAGGGTCTTTGAAGATCTGGTTCGCCATGTCGGAGTCGGGTGGCGGCAGGACGGATGTAAAATTGGTAATGGCCTTTCCCTGCCGCTCGTGTGCCCGACTCTCGATCTGGATGGCGAGGATATTGCGCGACCAGCCGTATTCGATGGTCCTTTGCGCGTACCAAAGCCGACTCTCCGGATTATCCAATTTTTCCAGAAGAGCGAGGTTGTGATACCACGTGATTTGTGCAAGCGCCTCTTGCACGATTTCCCGAACCGGCCAGGCACGGGCGAACGCCCGCATGTATTTGAGATTTCGCGTGGAGAGCCCCGACATGTCGGGGAATGCCTCACGCAGATCCGCGGACAGCCGATCGACGACCCGCGCTCCCCAACCCGCGCTTTCCTGCCTCGCGAGAATGACCCGGCCGATGTCCCAATAGAGCAGGACCATCGCCGAATTCGCCGAGAGCACGACCCGCAGGCGCTCTTCGCGAATCCGCGATTTGATCTCGCCAAGCGCGGTCGCGTATTCCGCGGGAATTCCCGAGCGCGGCGGCGCGACGGGGAATGACGCATCTGGGCGAACGCGCCCGCGCGCGCGACGACGGTCGTCGTTGCGGTCTTTCGCGCCTCCTTCGTCCGGTCTTTTTCTCGCCAAGTTTTTCTCGGCCCCGTTGTTCGGTCTTTGTGCCGAGCGCTTCGACGAACTCACACCACGATGACTTCCTCGTAGAGTCCGAACACCTCGCGAAGCGTGTCGGCGATCTCGCCGAGCGTGGCGTACGCTTCGACCGACGCGAGGATGTGCGGCATCACGTTTTCGGTTCCCTGCGCCGCCGCCTTGAGCCCCGCGAGGGCGCCTTTCACCGCGTCGTTGTCGCGCCGGGCGCGAAGCGCCGCGAGCCGCTCGCGCTGGCCGCGCTCGATCGATTCGTCGATGCGCAACAGGTTCGACGGCGGCGCCTCGTCCTGATGAAACTTGTTCACGCCCACGATCACGCGGTCGCCGGTCTCGACCTCGAGCTGCCACGCATAGGCGGCGTTCTGGATCTCGCGCTGCGGGAATCCCTGCATGATCGCTTCGACCATGCCGCCGAGCTTGTCGATGCGCTCGATGTACTCCCACGCCTGCTTCTCGATCGTGTCGGTCATCGACTCGATGTAGTAGCCGCCCGCGAGGGGATCGACCGTGTCGGCGCTGCCGGATTCGTGGGCGATGATCTGCTGCGTACGCAGCGCGATCGTGACCGACTCGGTGGTGGGCAGGGCGAGGGCCTCGTCGCGGCTGTTGGTGTGCAGCGACTGCGTGCCGCCCAAAACGCCCGCGAGCGCCTGCAGCGTGACGCGCACGATGTTGTTGTCGGGCTGCTGCGCCGTGAGCATCGACCCCGCGGTCTGCGTGTGGAAACGCAGCATCTGCGCGCGGGGATTGGTGGAGCCGAAGCGCTCCTTCATGATCTTCGCCCAGATGCGGCGCGCGGCGCGGAACTTGGCGACCTCTTCGAGCAGGTTGTTGTGCGCGTTGAAAAAGAACGAGAGCCGCCCGCCGAACTCGTCGACGTTCATGCCGCGTTTCACCGCCGCATCGACGTAGGCGATGCCGTCGGCCAGCGTGAACGCAACCTCCTGCGCGGCGGTGCAGCCCGCTTCGCGGATGTGATAGCCCGAGATCGAGATCGTGTTCCACTTCGGCACGTGGTCCTGGCACCACGCGAAGATGTCGGTGATGACGCGCATCGACTGGGCGGGCGGATAGATGTAGGTGCCGCGCGCCATGTATTCCTTGAGCAGATCGTTTTGAATCGTCCCCTCGACGACCTTGGGGTCAACTCCCTGCTTCTTGGCGACGGCCACGTAGAACGCGAGCAGAATGCCCGCCGTGGAGTTGATCGTCATCGACGTGCTGACCTTGTCGAGCGGCACGCCGGCCATCAGCGTTTCCATGTCCTCGAGCGACGCGATCGCCACGCCGACCTTTCCGACCTCGCCGTGCGCCATGGGGTGGTCGGAGTCGTAGCCCATCTGCGTCGGCAGATCGAAGGCGACGGAGAGCCCCGTCTGTCCCTGCGAGAGCAAATACAGATAGCGCTCGTTCGTCGATTTCGCGTCGCCGAATCCCGAGTACTGGCGCATGGTCCAGAACCGGCCGCGATACATGGTCGGCTGCACGCCGCGCGTAAAGGGATATTCGCCGGGGAACCCGAGGCGGTCGCCGTAATCCCACCCGTCGGCCAGTTGCTGGGGCGTGTAGAGCCGGTCCACGTCGAAGTGGCTGGTCGATTTAAAGCTCTTTCGCCGTTCCGGGTTTTTTTCGAGCCCCTTCGCGACCTTCTGGTCCCACCGGGTGCGGGCCTCGGCAACTTTGGTCAGGTCCATCGGATTCCTCCGGAAATGAATCGAATTGAGAGGGATTCCCCTTCGCGCGAGCGGGCCGATCTTAGCGAAATTCCACCCCGGTGGGTAGGGCGCATCGACCAAGGACGATTGCGCTCGGGGCGCTTCTCAGGTCCAATGGGGTCATCGATTTCGGGTGGTTTCATGCGCGTTGTCGTGGCGTTTCGGGCGTGGACTTTGCTCGTCGCGCTATTCGTCGCGTCGATCATGCCGGGGGGCGTTGCGCATGGGGAAGGCGCGCCGGCCGTCGACGAGTTGCTGATCGGCCTCGGCGCCCGGATCGACCGAATCGAACGAACGGCGGACGGTGTGGCGGTGTACGCGACGTTGCCGGCGTCGGCCAGCCGCGACCTCGCGCGATATGACACCGACGCCATCGCCGACGCCGCCGCGCACGAGGGCCGTGCCACGGGCCGGCCGGTGCGTATCTTCGCACGGTTCGGCGACACGGGCGCCTACGTGCCCATCGGCCGCGCGTTCGCCGCGCCGCCGCCCCCGCCGAAAAAGCCCTTTGAAGCGCCGCGCGAAAGATCGGGGCCGCCGGGGTTCGGGCAGCAGCAGGCGGCGGGGTTTCTTTCGGGAAAAAGCGTTTTCCTGTCGCCCGGTCACGGGTGGTATCTGAATGGGTCTTCCTGGATCACGCAACGCGGCAACACCAACGGCCTCGTCGAGGACTTCTCGAACGCCGAGGCGGTGCTGCAATTCCTCGTGCCGTATTTTCACAACGCGGGCGCGCTGGTGGTCACGATGCGCGAGCGCGATCTGAACACGAACATGTCGATCGTGGACAACGCCGATCCGTCGGTGACGCTCACGGGATCGTGGACGACCTCGACCTCGACGCCGGGCTATTACGGCTCGGACTACCTGGCGAAAGCCGTCGCGGGATCGGCCACCGCCACGGCGACCTTCCCCGCCGCGATCGCCGAAGACGGGCTCTACACGGCGTCCGTCTGGTACACGGGCGGATCGAACCGTGCGACCGACGCGAAGATCACGGTGCGTCATGCGGATGGCGACACCGCAATCACGCACAACCTGCAGCGCGACGGCTTCACGTGGCGAAATCTGGGTCGGTTCTATTTTCGCGCGGGCGACCCCGTCTCGCGGCGCAGCGTGGTCTTCACCAATCAGGGCTCGGACACGTCGAAGTTTGTGATCGCCGACGCGGTGCGTTTCGGCGGAGGCACGGACGAGGACGCGGGCAAACCGCGCTGGGAGATGTCGGGGCTCTATTTCGCGCCGTTCATGGGCTGCGACACGTGCGCGACGAACACGGTGACGACGATGCCGCGGTACGCCGCGTGGGAAAACGAGAGCTGGGAGGATGGCGTTTACATCTCGTGGCACACCAACGCGCCCAGCCCCGGCACGGGCACCGAGTCCTACGCCTACGCGTCGGGGGGATACGACGCGCCCTTCGACGGTGTGGCGGGTTCGACGGCGCTGCGCGACCGGATCCACACCGAAATCGTGGCGGACATTCGCGCGGGATGGGACGCCGGATGGACCGATCGCGGCAAACACACGAATTGGTACGGCGAGATCAACCCGAGTTACAACGCCGAGACACCAGGCGCGCTGTTCGAGATCGCGTTCCACGACACGGCGTCGGACGCCGCCGATCTGGCGGAGCCCGAGTTTCGCAAGCTCGTCGCCCGCGCGGTGTATCAGGGGGCCGTGCGCTATTTCGCCGCGCGCGATGGCGTGACGCCGAAGTTTTTACCCGAGCCGCCCGACGCGCTCGCGGTGACCTTCGACGGCGAGGACATCGTCGCAAGTTGGGCCGCGCCCCCGGCGGACGGCGGCGGACTCGCGGGCGACGCGGCCACGGGCTACCGGCTTTATCTCGGCACCAGCGGCAAGAGCTTCGCCGACGCGATCGCCGTCACGCAGGTGACCGTCGCGGCCACCGCGCCGCCGCGCGACGGCACGCTCTACTACTCGCGGGTGAGCGCGACCAACGCCGGCGGCGAGAGCTTCCCGACCGAGACGCTCGCCGTCTCGACCGGCACGGGCACGCGGGTGCTGGTCGTCAACGGATTCGACCGTATCGACGCAACGATGAACGTGCCCGAGTCGTATTACGGCGGCGGGACGATCGATCGCGGATACCTGGACCGCATGAACAGCTACGACTACGTGATCGCGCACGCCGACGCGCTTTTCGCGGCGGGATACGAGATCGATTCCGCGTCGAACGAGGCGGTGGCGGACGGCGACGTGGATCTGTGGGATTACCCGGCGGTGGTGTGGATCGCGGGGGAGGAGTCTTTCGGCGACGACGCCTTCGACGCCGAAGAGCAACTGCTCGTTGCGGACTACCTCGAAGCGGGCGGGCGGATCTTCGTCAGTGGGTCCGAAATCGGCTGGGACCTGTGGGCTCTCGGCGACACCATCGACCGCGCGTTTTTCACGGATTATCTGCGCGCGGTTTACACCAACGACTCGTCGGGCACGGGATCGGTGAGCGCGTCGGGCATCTTCACGGGCATCTCGCCCTTCGCGTTTGATTACGACGACTACGAGATTTACGCGGCGGATTGGCCGGACTGCGTGAAAGCGGTAAGCGGCGGCTCGACCGACATGGCGTACGTTGGCGGGACGTGCTCGTCGGGCGGCGGCGCGGCGGTGGTGGACGATACGGGCATCTTCCGCGTCGTGTACCTGGGATTTCCCTTCGAGACGATTTACTCCATCACCGCCCGGCGGCAGGTGATGGCCGCCGCGATGGAATTTTTACTCGAATCCACGACCACGACAACAACAACCACGACAACCACGACGACCACCGGCGGAAGCACGACGACTACCACCGCGGGATCCACGACGACGACGACGACGAACACCTCGACCAGTACCACCGTCACCACGACAAGCACCACGGGTGCGTCAACCACCAGTTCCACCGGGGCGACCACGACGAGTTCCACGACCACTTCGACGGCGGGTTCAACAACGACCACGAGTGTGCCGGCCACGTCGAGCACCACGACGACCGTTCCGCCCGACGACGACGCGGATGATGATGACGCGGACAACGACGCGGACGATGATGTTCCGGGCGGCGTCGCGCCGGGAGACGACGATTCGTCCGGCGACTCCTGTTGCGGGTGCTGACCGAGCCGTCGAATTTTGTTGTGATGCGTTCTCGTAAGTGGTATTTTTAATTTCGGCCATGAATTGAAATCGACCTTGGGAGACGGCCATGCGGTGCGTGCTTTTCGCGGCGATTTTCGCGCTCGGTGTTCCGTTCATTTGCTCGTGCGTTCTCGAAGAAACCGATGGGGACGACTCGGAGGACAACCCGTCGAGCGATGACGATGGTGCGTCCGATGACGACGACACCGCCGTCGACGACGATGCCTCCGACGACGACGTATCCGACGACGACGAGACGGATGATGACACGGACGACGATGCGGACGACGACACCGGTCCGCACGACTACGTCGGCGCGGTCGTGGGATATATCTCCGAGAATCCGCATTACACGCCTATCATCTGGCGCGACGATCACGGAACCTGGACGCAGGAGTCGTTGCCCGCTTCGACCGACGACATCTGGCTGCGTGACGTCTATATGATCGACGCCCAAACCGGTTGGGCGGGCGGAATGGCGAGACCCGCGGTCGGCGACGATCGCCCGGTCCTCTACCAACGCACGGCGACGGGCTGGGCCGAGGTCGCCCTCGATCCGCCGGACGGATGCATCGACATCTCGGATCTCGACTTCCTTTCCGCGGACTACGGTTGGGCGATCTGCGGCTACGGACTAACGACGCAGGGATACGAATACGACGGGACCGGGTGGACGGCGGTGGACATCCCGGGGAGCTTTCCGTTTACCGCCGCCGCGTTCGACCTCGTGGAGCCTGATCACGTTTACGTGGCGGGCGTCATGGCGGATATGGGTGGGCTGGCGGAATTCTACGAATGGAAGAACGGGACATTCGTTAACGGCATGTCGGGGTCGTGGTTCGACTGGTACGACGGCGTCGCGGTGGAGGATGGCGACGGTTGGCTCGCGAGCGGCCGGTGGCGGGCGTCATTCTATCCCGCCGAACTTTTTCATCTGGTCGACGGCGAATGGGAACCGGTGGGCGATCTTCAAGGCTACTACGGAAGCGTGTCGAAATTCGCGCGGACGCCGTCGGGCATCTGGTTCGCGGCGGCCTACGGCGCGGGACCGGCGATCTTCCGATATGTCGACGGCGATTGGGAGCTCATGCCCGGTCGCGCGGCGCGCGGCATGGGCGCGGGGTTCTTTGCGATGGACGTGAAGGCCGACGATTTCGCGGCCGCGGCCGGGGCTTCGTATTACGTGGGAATCTCCGAGGGTCCCGGCCTCGTGATGACGTATCGGGGCTCGATGTGGCGCGATGTACCCGAGCCTTCGGCGGTCATGAACGCCGTTTACGAGGGCGTTTCGTACGTCCACGACCCGCGGTGAAGGTTGGCCCATAAACCGTCTTTCGAAATCCGTCGATATCGCCGCGCGTTGCGTACGTTATCCCCAGACACATGGGCGAACGGCGCGCGGAAAACGGGGCGAAAAAGGCCGAAAATCGAGTGGGCGAGGCGAATTACGACCAAACGAAAAACCCGAGCAAACACAAGATGTTGTGTGGTGCCGGGCAAAAACTCCCCGCCGGTTGTGCCGGACAAAAAATCGAGCTTGACACCCAACTAGGGGTGGTATACGGTCAGTCCATTCCGCGCATCATGTTGTAGCCCCCCGGCGGGCTCACTCGCAACGCGAACGACCAGACAAGAGCAAGACGACCGAACATGCGAATCGCGCATATCGAATTGCTGGGTTTCAAGTCCTTCGTCGATAAGACGCGGATCGTCTTCGACAAGGGCATCTCCGTCATCGTCGGCCCCAACGGCTGCGGCAAGAGCAACGTCGTCGACGCCATGCGCTGGGTGATGGGCGAGCTTTCCGCCAAGTCCCTGCGCGGCAGCGAGATGATGGACGTGATCTTCTCGGGCTCCGAGCAGCGCAAGCCCACGGGCATGGCCCAGGTCACGATGGCCTTTTCGTGCGACGACGGCGTGTACCCGCCCGGCTACGACGGCATCAACGACATCGAGATCACGCGTCGCCTCTACCGCTCGGGCGACAGCGAGTACTTCATCAATCGCACCGCGTGCCGGCTCAAGGACATCCAGGAACTGCTGATGGACACCGGCATGGGCGCGAAGACCTATGCCATCGTCGAGCAGGGCCAGATCGCCAAGGTGCTCTCGGCCAAGCCGCAGGACCGTCGGTTCCTCGTCGAGGAGGCCGCGGGCATCACCAAGTACCGCGTGCGCCGCGAAGAGACCGAGCGCAAGATCGAATCGACGCGCCAAAACCTCGACCGCGTGAATGACCTGATCGGCGAGATCAAGCGGCAGGTCAATTCGCTCGCGCGCCAGGCCGGCAAGGCGCGCCGTTACAAGCAGTACAGCGACGAGCTGCGCGCGGTGGATCTGGAACTCACCGCCCGCGAACGCATCGAGCTCGTCGAGAAACAGGCCGAGGCCGAGCGGCTGCTCGCCGAACTGCGCGAGCGCGTCGAGGCCACGCACAACGACATCGCCGCGCGCGAAACGGCGCAGGAAGCGCGCCACCTCGAGCATTTGCAGGCCGCGAAGGCCCTCGAAACCGCGCAGCAGGAACTCGCGTCGCTGCGCGAACGCATCCACGCCGCCGAGTCCGAACACGGCCGCTTGCTGCGCGACATGGCCGAGGAGCAGGCGCGCGTCGACACCATCGCCGACGAGACGCAAAAGGCCGTCGGCTCGATCCCCGACCACGAACAGCAAGCCGAGGAAGCCGCCGCCGAGGCGCGCGACAACGCGGCGCGGCTGGAGCAGGGTGGGGCGGCGCTGGCCGAGCTGACGGGGGCGCTCGAAGCCCACCGCCGCGACCGGCGCGAAAAGGGCGCGCGGGCCGACGAACTGCGTCACCGTATCGCCGAGGGTTCGCGGCGCGCGGCGTCGCTCGACGGGCGCATCGAGGCGCTCGACGCCCGCCGGATCGAGGATGCGAAACGCGCGGCCGAGTTTGCGGCGCAGCGCGCGGCGCAGCAGGAACGATTGGCGGCGCTGGGCGCGCAGATCGAGCAGATCGACGAACGCCGCCGCGAGTGGGAAGACTCGCGCGAACAGGTCGCGACGCAGGTCGCCGAGCGCGCCGAACGGCTCAAGTCTCTGCACGAAGAGAACGAACGGCTGCGCAAGGCCTACGAAGATTTGCGCGCCGAGGTGCGCGAGGTCGCTGCGGAGCTCGAATCGCTGGAGCGCATGAAGGGCAGCCTCGAAGGCTACTCCGAGGGCGTGAAGCACCTGTTCGCCGCGATGGATCAGCCCGACGAATCCGCGAAGCCGCACGGCATTCTCGGCCTGATCGGCGACGTGATGGATGTGCCGACGCGTTACGAGGCCGCCGTCGAGGCGGTGCTGGGCGAGCGCGTGCAGGGCGTGCTCGTGCGCGAGCAGCACGACGGTCTGTCGGCCGCGAATTTTCTGCGCTCGGCGGAAAACGGCCGCTCGACGTTCATCCCCATGCAGATCAAGCCGCCGCGCGCGGTATATCCCGAACGCACCCTCACGCAGACGCATGGCCCGCTCGCCGAGGCCGTGAGCTGCCAGCCCGACTTCGCCCCGGTTGTTGGCGCGCTGCTCGACGACGTGCTGGTGGTGGACGACCTGCCCACCGCCGTGCGTTTGCACAACGAAAACGGCTACACGGGGTCGTTCGTCACGCTCGGCGGCGAGTTCATCGATCATTACGGCGTCATCACCGGCGGATCGAAGAGTGCGGCGACGAGCGGCATCATCGAAAAGAACCGGCGCATCCGCGAGCTGCGCGACGAACTGACCCGCCGTCGCGAGGCGCTGGCGCAGGCCGAGCACGATCACGTCGCGGGCGCGGGAATGATCGAGCGCCTCGAGGACGAGCGGCTCGCCGCAAAGGAAGAGCTCGAGCGCATCCGCACGACGCTGGGCGAGATCGAGACGCAGGCCCGGCGCGCGCGCGCCGAACTCGCGGCGGCGCAGACCGAGGCGACGCGCCTCGACGATCAGATTCGCCGCATCGACGAGCAGCAGACGGGGCGCGAAAACGAAATCGCCGCGGCCCGGCGCGATCTTGGGCTTCAAAACGAAGACCTCGCCGCCGCGCGCGACGAACTGTCGGGCGTCGAGCGCGCCCTGATCGACGGATCGAGCGGCCTCGACGAACTGCAGAGCCGCGTCACGGCGCTGACCGCCGAGCTCGCGGGGCTGCGCGAGCGGCACCGCGCCGCGGCCGATCGCGAGACCCGCGCGCGCTGGGCGCTCACGCGCATCCGCGAGGACATGGAGCGCCGACAGGGCGCGGCCAAGCTGTCGTCGCAAAAGATCGCCGAGTGCCGCGAGGCGGCCCAGAGATACGAGACGATGCTCGGCGAACTCGCGGCCGAGGCGGCGAACTGGAACGACACGATCGCGAAAATGCGTCAGGACCTCGACGAGATGGAGCAGGACCTCGCCGCGTCCGACGCGCGGCTGCGCATCCTGCGCCGCGACGCCGACGCATTGGCGCAGGAGTTGTCGCGTCAGGAGGTCGCCGGGCTCGAGTGCAAGATGCGCATGGAGCATCTCGCCGGTCGTCTGATGGACAAGTACGGCATGACCGTCGATCAGATCCCGCCCGAGTACGGCACCGACGAGACCGTCGATCCGGCGGTGCTGGGCGAGCGGCGGCGCGAGCTGTCCGAACTGCTCGCGGGTATGGGCGACGTGAACCTCGCCGCGATCGAGGAATACGACGAAGAGTCCAAGCGCCTCGAATTCTATACGACGCAAAAGGCCGATCTCGAAGCCGCCATCGCCGATCTCGAAAAGGCCATCGCGAAGATCAACAAGGAATCGCGGGTGCGTTTCCTTCAGACCTTCGAGCTGGTGTCGCAGCGTTTCGCCGAGGTCATCCCGATGCTCTTCGGCGGCGGCCAGGCGAAGATGGAACTTACCGACGCCGAGAATCCGCTCGAGTCGGGCATCGAGATCTCCATCCGCCCGCCGGGCAAGAAGCTGACGAACCTGAATCTGCTGTCGGGCGGCGAGAAGGCGCTGTCGTCGATCGGTCTGATCTTCGCGATCTTCCTCATCAAGCCGAGCCCGTTCTGCCTGCTCGACGAGGTGGACGCGCCGCTCGACGACGCCAACATCGACCGCTTCAACGACCTCATCAAACTGATCCGCGCGCACAGCCAGGTCATCCTGATCACGCACAACAAGCGCACCATGAAGACGGCCGAGACGATCTACGGCGTTTCCATGCAGGAACCCGGCGTGTCGCAGATCGTGAGCGTTCGGTTCGAGGACGAGGACGACGAACCGCGCCCGGCGCGCAAGCGCCCGGCTGCGGACGAGGCCGTTTTACACTGATTGGACCGATCCGGAGGTCCCGGATCGTTGCGTTCTTTCGAACGGGCCCGCAAGGGCCACCTGATCTTTTTCATGCAATCCAGATCGAACAGGCGGCCCGGGAACCCCCCTCCCCTCCCCCAAGACGCGTTGCTCTAACCCCTCTCCCGGCCGCCTTTCCCTTTTGGGGATGGGCGAGTTTTCGCCCGGGATGCGAGGGGCGAGAGGTTTACTCACGACAGGAATGAGTACGGATCTTCGCGCGGACGCGTCGGTTCGATTTCCAGAGTCAGTCGGCGAAAGATTCGCCGTCTTTCAGCAGCCACACAAATCGGCGTTCTCGTTCGGGCTCGTATCGCCGTCATCTTCGCTCGGCACCTCGTCGTCGTTCTCCTCGTCATCGTCGCCCGACGAAACGTCGTCATCTGAAAGCGCGTCGTCGTCCGGGGCCGAGTCGTCATCGGGCACGGCATCATCGTCCGCGGTGTCGTCGTCCGTGACATCATCGTCGCTGGATGTGTCGTCGTCGGAATCGTCGGGGATTGGCCGGTACCGGACGATCATCCACACTCCCCACACGCAGTCGCCGGTATAGAGTTCTTCCCAACACGATGTCCCGGCGATGACGGGCGCGTTGCCGGGCGCGATCACGACGTGCGTCCACACGTCGTCCAACCCCGCGAGCCCGTCGAAGGTCGTCGACCAGTTCAGCGACCCGCCGGTGTCGCGGTCGAAGAGCAGAAAGTCATAGTTCCCTCGTTCGTAATCGTATGCGTGTCCGGCCATCAACAGATCATCGCCGGAATACGCTAAGCCGCTTCCCCAGTCGGTCGAGCCGAATTGGTCGAGGCTCTCCCGCCAGAGCAATTGGCCGTCCCGGTCCAGCATCAGATTCAGGATGTCGCGTGGCGTGTCCTCGGGTTGAAGCCCCGCGAGCACTGCGATTTGACCGTCCGGCATCTCCAGAAGGTTCGATGGGTATTCGAATTCTCCGTCGCCGGAGTCGTCCAGCACGAAGCTCCACAGCAATGTACCGTCGAAACCGTACTTTTGGAGGGCAATCGTCGCGCCCGACATTCCCAGGACGATGACGCCGTCGCCGGACGCCGTTGAGAGGCGGACGGGGAAATCGTCCTGTTGCTCGGCGGATTCGTAAGTGCGAGACCAGAGAAGGGTTCCGTTTTCGTCGAGAGCAACCGTGACCCAATCATTTTCGGGCGGCCCGTTGTCCGCACCGGCCATCACGATCGTACCCGCGTGGGATACTTCAACATCCAGCCACTCGGAGGGGTGGATGTCGGGGACATCGGATGTCCAGACGAGATCGCCATTTCCGTCGAACTTCCAGAGACGACGGATCGTCGTTTCGCCTACAGGGTCCTTCCATCCGACCACGACGACTCCGCCGTCCGGCGCGGCGACGACCCGCGCCGCCGTGCTGAAACCCGTATCGATCGGCTCGAGGCGGACCTGATACTCCTGACCGTCGGGCTCGAGCCAAACGATCAGCGCCTGGGAGTCGAGACAAGGATACGTGTAGAACGAAGATCCGCATGCCGTTCCCACCAATACGATACGCCCCGAACCATCGATGACGGCGTCCGAAAAATCGTCGTTGGAATGCATGGGGCCATCGAAAACATATCGCCACATCTCGTCGCCGTCTTCGTCGTACGACACGGCGGCGCCATCTGAGTCGAATGTCGAAAGTCCCTCGACGTCGTAGCGATAGCCGGCGACGACCACGTTTCCCAGGGTATCGATGAGCATTTTATTGATGTAGCCGTACGTAGGCTGATCCATCCCAAAAAACCGAACCCAATGGACATCGGGAGGGGGATCGGCGATTGCACCGGTCGTCGGGATCAAAGTCACGAGAACCATCAGGACGAGGATGAGTCTCCGCCAATTCATGACGACACCTTTCCCGTCTCTTCGCCGATTCGACGACGAACCGCCGCTCAAAACGTGTCGATGATGGTGTAACCGTCACTCAGCAGTGCGCCGCTCCACACGTGGATCTCCCAAAAAGAAGCCTCGTTTGTGGTTTCGACGATCCATGCCGGATATCCGGTCGTGGGGCTGTAGATCACGAAAGCGACCCACTGCGTGTCCTCGACTTCTCCATCGTTTTTCGCGATGCAGATCGCGGCCCGTGTGCTGATCCAGTCGTCCGGATCGCAAAAGGCACCGCCATCGGCGGCGCAGTCCTTCTCGATTTCGTCGGGTGTTCGAATCTTGCCCCATCCGGAGTCGACACCGTCTTCCGGAATCAGGTACTCGATTCCGTGACCGGCTTCCCGACTGTAACCGGAAACGCACTCGGCGGTGAAAGCGACATCGTCTCCCTCGTCGTCGCGGTCGCACGCGGAATTGAACGCGATGAGCATCGGCAGCAATAGAAGAATTGCCCAAGCACGCATGGTTTCCTCCCCATCGTGTTTCGACGCAGCATAACACGAAATGTGAATTTCCAATGAAAAATCGATGGCTCGCGCCGCGCGTACGTAAAAACGCCCCGCTCCCGCGCGGGGAGAAGGGCGTCGAAAGCGGCGATTCTCAGAACAGCTCGGTGGCCGAGAAAAAGAACGCGATCTCGCGGACGGCGTTCTCGGGCGAGTCGGAACCGTGCACCGCGTTCGCCGTGTGCGACTCGGCGTAAAGTTTTCGGATCGTACCCTCGGCGGCCTGCGCGGGGTTGGTCGCGCCCATGATCTCGCGCCAGCGCGCGATGGCGTTTTCGCCCTCGAACGCCACCACAACGGTCGGCCCGCCCGACATGAACTCGACGAGCTCGCCGTAGAACGGCCGTTCTTTGTGGACCTCGTAAAACGCGCGAGCGTCGGCCACCGTGAGCTGGCCCATGCGCAGCCCCACGATACGCAGCCCCGCGTCGGTGGCGTGCGCCAGAATCTTGCCCACGTAGTCGTTCTTCACGGCATCCGGCTTCACGATGCCGAGCGTGCGTTCCATGGCCATGACATCCTCCCATCGGGGTTCAATAAGCACGCGCCTTATAGGCGAATCGATCCGCAGAGGCAAGCCGGGAAGGGGTTGCCGACCGTCGCTCGGTTGAAAAAACGCAAACCCGGAAGCGGGGCTTCCGGGTTTGCATTTTTCGGAGAACGTTGGTCTGGGACGTGGATGTCGGGTCCGTTCGAGCGACAGGTCGGTCCCGCGACGCTACTCGAACAGGCCGTCATACAGGACGGAGGACAGATACCGCTCGCCCGAATCGGGCAGAACGGTCACGATGGTCTTGCCTTCGAACTCGGGCTGCTTCGCGAGGCGAATCGCGACCGCCGCCGCCGCGCCGCACGAGATGCCCGCGAGGATGCCTTCCTCCGCGGAGAGGCGACGCGCGTACTGGATCGCCTCTTCGTTCGTCACCGTCTCGACGCGGTCCACCATGGACAGATCGAGCACGTCGGGAACGAATCCCGCGCCGATGCCCTGGATCTTGTGCGGGCCGGGCTTGATGTCCTCGCCCGCGCGCTTTTGCGTGATGACCGGCGAGTCGGCCGGCTCGATGGCGACCGAGACGATCTTCTTGCCCTTGGTGTTCTTGATGAAGCGCGACACGCCCGTGATGGTGCCACCGGTGCCGACGCCCGACACGAGCACGTCGATCTCGCCGTTCGTGTCGTCCCAGATTTCGGGACCCGTCGTCGATTCGTGGATCGCCGGATTGGCCGGATTCACGAACTGCCCCGCCACCCAGAACTTGCCCGGGTTTTCGGCCACCAGCTCGTTCATGCGCTCGATCGCGCCCTTCATGCCCTTCGCGCCCGGGGTGAGGTCGAGCTTCGCACCGAAGACCTTGAGGATCTTGCGCCGCTCCAGCGACATCGTCTCGGGCATCGTGAGCGTGACGCCGTAGCCGCGCGACGCGCCCACGAACGCGAGCGCGATGCCGGTGTTGCCGCTGGTCGCTTCGAGAATCTCCATGCCGGGCTTGAGCGCGCCGCTTTTTTCGGCGTCCCAGATCATCGCCGCGCCGATGCGGCACTTCACCGAGTAAGCCGGATTGCGCCCCTCGATCTTCGCGAGCACTCGGGCCTTCGCGCCGTCGGTGATGCGGTTGAGCTGGACGATGGGCGTGCGCCCAATGGAAAAACTGTTGTCCTTATAGACGGCGGCCATGGAAAACCTCCCGATGAGCCCGTGTGCGAAATTGTTTCGACTCGCGTCCCGCCAAGCCCCAAGCCCCGGCGGCGATCAAATCTCGATCATGTCGATCAAGATTATGGAAATCTAGATCCGCCCGCCCAAGACGTCAAGGGACGAAATCGGGCTCCCCGAATTTATCCGGCGCCGTAGCCTGGCGAAGGTCGCCGCGAAGCGAAAAACCGTGCAAGCGCTTGTATCCACGGGGGGTTTCCCCTAATGTACTTGCCCAATCGAGAGAGGGCGGCGCGCGTTTTGCGGACCCGATTTGACATTTGTTTCGTGGTGGTTCTCGCCATCGCGACGCACCTGTGCGTCTCGTGCGCGAAAAAACCGCCCGAGCCGCTCGTTTCTCCGGGCGACCTCGGCCCGCCGGTCGCCACCGACGCCGAGCTGGCCGAGAACGCCGATGCCCTGGTGCAGCAAGCCAAGCGCCACCGCCACACCTACAAGATCGGCCCCGACGACGTGCTGCGTCTCGTCGTCTGGCAGCGCGAGGACCTGTCGAAGGAAGGTGTCGTGCGCGACGACGGCACCTTCTACGTCGCGCTCGCGGGCAACGTGCCCGTCGCGGATTTATCCGTTGCCGAGGCGCAGGATGCCGTGCGTCAGGCGCTCGCGAAATACCTGCGCGACCCGCAGGTGGATCTCGAGGTCAAGGAGTACCGCAGCCAGAAGTTCTTCGCGTCGGGCCAGTTCCGCAACCCGGGCGCATATCCCGTAAAAAGCACGACCACGCTGCTCGAGGCGATCCACGACGCGGGCGGGGTGACGGAAGCGGGGAACCTCGGCGGCGCGTATCTGGTGCGTGGCGGGCAAGTGGTGCCGATCGACTTCGTCGGCATGTTCACGCGCGGCCAGACGGGCCAAAACATTCCCCTCGCCGACGGCGACATGGTTTACGTGCCGAGCATTCAGGCGACGCGCGTCTTCGTGCTGGGCGAGGTGATTCGCCCCTCGGGCGTGCCGATCCGCTCGGGTCGCATCACGCTCGCGCAGGCGATCGTCGACGCGGGTGGCTTCAACGAGATCACGGCGTACAAGCGCGGCATCAAGATCATCCGGGGCGGTTTGGGATCGGCGAACGTGATCGAGGTGAACTACGACGACGTGCTCAAGGGAAAGCGCGTCGATCTGATGATCCTGGAGCCCGGCGACATCGTGTACGTTCCGGCCTCGGGTCTCGCCAAGTGGGATCGGGTACTCGGCCAGATTCTGCCCAACCTCTCGCGCATCGTGGTGGACGCCGCCGCGATCGACGCGATGAATCGCTGACGGATCCGCCGTGGCCGAGCTCCCCCGTCAGGACGACGTTCACATCACCGACTACCTGCGCGTGCTGGTGCGTCGGCGCTATGTCGGTTTGCTGGCGTTCCTGACCGTCTTCGTCTCGGTCTCGATCCACACCTTCCTCGCGGTGCCGATCTACGAGGCGTCGTCCACCGTGCAGATCAAGGACGCGTCGAATAAGAATATCCTGTCCGAGCTCGTCCAGCTCGACCGCACCAATCCCATCGCCGAAGAGATCGAGATCATCAAGAGCCGCACGGTGGCCGAGGACGTGGTGCGCAGGCTCAAGCTCGACACGGTGCTGATCAGCTTTCCCGCGGGCGTGGGTCTCGAGTTCTCCGACCTCGACGTCGGTCGCCGCATGAAGGGCCGGGTTTTCACGCTCACCCTCGACAACGAGAGCGGCGATTTCACCGTCGCGAGCAAGGACGGCGAACTGGGCCGTGGCCGCATCAATGAGCCCTTCGTCGCGAACGCGGACAAACCCGACGAATACGTGAAGTTCCGGCTCGGCGGCGGACCCGCGGTGCCCGGGGTGTGGTTCCGCTTCCAGCAGCCGATGTTTCGGCAAGCGGTCGCGAACATCCAGGGCAACACCGACGTGCGCCCGGTCGGCGACAAGACGAATATTCTGCGCGTGATCTACCGGGACTCGAATCCCGACATCGCCCGCGATGTGGTCAACGCGGTCGTCGAGACATACCGCAAGCGCAACATCGACGAGAACGCCGCCGAGGCCCGCGAGACGCTCAAGTTCATCGAGTCGCAACGCGAGGCGCTGCAGGCCGGCCTTGAGGAAAGCGAGATGCGCCTACGCGACTTCAAGGCCGAGAACAACGTCATGTCGCTGCCCGACGAGACGACCTCAATGATCCACAGCTACGCCGAGTTCGCGGGCGAGCGCAGCAAGCTCGAGATCGAGGAACGGCACTACGCGTCGATCCTGGGTGCGCTCGACAAATCGGGACCGTCGGACTTTTCGCTGCCCTCGGTGAACCGCGAAAACACGGTGCTCTCGAACCTCGCCCTCACGCTCTCCGACCTGCAGGGCAAGCGGCAGGAGTTGGTCGCGACCTTCACCGAGGACCACCCAGACGTGAAGAAAATCGACGATCAGATCGCCGAGCTGCGCGGCAAGATCCGCGAGGTGGTCAAGACGACGCTCATGACGATCAAGGCGCGCATGGCCGAGATCGACGACATCCTCCAGCGCTATTCCGACGAGATGAAGACGCTGCCCGACAAGGAGCGCTCGCTGGCCGAACTCGTCCGCGCAAAAGAGGTCAACAGCGAGATCTACACGTTCCTGCTGCAAAAACGCGAAGAGGCGCGCATCACCGAGGCGGCGACGATCGGCAATATCCGCATCATCGACGAGGCGCAGCAGCCGCTGCGGCCGATCTCGCCCAACGTGCGCCTCAACCTCATGCTCGGGTTCGTCGCGGGGCTCCTGCTCGCGATCGGCGTGGCGTTCTTTCTGGAGTTCATCGACGACTCGCTCAAGAGCACCGAGGAGGTGGAGCGGTTCGTGAAGCGCCCGATCTACGGCATGATCCCGCGCATTCCGGACAAGCGCGCGCTGGAGGGCGGCGAGCCGTCGCCGGCGTCGGCCAACCTCGTCACGCACCACAGCCCCAAGTCGCCGATCTCCGAGGCGTTTCGTACGCTGCGCACGAACATCCATTTTGCGAACCCCGACGTGCCGATCCGCGAACTGCTCATCACCTCGGCGGGGCCGTCCGAAGGCAAGAGCACGATCGTCTCGAACCTCGCGCTCACGATCGCCAACACGGGCAAGAAAACGATCGTCATCGACTGCGACCTGCGCAAGCCCAACGTGCACAACTTTTTCGATCTCGCGCGCGATCCGGGGGTCACGACGATCCTTTCGGGCGAGGCCGACTGGCGCGACATCGTCCATCCCACGCAGACCGAGAACCTCTTCGTGCTGCCGTCGGGGCCGATTCCGCCGAACCCGACCGAGATGCTCAGCTCGCACGCCATGCGGGAACTGATGGAGACGTTTCGGCGCGAGTTCGACATGATCCTGCTCGATTCGCCGCCGGTCGTCGCGGTGACTGACGCGGCGATCCTGTCGAGCTTCGTTCACTCCACGCTGCTCGTGGTGGAACTCGGCCGCAGCCGCGGCGCGGGGGTCAATCGGGCGATCGACCTGCTGGAAAAGGTGAACGCCAACCTGCTCGGCGTCATCACCAACAGCATCTCGACGGGCTATCGTTACGACTACGGCGGGTATCACTACTATTACTACTACGCCGACGGCGAGAAGAAAAAACGGCGCAAGCGCCGAGGCGGAAGGTACGGCTACTACTGACGCGCCGCGCGTGTTTTGACGACCGCGCCGAGCGTTTTTTCAAGAGGCGCATCCCCGGATTTTTGCCGCCCGATTTCGGCGAAAAAGCCAGTGTTTTCAGGCCCCTGAACCGCCTTGCTTTTGCGAGGGTGCTGACCCATAATGCGCCGCCCCGAGCGGGGTGGTGGGGTATTTTTTTATCGTCCGATCGCGTCACCGAGGTGGCCATGCTGGCATTCTTGCGGCGAAACGCCGGGTCCCGACTCATCAAAATTCTTCTGGGCGCCATCGCCCTGTCGTTCCTGATCGGCTTCGGCGCGATGTCTTACGTGAGTCGCGCGAACCGCGCCTCGGCGGGCGCGCACCACGCGGACAGTGTGGCCACGGTGGGCGAACGCCCGATCACCCGCGAGGCGTTTCTGCGACGGCTCGAAGACCTCAAGAAGACGTACACGAGCCAGGGGTTGCCGCCGGATTCCGAAATCTTCAACAGCCCGTTCTTCCTGCGTTCGGTGCTTTCGGGCCTCGTCGATCAGACGCTCCTGCAACTCTCGGCGGCGGATCTCGGCCTCGCGGTCACCGAGCAGGAGATTGCCGACTACATCCGCCTGTCCGGAGGATTCGTCGAAAACGGTCAATTCAGCAAGGATCGGCTGCTCAACTATCTGCGCCGTTCCGGCATGTCGCTCGAAGATTTCGAGGACGCGATCCGGTTCGAACTGCAGGGCGACAAGGCTTCCAACCTGCTTCGCGCCTCGGTGTTCGTCACCGACGAAGAGGCGTGGGCCGAGTTCCGCCGCGACCGTGAAAAGCGCTCGCTGCGGGTCGTCAAGGTCGAATCGTCGAAGCTGACGTTCGATGCCGCTTCGATCGGCGACGATGAACTCAAGGCGGCCTACGACGCCGATGCCGAGTCTTGGCGCGAACCAGAGCAGCGCCGTCTCACGTACTTTTCCATCGATTTCAAGCCCTTCATCGACGACGCCGACGTGACCGACACCGAGCTGCGCGCGAAGTACGACGCCGATCCCAAGAAGTATTCGGCGAAGGAGCAGGTGCGTTACAGCCGCATCCGCGTGTCGTTCGCTGAAAACGCGACCGAAGCGCAAAAGGCCGAGGCCCGCAAGAAGGCCGACGAGGCCCGCACGGCGGCCGCCGCGCCGGGCGCGGACTTCGCGCAGGTCGTCTCGCAGGTGAGCGACGACATCGCGAGCAAGGCCCAGGGCGGCGACATGGGCTTCGCCGAGCGCACGGCCGCGCCGCGCGAACTGGTGACCGTGGCGTTCGGACTGACGGACGGCGCGGTTTCGGAAGTCATCGAGACCGACGGCGCGTTCGAGATCGTGAAACGCATCGAAAGCCGCGACCCGGGTCCCAAACCCTTCGACGACGTCAAGGACCAGATCCGTTTCGAATTGGAACTCGAACACGCGAAGGCGAAACAGAAAGAAGCGATCGAAAAGGCATACGCGCAGATCGCGCCGGGCAGCGACATCCGCGACTTTGCCGCGAAGAACGAGTACGAGGTCGGCTCGACGCCGCTGTTCGCCGCGGACGCCGGCATCCCCGGCATGGAAAAGGGCCCGCAGATTGCCAAGCTCGCCTTCGAGATGTCGAAGGACGAAATTTCCAAACCCTTCGAGGGATTCTCGAAGTGGTACATCTTCCAACTCGCCGAGGTCCGCGAGACGCGCCTGCCGTCGTTCGACGAGGCCAAGGATCGCGTGCGCGAAAAGCTCGGCGAAAAGAAGCGGATGGAGATGGCCACCGCGAAAGCGGTCGACGCGCTCGCGCAAATGAAATCCGGTGCGAAGACGCTGGACGCCCTCGCCGCGGAACTCGGTTCGGCGGTCGTCGATACCGGCGAGTTCTCCGCGTCCGCGCGATCGGTCCCGCAGATCGGGTTGATCCAGGGATTCGCCGAGGCCGCGTTCGCCGTGCCCGACGGGCAGGATCTCCCCGCGCAGCCCTTTGCGTATTCCGACGGGGCGATCGTGTTTCAGGTGACGGGGCGTCAGGCCGCGTCGCGCGCCGATTTCGAGGCGCAAAAAGACGCGGTGAAGCAGGCGGCTCTGCAGGCGAAGCAGGCTGAGTTCCTGTCGGCGTGGGTGGCGCAGTATCGCGAGAAGTACCCCGTCGTCGAGAATCAGGCGTTTTGGGGACGCATCGCGCAAAACGAAAAGCCGAGTGCGCCGGCGAACTGACGGCGAGGGGGTATTCCGCGCCCGGGCTTGCGTTGACGGGCGAAATAAGCCGGTGCTATAACGCGCCGGTTTTCGGGGGGCTGTAGCTCAGTTGGAAGAGCGCCTGAATGGCATTCAGGAGGTCGACGGTTCGATCCCGTTCAGCTCCACACCGATCTCAATACCGCCGCCTCTTCGGAGGCGGCAAAGTTTTTTTGGGCGGGGGCGCGATCGTGTGCGTCGACCGTTTTCGGGGCGCCTTGTCCAATACCCCGCGGCTTTCGTACGATGGCCCCTTCGACAACGATCCACTCCGACGTACCGGCGCGGGGAGCGATGACACCGTATCGTCCCACTTTCATGTCCATCCTGATCGCCGCGATGATCGCCGCGACAACGGTGCCGACGTCCGCCTCCGATGACGGCACGGTCGCCGCGATCGAGGCGGCGATCCCCGACGCGCTCGACTGGCTGGTTGACGAGGCCTGGCACGAAGGCGAGGGATTCTATTACGCCGGATGGCGGGACTTTCAGGCGTGGGATACCGCGCTCGCGATCTGGGCATTCCTGTGGCTGTCCGAGCAGGGGTGGGACGCCGAACGACATCGCGACGAAATCGCCGATGCGCTCGAATGGCTGGAAACGCGTCGGCACCCCGACGGCGATTATTTTTACGCGGGCGTGGATGTGCCGGATGAAGGCGATATCGAGATCACGTCATTCGCGGGACAGATCCTTCCGCACCCGACGACCGATGCGTGGATCGTGAGCGGGCAACTCGAGGCCGGGAACTGGTACGCGGAAACCGAAGTGTTCGACCCGCGCGATTACCCGAGCCTGACGGGTCACGCGATGTTCATGGCCGCATGCCGGGATCTGCCGATCGACTGGTCGTCGGCATACGACTGGCTCACGTCCCGAACACCGGATGATTACCTCCCCGCGCGTTATTACTATTTCACGCGGTTCTACAACACCTATCAGGTCTCGGCGTTGACGCGGCTGCGCGACGACTTTCCCGGGGACGCTCGCGAACGCATGGTGCAGACGCTGCTCGCGTTTCAGGATGAGAACGGTTCTTTCGAGGGGCGCACGATGGACGACACACCCTCGGCGATCGTTCCGGTTTCCCTCGCGCTTCAGACGGCGCTCGAACTCGACGATCCGCGCCTGGAGGATGTGATCGATCGGGCCGCCGGATATCTGCTCGACCATCTCGAGGACCGACATTGGTTTGGCAATCAGTTCGGACCCAACTACGCCAAGGACGAATCGCTTTTCGCCACCGTGCACGCCGTACGCGCCCTCGGGATGCTGTACGCGCGCCTCACCGTCGGCGGTTGGGACGCCTGTGTACGCGATCCCGAAAGCTGGACGATCGAGGACGACGACAGCGCGGATGACGATGCGGATGACGATCTCGATGACGACGACGTTGAGGACGACGATGACGACGAGGATCTTGATACCAAAACCGGCGACGACGACGACGATGCGTGCGGGTGCTGAACGCGCGCGCACGGTTGTCGCCGTCGCGTTCCTCGCGGCGCTGTTAACCGCCACGCCGGCGCAGGCCGATCTCGCTGATGAGATCAAGGATCGAATCGACCTCGCCCTCGATTGGCTGGTCCCGACGACCTACCATGAGGACGCCGGGTTCTATATGCCGGGCGAACCGCACTGGTTTTGGGTATTCGACACCGCGCAGGTCGTGTGGCTGCTCGACTGGCTCGAGGAGCAGGAATGGGACGTGGCCGAGTACAAAGGCGAGGTCGAGAACGCGCGCGCGTTTCTGGACGCCGCCCGCGCAGACGACGGGTCGTGGTATTGGGAGGGGCCGAGCGACGTGTATCGTGACACCGAGACGACCGCGCTGGCGAGCCTGCTGGCGCCGTCGCCCGAGTCCGATCAGTGGATCGTCGATCATCAGTTGGCCGACGGGCACTGGGACGAATTGGCCCCCACGGTCGAGGATCAGGACTACCCGACCTCGACGGGATTCGCGATGTACGCGGCGACCTGCCGCAACTACGAGGTCGATTTCGCGAAAGCCTACGAATGGTATGCGAGCCGCAGCGAGGCGGACTGGTATCCGTCGGGCGATTTCTACAAGACGCGCTTCTACGCGACGTATCTGCTCGGCTCGCTCGCGAGACTTCGCGACGATTTCCCCGACGAGGCGCGGGTGAAGCTGCGCGAGATCGTGACGTTCTACCACGACGGCAATGGGAGCTTCGAAGGACGCACGATGGACGACAATCCGTCGGCGATCATCCCCGTCGCGATGGCGATGCAGACGGCACAGCAACTCGACGATCCGGAGCTGGAGGACGAGGTCTTTCTGGCCGGAACGTTCCTGCGCGACAACTTCGCCGACGATCACTGGGACGGCGGCACCTACACGCCGGACTGGGAGAAGGATGAGTCGATCTTCGCGACGGTGCACGCGATCCGCGCGCTCGCCATCGCGTACTTCGACCTGCTGGGAATCGACTACGATCCATGCGTGAATCGGGTGACTCCGGGCGAAGACGATGATGACGCCGCCGACGACGATGATACGGTGGACGACGATTCCGGCGACGATGACGGCGACGGGACGAGTGAAGACGGTGCGGATTCGGACGACGATGACAGGTCGTGCTGCGGATGAGGGACTGCCCGCATGGGTTTTGAGGCCGAGTGGATCGAGCGTCTGGTTGAGCGATTCGGGCGAACGGGCCGAGGGCTCGCGATGGGGATCGGCTCGGACTGCGCCGTGCTCGCGCAACCGCTCGCGGCCACGCTGGTCAGCACCGACACGCAGGTCGAGGGCGTTCACTTCGACACTTCGTTCATGACCTTTGCCGACGTGGGTTATCGCGTGGTCACATGCGCCCTGTCTGACCTCGCCGCGGGCGGATGCGACGCCGATCTGCCCTTTCTCGTGTTTCTTTCCGCCGCGTTTCCCAATCGGCTCACATCCGCGGACCGTGAGCATCTTGCCGACGGCATCGGCGACGCGCTGCGCGAATACGACGCCACGCTCGCCGGCGGCGATACCGTTCTCACGCCGGGACCCGTCACCATTACGGCCACTGTGATCGGTCAGGCGCGCCGGCCGCTTGCTCGCGGCGGCGCGCGGCCCGGCGATCAGGTGATGGTCATCGGCGATCTGGGTGGGGCGGGCGCGGCGCTGCACCTGCTTCACACGCAGCGGGCGGGCGAGGGCGACGACGATCTGCTCGCCGCGTATCGCCGTCCGCGCGCGCTGCTCCGGGTGGGCGGACTAGTCGCGTCGGCGGGGGCGACGGCGTGCGCCGATGTTTCCGACGGCCTCATGCTCGATGTCTCACGCATCGGTGCGCGCAGCGGCGTCGCGATCGAGCTCGACCTCGACCGTCTTCCGATCCATCCCAAACTCGCCGCGCACGATGCGTTCGACGACGAACGTCGCGTAAACCTCGCGGCGACTTTTGGCGACGACTACGCGCTCGTCGCGACCGCGCCCGCGTCGCGCGTTGCCGCGATCGAGCGGGCCGTGGCCCGCGCGGCGGCGCGTTGCACAACGATCGGCGGGTGCGTCGCGGGTCAGGCAGGAGAGGTTCGCGCGATGTGGCGCGGGGCCGCGTATCGGCCCGAAAGACCGGGCTATGAGCATTGACGCGGCGCAATCGTCATGACGCGTGCGCGCCTGCGGCTTCTCGCGTTTTTTGGTTCCATTATTGTCGGTCTGCTCTTTGCCGAGCTGATCGTGCGCGTTTTCGCGTTCGACTGGCGGTTCGTCGAACGGCTCCTGTACTTGCAGGGCGCGGAATTGCCGAGCCACGAAGTCGATCCGTCTCCCGAGCTGCACTACCGGCTGCGGCCCGGCATCGTCGATTACGGGACACATCGGGTGTCGGTGAATTCGCATTACGCGCGCAGTCCCGAGCGACCGATCGCAAAACCGGCGGGGGCGTTTCGCGTCGTGGTGGTGGGCGGGTCGAACGTATACGGGGCCATGGTCGAAGACGACGAGACGTGGCCGGCGCGGCTCGAAGACGAACTGAATCGCTCTGGAGCCGCCGCGTTCGAGGTATGGAATTACGGCACCTCGGCCTATGTGACGAGCCAAATGGTCGCCCGCGCGGCGTGGGCGCTGGAAAACCTCGCGCCGGATCTCATCGTGATCGCGCTCAGCAACCTCGGATCGCCGGGCTTCATCCCCGGTCGAGGGAACGAAGCGCTTTTTCGCGGCACGCCGTGGCTTTGGTATCGGTACGTCTTCGACACGCGTATGCAGGGCGATCGCACCGGGCGCGACGACCGAACGTGGTTATGGTGGATCGTTCACTCGCGCGCGTTTCGCATGATCGAATTGGCGGGCGTTGCAAGATCGAACACCACCCCCATGCGCGTTGTGCCCGGCGAGGAACATGGTCGTGAAAAACTTCGGATCTTTCTCAACTCGACGCGCAAGCAGGTGAAGACGGCGATCTTCGTCTGCCCCGCCATTACCGAGGAGATGGTGGCGGGTTACTGGCAGGACCTCGACATCCCCGCGCTGGTGCTGACCGCCGATGATAAGCCGCCGACGTGGAAAGCGATTCACCCCGCGCCCGAGGTGCTGTCGTGGTACGCGCGCGAGCTGTCCGCATGGCTTGTTCGCGAGCGCCTCGTGCCGGTTGACGAAGAGGTACAACCGTGAGGCGTCGCCGTCTTTTCGCGGCATTCGCGTTCGCCCTCGCAAGTGCGTTCGCTCTCGCGCTCGGTGAATTCGCCGTGCGTGCGTTCGATCTCGACGAGCGGTTTCTCGAAAAATACCTTTACCTGCAGGGCGGGATGTTCGAGATCCATCAGCCCGACAACAACCCCAAGCTGCTCTTTCGCCTCAAGCAGGGATCGCTCGACTACAACCACTTCAAAGCATCGGTGAACCGCCACCTCGCGCGAGGGAAAGAGTACGAAAAGGAAAAGCCGCCCGGTGTTTACCGAATCATCACGCTCGGCGGATCAAACGTCTTTGGCGCCGAAATCAACGACGACGAGACGTGGCCCGCGCGCGTTGAGCAGAAGCTGCGCACCCTGACCGACACGCCGATCGAGGTGTGGAACTACGGCACCTCGGCCTACGTGTCGATCCAGATGGTGGAGATCGCGCGGCTCACGATCGATGAGCTTGCGCCCGATCTCTACGTCTTCGCGTTTTCCAACGTCGGAGCGCCAGGTTTTCAGGCGCGCATGCCCAAGCTCCAGGTTTTCAACGCCAATCCGTCGCTGTGGTTCGATTACGTCTTCGACCCGGGCATCATCCACATCCCCGGGACTTGGGAAGAAAACGAGACACTCGCGGCGGTGCGTCGGTCGAGGTTGTTCCGATACGCGCTGATGGGGGCGGTCATGCACGCCGATCCGCGCCGTTGGCAGGCCATCGATTACGAGGAGCGCGCGATTCGCGACTTTCGCGCCTTCGTCGAGGAATATCGCGACCGCGTGAAGATCGCCGTCTTTATCTGTCCCGCCGCCGGTTTGCAGATGTTCGAACCCTATTGGGCGGGCCTCGATTTACCCGTCTACGTGCTGACCGCCGACGGCATGCCGCGCGAGTACATCCGCATCCATCCGCCCGCCTACGTCATGCCGTGGTATGCGGACCACCTCGCGCCGTGGCTGATCGACCGCGGCCTCGTGCCGGGTCCGTCGTCGTCGGGAGGCGAGGAATGATCCCCCTTCGGAATTCTACAGAAAATTCCCGTGGGGACGGTCCGAGCGCATCATGTACTCGAAGAGCCGGTTGTAGTGGTCGTAGCGCATGTAGCTCGTGTGCCCCACGCAGATGTGGGCGCACGCGCGGGTGTCGATGTGGCGCAGGATGCGCTTGCGCCGCTCGCCGTGCCACAGGTCGGCCAGGCTCGATTCGTACACCGAACCGAAGCTGAATTTTCTCTGACCGCGCGTCGAGCAACAGGCGTACATTTCGCCGTTGGCGCACAGGATGGCGACGAGGTGATGGCCCTTGCAGATCGCGTAGGGCTTTTTGTTCGGTCCCTCGTCGAAGTTGTAGGTCTCCCACCCGAAGATGCGGAAACCGTTTTCGTCGAGCAACAATGCGCGCTGGTAGTTGGCGTCGATCGCCGCGTAATCGGCGGGGTTGAAAACTTCATCGGGAGCGATCACCCGCTTGAAAGCGACGTACCGGCAGCCCGCCTCCTTCGCGCGGTTCGCCGCCACCACCATCTCGTGGTAGGTGCTCGGATGGATCACGTAGATGATGCCCGTGAAGACGTGCGCGGCGATGGCCGAGATTCCGTCCCAGATGCGCGTGTACGACCCGATCGGGTCCTTGGGCTGATGCACGGTCGCGTGCGTCTCGGCCGATCCCGCATCCACGGACACGCGCAGCCACGAGCACGTCTCGCGGATCACATCGAGGTTTTTCAGAATGCCCTCGCCGTTGGTGATGATGCCGACGGGCAGACCCGCCGCGTGGATGTGCCGCAGCAATTCGTCGATCCACGGATAGATGAGTGGCTCTCCGCCGCCCTTGAGCACGATCGAGCGCACGCCCATCGCGGCGGCCTCGTCGATCACGCGGAACAGCACGTCTTTTTTCAGGTGGCCCTTGTGGATTTCGCGGTGCGTCTGATCCACGCACCACACGCAGTCGTGGTTGCAGGCGTTCGTCGGGTCGATCTCGAAGGTCACGGGCGGGGGGAATCCGCCGTCGATCACCTCGCGGATGCGATCGATGTGGTTGTAAATTTTGAATTCCGAGAACTCGTGCATCGCGTTTCGCCCGAAAGTTCGCCAACACTCGCATGGCGCGCCACACCGAACTCTTCGGCAAACGCGCGAATCGGCATGAGCAAGATGCTCACATCATCGGATCTTTTTGCGCTTCGTGCTATAGGGGGATCGGCGCGCGCCGCGCCAAGACCCGAAAAAATGCCGGTTTTGGTGGGAATTTTCACCACACGTCGGCGAGATTTGAGGAGGTCCCCCGATGCAACGCCCGTCCCGTCTGATGGTTTCGCTTCTGGTGCTGGTCGCCGTGCTGCTGGCGGCGAATCTGGCCGTCAACCTGATCGGCCGCGAATCGCCGACGCCCGCCTACGCCGACATCGTGAGCGGCAAGAACTACTTCTCGACGCATTCGCCCGACGGACGCACGGTCTTCTTGTGGTACTACGACTACTCGGGCGCGCCGTCGGAGTCGAACGCGTACATCCGCTACCTCGGGCAGATCGCCGTGGGCGGCACGTTCTCGAAACAGTAGGTCGCGGACGAGACGCGCGCGGCCGGTTCAGACGCACCTCGCGAGCACGTTGACGAGATCGAGGACCTCGAGCTGCGGCTCGGCGGATTCGAACTGGCGGCGGCAATTCGAACACGACGTGATGAGCACGGTCTGCGGGTGTTCGCGCACCTCTTCGAGCCGCGCGTTCGCGATCGACGCGGCCACGTCGGGGTTCGTCACACTGAGCCCGCCGAATGCGCCGCAGCATTCGCTCTTTCGCCCGTTCTGCGAAAACTCGGTCAGCGGTTCGCGCAGCACGTGCTTGAGGATGTTGCGCGGCTCCTCGGTCACGCCCAGTTGCCGCGAGAGCACGCAGGGATCGTGATACATGGCGCTTTGCGAGAAGGTGCGCGCGACGCGCAACCGGCCTTCCTCGATGAGCGGCCACAGGAACTCGCTGATGTGGTGGATGCGCGGCGGCATCTTGAGCCCGAGCTGCGCGTACGCGAACTTCAGTTCGTACACGCACTGCGGCGATCCCGAGATGATGGTTTTGTAGCGCGACAATTCGCCCGCGAGGCGCTTCGCGTTTTTTTCGTACTCGGCGCGAAGGCCAAGCTGACGCAGCGGCGCCCCGCAGCACATGGCCTCGCCTTCGTAGCATCCCACGTAGTCGATGCGCATCGCCTCGAAGACGCGGCAGGTGTCCTGCAACACGCCGGGGTGGTGGTAGATGGATCCGCACCCGGCGAAATAGACCGCCTGCGCGTCGCGCACGAAGTAGTTGTCGGCGATCTGCTGGCGCAGGCGAGCGCGCAGGTCGTCGCCGTAGGGATTGTTGTGCTGCGACCAGAACTGACGGAACTCGGCCACCTCGTGCGGCTCCAGATCGGCCGACACCGCGTATTCGCGCGCGGCGAGCATGACGGGCGGCACGTCGATGCCGTGGTCGCAGTATTCCTGGCACAGCCCGCACGACGCGCATTGGTACATCACGTAGGCGATCTCGCGGTTGAATTCGAGGTGCCCCTCCGAAACCATGTGCAGCAGCGACTGCCGGCCCCACGGCGTGAACGTTTCGTTCGACGTCGCATTGGCGACCGGGCACGCGAAACGGCACATCTTGGGGCAGAAGGTGCAAAACTCGATCTCGCGGTGATGCGCGTCGAGCACCTTGCGGATTTCAGGGGCCATCGTCACCTCGCTTCCGGCGGCGCGGCGGCCGCCACGAGCTTGCCGGGATTCAGGATGCCGTGCGGATCGAGCCGCGCCTTGAGATCGCGTAGGCGATCGGCGAATGGACCGGCCTCGCGCGCGAACGCATGGATGCGCCGCGTGCCCACGCCCAGGTGCCGCGAGATTCCGGCGCCCGCGGTCATCGCCGCCTCGCACGCCCGGCCCAGCGCCGCGTTCCACGCCTCGTCGTCCGCACCGTTTGCGCGGCCCGTCACCGCGAGCGTGAGCGCCGCGCCATTGGCGTCGGGAGCGGAGAGGTAGGCGGTCACGTCGCCCGCGTCCGCGAGCGCGGCGCGCACGGCGTCGTAGGTTTTGATCGCATCGCCCCACGCGACGGACAGGTCGACATATTCGAAATTGGCGCGGGCTTCGGCCAGCGTGGGCGACGCGCGGAACTGCTCGGCGAAAGGTCGCTCGACCCACCAACGGGCGTACGCCTCGTCGATCAGCCGTCCGCCGTGGTGATGCACGCACTCGATCGCCACCTCTTTTTCGAGTTCGGCGCGGCGCGGGTTTCCCTCGAACATCGCACACAGCACGAAACCGTCCGGCGGCGGCAGGTCGGGGTCATTGAAGAACGCCCGCGCCTCGGCCGGATCGGAAAGACGCGCGCCCGCGGGGCGTATGCCGTCGCGGCACAGGGCGCGCATGGCGTCGGCGCCCTCGGCCAGTGTGGCGAAACGCGCGGCGACGAGCGTCCGCGCCGCGGGCAGCATGTGTACCCGCAGCGACGCGCGGAAGATGATCCCCAGCGTGCCCTCGCTGCCCAGCAGCAGATGATCGAAATCGGGTCCCGTGGCCGAGCGGGGCGCCGGAAAGGTCTTGACGATCAATCCGTCGGGCAGCACCGCGCGCAGCTTGACGACCTTGTCCACGAAGCGGCCGTAACGCTCGGTGGCGTGGCCGCCGCCGCGCACGGCGAGCGCGCCGCCGACGGTCGAGGCGGGATGCCGAAAGGCGAATGCGCCGAGCGTGAATCCCTTTCGCCGGAGCTGGCGTTCGAGCTGCGTGCCCGTGATACCGGCCTGTACCGCCACGATGAGGGCGGTCTCGTCGAGCCACACCAAGCGATTCATGCGCTTCATGTCGCACACGATGCCGCCGCCCACGGCGCGCACGCCGCCGCGCACGCCCGTACCCCCGCCGTAGGGAATGATCGGGATCTTCCAGTCGTTCGCGAGGCGAACGAGGCGGCTGATTTCCTCGGCCGTCTCCGGCCACACGACGAAGTCGGGCCGTTCGGGTGCTCGCCCCGAGCGCCAGTCCCATTCGGAATCCGCGCCCAGGTCGCGCGCGTACACGGCCGATATCGCGGGCGAGTGCGAGATGCGGTCCGCGCCGAAGATCTCGCGCAGCCGGTGCACCAATTCCAGATTTCCCGCCAGTCGTCGCAACCGCCGCTCCGTTTACGCGAGCCCCAGTTTGCCCGGGTTGAACCGATTGTCCGCGTCCATCACGTTTTTCAGTGTCTCGAAGACCGGGAACAGCTCCCCGAGCTCCTTGCGCAGGTAGTCGCCCTTCGAAAAGCCGATGCCGTGGTGGTGGCTGATCGTCGCCTTGGCCGCCATCGCCGCGGTGAGCGCCGCGTGCCAGATCGCCCGGTGCTTGCGTTCGCCCTCGGTCGCGTTCGGCGCCGACGACACGAAGGTGAAATAGATCGACCCGCCGTCGGGATACGCGTGCGAAAAGTGCGCCATCACGAAGGCCAGCGGCCGGATCGCGGCGCGCACCGCGTCGTAGAGCGCGCTCAGGTGCGTCCACGAGGCCGCCACCTCGATCGTGTCCACGAACGCGCCATTATAAAAAACCTTGCTCATCTTGTAGCTGACGTGGTGCCGGTTCTTGAACCACTTCATCGCCGGCTCGGGACCGTGGTTGATGCCGCCCAGGCGGTCGCACAGGTGCTGCGTCGCCTCGAATTCGTAGTCCGTCAGGCGCGTCTCGCCCTCGAACATCAGCACCATCAGGCACTCGCCCCGCGAGAGCTTTTCGAGCCGGTTGCCGATGTCCGCGTACCCCGCGACGAATCGCTGCGTCTTGCGAAACGCGCGCGGGATGAGCGTGCGCAGGCGCGTCTCGATCTGCTGGACGGGGATGAAGTCCATGAGCCCCGAGCCGCCCGTTTCCTCCGCGCCGCTCTTGCCCACCATCAGCGTATCGAGCGGATCGTACAGGCGCATCGCCGCCGGGCGCAGGTCGTTTTGCATCACCAAACGCATCGCCTCGACGCCGGTGCGCACGTCGGAGAATTCGTACGCGAGAAATCGCCGTTGGGCCGGCGCGGGCCAGATGCGGCACGTCGCCTCGGTGACCACGCCGAGGGTCCCCTCGCTGCCGATGACGATCTGCTGCCAACTCGGCCCCGCGCCGCCATGGGGCACGGCGGGGGTGCGCACCACCGCGCCGTCGGGCAGCACGAACTCCAGGCCGAGCACCATGTCCTCGATCTTGCCGTACTTCGACGAGCACTGCCCCGCGCTGCGCGCCGCGACCCACCCGCCGAGGGTGGAGCAGTGGATCGACGACGGGAAGTGCCCCATCGTGTAGCCGCGACGGGCAAGCTCCATTTCGAGCGTCTGGCCCATGATGCCGGCCTGCGCGCGCACGGTCAGGTCGCGGTCGTTGACCTCCAGGACGCGGTGCATGCGCTTGAGGTCGAGCATCACCCCGCCGCGGATCGGCATCGTGCCGCCGCAAACGCCCGAGCCCGCGCCGAAGGGGATGACGGGCATGTTGAAGCTGCGCGCGAGGTCGATGACGGCCACCACCTCCTCGGTGTCGGCCGGATGGACGATCAGATCGGGGAAGTGGCGCAGCGAGCCTTCGGCGTAGTGCATGAGGGCGACGGGGTACATGTCGCGGGCGTAGAGCCAGCGGTCGTGCTCGGCGACGGAAACCGCCCCCGCCCCGAGACGCGCGATGAAGGCGTCCACGATTTCGGGCGGCGCGGGATTCGGGAGTTTCGAGACCATGCGTCCTCGTCGGGGCCGACGTCCATGCGGGGGACCGCGCGGGCCAGGCACACGGCAAACCGCGCGGCCCTTCGAGTCTTAGGGGGCGCGACGCGCCGTGTCAAGAACGAAACGGGGCCGAAATCCGCGCGATCAGACGCTCATTCCGGTGCGCCGGCGTCGATCCATTCGCCGAGCTTTTCGCGCTCGGCATCGGTCGGGAAATCGCCGGGCGTCTCTTCGGGTGGCATCGCCTTGAGTTCCACCGCCTGCGTCCGGATCTCGTCGAGTTGCTCGACGACCGCGTCGTAGGAATCGAGGACGAAGGGCACGTCTTCGTCCAGCGGCGCGACGTGGCAGTGCAGGCAATACTCCTCGAAAAAACCCTTCGCGAAGTTCTCGTATGTCGGTGCCGTCGCGCCGTCGTCATCGGCGTTGGAGTCGTCGTCGTCATCGTCATCGCCGCCTCCACCGCCGCAAGCGCCAAATGCGGATAAGAGCGCGACGAGCGCCGCCCAGACGATCAGAAATCGATGCCAGCTCCGTTGCCGCATGAGAGCCTCCAGATGCAAAGCCGCGTGGATACCACAAACCAATCGGTTTGTTGGTCTGATCGTTCACGAAATGAACAGAAATCGACCGACGCTCGCGCGACTCGCCGCCGTCAAGCGAAAGGATCGATCAGCACCTTCACGGCCTCGACCGCGCGGGCGAAGCGAAATGCCGACTCCCACTCCGCGAGAGGCAGCACGTCGCTTGCCAGCGGATCGAGACGCAGCCTGCCGTCGGCCGCGAAGCGAATAATCTGCTCGCAGGCGGTGTAACTGGAACTGTAATGAAAATGGAGCGACACCGCGCGCTGATACATGCGCCGCCACGGCAATTCCAAATCCTCGGAGTCGGCGTATCCGATGACCAGATAACGCCCGAGGGTGCGGATCAGCGAGAGCGTCTCGTCCATCGCTCCCGACTGCCCCAGGAAATCGACGACCAGGTCCGCGCCGACCCCGCCCGTGAAATCCATCACGAAGTCGGTGAGATCGACGCGCTGCAGGACGACCGACTCGGTCGCGCCGAGCTCGCACGCCATCGGCACGCGCACCTCCTCGTCGAGCGGCGTGCCCGCCACGAGGATCGATCCCGCGCCCAGCGCGCGCAAAAGCTGGATCGCGACGAGCGCGTTGAAATCGCACCCGACGATCACGACGGTGTCGCCCGGTTCGATTCCGGCGCGGTTCACGATGCCGTTCAGGCACACGGCGGCGGGCTCCACCAACGCGGCGGCGGCGTCCCCGATCGAATCGGGGACCCGGTGGGCCAGCCGCGCGGGTACGGCGACGTACTCGGCCATCGCGCCGTCGAGCCCGATGCCGAGCACGCGTTTGTCGTGGCAGAACTGCCGCCGCCCCGTGAGGCAGAACCGGCAGCGTCCGCAGGTGCGTCCGTGGACTTCGCACATCACGCGCGCGCCGGGCTCGATGCCCACGACATCCGCACCGATGTGCTCGACGACGCCCGAAAACTGCTGGCCGAGCACGATGGGTGGATAGTAGGGCATGCGATCGCCCCACACGCGCAGATCCGCCGACGACACGGCGCATCGCGAGACGCGCAAAAGGACTTCGTCGGGCGCGCACGCGGGCACGGGTCGATCCACGACCTCGACGAGGCCGGGACCGGATCCGGTTTTCACGACGGCACGCATCGGCGGGTTCCCTCGAAGCGCGATGAACGCATCACGATAGCACGGACGCACGGGCGACGGGAGTGGGCGGCGGTCGCATCTCGGATCGGAATGATCGCGGCGACTTCGTGCTGCGGAAAGCTTCGTCGATGCGTGGATCATCGCCGTCGTTGGCCGGGCATACGACGTCGTTGCATCCCCCGTTTTTTGTTGCTCGGAAATATTCGATGCTGATATCATTCACACTGGCGTGCGATGCCAGGGTTATCTTGGGGACCGTGCCGCAACGATGATCGAGCGAGGCCGACAGCTCGCCTGATTGGACTTGGGTCCTTGAAGACGAGCGAAAGCTAAACCCGCTAATTTCGAACTCGGAGCAGACCGATGGGGATTGCCGCATCCATGATGGTCGTGTCGAGATGGGACGAGAAATCGCAACCGTCGCGACGCGACGTTGCGCGCGTCACGGTTCGCACCTGTGCGGCGATCTTGGCCGTGGTAGCGGGGGTTTGTGCGGCCTGTAAAACCGGAGCGGGGCTGAATACCGACATCCGCGAGCCGGCCGAGCACACGCTCGTCGCGCCGGTGTTCGAGCACGGAGAGGGCAATCTGAGCGGGGATTGCTTCGAGTGTTTGGACGAGTCCGAGGCGCTGTCCCTCATTCGCGAGGTCTTGGCGCGATATGGCCTTGTGGGCTTCGATCAGAAGAAGGTCTTCCCGCAAGTGACCTACGAGACGCGACACGGATATCGAGAAGACCGTGCCGATTCGCGACGTTCCTACGGTGTGTTTGAGGAAATCCGCCTGGACCGATGGCTCTTACCGACTGAACTTGACCTTCGGCCATTTGAATCGGAATCACAATTTCAAAAGGAACTCGCTGTCGATCTCTATGACTCGGCCGGATTGATTGCGATCGAATTCGTGTCGGCATTCGACGCTTCGGAGATCGTCGCCCTCAAATACAGCCGGGGAAAACGACGAAGCCCATTCCAAGCGCGAGCGGCTGCGAATCTGCTGGCGATGGCAGCGAAAGGTTTGACGGGGCCACGCTATGCGGCTTTTTTCTACGACCCCATGTTTTCGAGCCACTCCAAAGGTGGTGCGCCGAAAGCCGGGTCGCGAACGTCGCCGGAGAAAGGAGGGAGAGATTTGGACGCGGACCTCGTTCGCGTGGAAGCGGAGCGGGTAGACGCACAAGCAGACTCACGGCGTCTTCTTGAGCGACAGGTGATCGATTTTGCCGAGTGGCTTCAATCTCAGCGGGACGGCGAACCTTGTCGAACTCGAAATGGGGAAGCGAGGTATATGCCTTATCGAGCAGATGGTTCCCCTGGGACGACTCGCGCGGAAGGTGGATATTGTGGAGGCGAGAAGAACGGCGTCTGGACACGATGGTACTCCGACGGTTCGTTGCTGGATCGCGGTGCTTACGAAGCCGGGGTTCGTGTAGGCAAGTGGGAGTTTCATCATCCGAACGGATTCCTCAAGGAAATCGGTGAGTACCGTACCGGGGAAAAAATCGGCCCGTGGGCGGAGTTTTCACCATCCGGCATTCTGCTCGAGACCGCGAATTTCGACATGGGGGTACCAACAGGGGCTTACTATCACCGTACAGGAACTTACTATTATCGCGCAGACGAAAGGTCCGACCATGTCGTCACTGCGAACTTCCCCAACGGCGAAGCGTTGATTGTCTCCTACGACACGTGGTCCTTTCGGATAAAGAAGGGGGCCGCGAACGGGCCGGCGGTAGGCGTTAGTAGCGAGGGCCTCGTGGCACAAGGCAACTTGGTCCGCGGGCTTCGCGAAGGCCGATGGCAGGTTTTCGGTCACTGGGGTTGCTTGGGCGCCGCCGGCGATTACGTCAATGGTCGACGGGAGGGATTGTGGACGGGAGAAGTATTTGACGCGGAGTCAAATTCCTGCCGAAAGACGGAAGAGGTCAATTATCGGAACGGTGTTCCGCACGGATATCAGCGCGTTCACGACCGCCCACCTTGTCCCTCGGAGGAGGGGAACTGGACGAACGGAAAGCCGGATGGCGTTTGGGTGAAATGGGGAATCGATTACGATCCGATCAATCGTCCGGAAAATCCGTATTCGTGTTACGAGCGAGAAAAAGAGGAATACTGGATGGGAGTCCGGCACGGACACTGGGTATCAAAATATAGCAACGGCTGCGTTCGGTCCGAGGGAGACTACAAAGATGACGAGAAAGAGGGGCTCTGGATCGAAGGCACAGTCAGGCCCAACGGCGAGTGCCGCACCGTTAAGGAATCGAGCTTTCGATCAGGGATTCTGAACGGTTTGCAGACCTGGCACTACGAAGGGACCGGACGCCAGCTTGGGATCCTTTTAGATGACGCGGGTTTGGAACCGGCGAAAATCGAAACGGAATACTCGGACAACAAAATTGTCGGCGTGCGAAAATTTCATTTGCGTGACGGCCGTTATTACCGCGAGTGCGAGTTCGATCCTGCACCCGTGCAGCCGTACCAACTCCGGCTGCGCGTCATCCCCGAATACGTGGCCCCACCGGGTTACACACGGTGGGGTGATTCCAACATGTCCCCACCGATCTCCGCGCGGTGTCGAATGTGGTCGATGCCGGAGAAGCGATTGATCGAGGATGGCGAATTTGTCGCCACTTCGCACGAGATCATGACGTCGACGGGATCGTTGATGACCTGGTACGAGAATGGGCAACCAAGTCTCGTCCGTCCGTCGCCTGATGGTCCAGCTATCGCGTATCACTCCAACGGAAAGGTCAAGAGCAAGGGGACGTATTCGAAATCTCGCAAGGATGGTCTGTGGGAGAGGTGGTATGAAAACGGCAACCTGCGAGAGCGAGGTGAATACAGGTCGGGCCGGCGTGTCGGTCGCTGGACGTTCTGGTTTGAGAGCGGATCGGTGTCAATGGAGGGGGAATTTCGACCGGACTACGGCGGCGACCGGACAGGCATTTGGGTCTATTGGGACGTGACTGGGGACAAACGTGCGGTCGTCGATCACACACGTGGCTATCCCTTTGTCCCCCCCATGGAGTGCTTGGATCGTGCCGGGGAACGGATCGAATGCGATCGGAAGTGGTTGAGCGATCTGCTCCAACGAGGAAGCAGAATCTCTAGGTCGTCCTCGGAAGACGACTGAGCCCTCGTCGAACCGACCCGAAACGACGCACCTCCCTCCTTGGACGGGCGAATCGCCCTGTGGTAGATTACGCCTTCCATCGAGTGCGAGACATGATCCGAGGACGAGACATGAGCGCGAAATTTCTGTGGACGGTTTTGGCGGTCGCGACGTTGCTGTCGGCGACGTCATATCTGGCGTGCTTCGGCGAGTCGGAAACGACCGAGGAGGACGGCCTCACCGACGACGACACGGACGACGACGTGGGGGGCGACGACGACGGCGCGGGGTACTCCGACGAGTGCGACATCGACTACGGAGCGAACCCCGGATGCGACGCGTCGGACGCGGCGTGCCAGAACGCGATGATGATCAACGAGGATCGGTACGCCAACCGGGAAGAGTCGGACTGCGCGCCCGCGATCCTGTGGGACGACGACCTCGCCGAGGTGGCGCGGCTGCACTCGAAGGACATGTGCGATCGGAGTTTCTTCGACCACGTGAACCCCGACGGCGACGACCCCTTCGACCGTATGGCGGCGGACGGGATCTCGTTCGTGACCGCGGGCGAGAACATCGCCTACGGCACCAACGGCTCGGGGATCGTCGGCACGCTCGAGGACCTGTTCATGAACGAGCCCGAGTGCGATCTGAACCACCGCGGCAACATCCTGAATCGCGATTTCCGTTATGTGGGCGTCGGCATCCACGAGTGCGAAGACGGCAACCTCTATCTCACGCAGGACTTTGCGACGTATGACGCGTCGGATCTGCGCGACGATCCGCACGAGTACTGCGAGGGCTGACGGGGCGGAATTTTTTTGCGGCCACGCCGCATGGGGGTTTGTCCGTGGGCGGTTTTCCGACCGGGAGTCCGAAAGAACTCGTGAAATCCATCGCGGACGGCTACACGACGTTCACGGTCGTGAGCCTGCGCAAGTTTCAGCCGCCTCATTTGCGCATGCTGCTGACGAACTTCGACATCGTCGAACGCGAATTCCAGGTGGAGCAGATCGACGAAGGCGACTTCGACAACATCCGCAAGAAAAACTTTCGGCTTCAGAACATCCGCCGCGCGCGCATGATGGTGCGGGAATACATCCGCGCAAGGCGCATCGTCTGCTGAACGGCCTTCCGATGAGAGGTTTGTCGCCCGAAGCCGAATTCGTCGCGGCAACTTGATTCAAGACACAAACGGAACACCCAGCGCGCCCGCCACGGCCACGGCGGAGGCCACGGCGTCCTCGTGCAGGCCGTGGCCGAAGTAGCTTCCGCAAAACCACGTCCGCCCGCCATTGAGCATGGGCAGTGAGC
>CAZPJD010000088.1:0-35544 GCA_964586775.1 uncultured bacterium | reverse complement strand
TAGCCACACGAGGCGAACCGGTTTTTGATGTCTTGGAGCGAAACGGCGGCCATGGCGTCGCCGATGGCCTGACAAAAATCGTCGGGTGTTCGCGCTTTGGCTTTGCGGAGATGGGCTTTGACCTTGCTCCACATCTTTTCGAGGGGATTGAGGTCGGGACTGTAAGGCGGAAGATCCCTTCCCGTCGCTCCCGCGGCCTCGATGGCGTCCCGTGCCAGCTGATTTTTGTGGACGGACAGGTTGTCCATCACGACGATGTCTCCGTGGTTGAGGGTCGGCGCGAGGACCTGCTCGGCCCACACGGCGAAGGCGGCTCCGTCCATGGGGCCGTCCAGGACCCACGGCGCCTGCGCGCCGTTACGGCCCTTCGCCACCGGACGCGGCCCAATCGAATGTCCGGTGGATTCAGCTCGGCCGGCCGGAGCGTCTTTTTTTTAAAGGCAGGTCCGTCCTCTGAAGTACGTAATGGACGGCCTGCGACGTGCACGGCACGCCGATCGCGTCCTGTCGCCACGGTCGTACGCGGCAAAAATCCGCTCCCGCAAATCCAACGATAGGGTCTCCATCCCCTTCGAATGGCACAGATGCCAAACGAAGGCCACAGTATTATTTAAAACGCTCTAAACACCCAGTCAAAGCATGCCCTGAGAATTTATAGAGGACGTCAGCCTCGGTGCATAATCGGGGTGTCCGGCGAAGTCAAAGGGACCGACCAGTCGAGGGCCTTGCCGAGCAGGATCAGCTCGTGCCGCCGGTTCAAAATCTGGTCGAAATGGCTGCGGTAGAGGTCGAAATCCGAGAGCGGCGGGGTCTGTTTCGGCGTCATCTTTCACCGGGTTTTGTGGGTGGATATGCCCGATTCCCGGAGAAAAAAGCTGGCACAACTAACCCATATTGTCCAGCGTTTTCAATGAGTTAAGGCGATTTTCCGGGGCGACTCATGAAATAAATTTCATCGGATTTTTCCCTCGCGCATGATCTCGGCGAGCGCCTTTCTTTCGTTCGGCTTCTCGCGCTCGCGCAGATCTTCGTCGGGCAGCTTCGCGGGATCGTCGCGGCGGCCCACCGCGATGGCCGCGATCACGTCGTAATCGCTCGCCGACGCGCCGGTCGCCTCGTACGCCTTCTCCCGATCGAACCCGCCCATGGCGTGCGCGAACAGGCCCGAGGCGCGCGCCTGCAGCGCCAGCGACATCCACGCGGCCCCCGCGTCGAACCAGTGGTGCGTGAGCGGCTTGCCGCTGCGTTCGCTGGTCTTGCGCGCGAGAACGAAGACGAGCAGCGGCGCGCGCCCTGCCCACTTCTGATTGCCGGGGTTCAGTGCGGCGGTGAAACGGGCGCGGTCTTCGTCGCTTCGCGCGAAGACGAATATCCACGGCTGCGAGTTTCCCGCCGACGGCGCCCAACGCGCGGCCTCAAAGAGCGCACGCACGTGGTCGTCGGAAATCGGTTCGTCCGCGAATGAACGCGGCGACCAGCGGTCGAGGAACCGGGGGTCGACGTTCGCCTCGGGGCGGCGGGGGTTTGCGGCGGGTTCGGTCATGGTCGAGGTCCTTTTGTGCGTCGCCATTAAAGTGTGCACGAGGCGCGCCGATGTCAAACGAAGAAACGGCGGCCCCTTCCGAAGGAAGAGCCGCCGCACGTTTGCGATTTCGTTCGTCTTACAGGCAGCCGTCTGCGGTCGGGTTGTCGGCGTACTCCGCTTCATGATACCCGATCAACACCGAGGTATAGCTCCCGGCAAAGATCAGCACCTCGCCCGAGTCCTCGACGTTCCCGTCGGCGTCGGCTGAAATCGTATACGCTCCCGGTTCAACGTTCACGTCCACCCAAGACCCCTGCGCCGGGTCGGTGGACGAGCGCACGTCGCTCGGATAGCCCGAAGCGTCCACGTAGAACAGCGATCCCTCCTCGGGCGACACCTCGGCGCAGCCGATGCCCTCGCCCAGACCCTCGGCCACCGTCGGAACGGTGCGGATCCACAGGGCGCGGCCGATCATGTGCCCCTTGGCGTCGTCCACGGTCACGCCGAGCAGAATCGCCACGGCGCTCTCGGTCGCCGGAGAGATCAGGCCGAACACGTAACCCCAGTGGTGGCCCTCTTCGTCGGTCGGGCGCGCGACGTTGTGAAAGACGTACATGTCTCGATAACCGGCCGCCATGATCTTGACCGAGTAGGTCTCGACCTCGGCGTCGAACCCGAAGACGCACCAACCTTCTTCGTTCGAGGTCACGGTCACCGGCGGATCCATCGAGGAAGCGTCGTCGTTGATGAGTTCGCAGGTCGCCCCGACAACGGTATCGCCACTTACGAAGTCGTCCAACTTCATCCACGCCTCGTAGGGCGAGCCGGTGTCGTCGTCGCCGGTGTCGTCGTCGCTGTCGTCATCGGTGTCGTCATCGGTATCGTCATCCGCGTCGTCATCCGTGTCGTCATCGGCATCGTCATCCGCGTCGTCATCCGCGTCGTCATCGACGGCAGCGGAATCGTCATCGTCGTCATCTCCGGCGCAGGCCGTGACCGACGTCGCGGTGGCGAAGGAGAGTATCAGGATCAGGAGTGCGGTCAGCGATCGGGTCTGCATCGAAACCTCCAGGGACGTGGTGAACTATTCTGACCGGCGGTCAGATTCCGTTGATGAGTTAGCGAAATCCCTGAGGCGTGTCTATTGAATTTTTTCTACGGATACGGGTCTGGGACTGAGATTGGCTAGCCGAAGGCGATCAAATCCCGATTCATAAAGCATATATTCATGTCTATTTATGTTATCACATTGTCGATACAATGGCCTGCGACGCGCGGTGACGCGACGCGAGCCGAGGGCGGATCGCCTCAGAACGGCGGGTGCAGCACGATCGTCTGCGCGCGGCCGGGACCTACCGAGGCCACGGCCACCGGAAGCCCCAGCACCTGCTCGATGCGCGCGAGATAAGCGCGCAGCTCGGGCGGCAACTCATCCCAGGCGGTCATGCCCGAGGTCGATTCGGTCCAGCCCGGCAGCGTTTCGTAGATCGGCTTTGCGCGGGCGTATTCCTCGATGTCCGCCGGCACCACGTCGGTGACGCGCCCGTCGATGTCGTACGCCACGGCCAGCTTGATCTTGTCGAGGCCGTCGAGCACGTCGACCTTGGTGACGATCAGGTGCGTCAGATCGTTGAGCCGCGCGGCGTATTTGACCGCGGCGAGATCGAGCCACCCGCAGCGGCGTTTGCGCCCGGTCGTCGCGCCGAACTCGTGGCCGCGCTCGCCGATGCGGTCGCCGATTTCGTCGTGCAGCTCGGTGGGGAACGGCCCCGCGCCGACGCGCGTCGTGTACGCCTTGAGCACGCCGTACACCTTGTCCACCGATCGCGGACCCACGCCCGCCCCGGTGCACACCGCGCCGGCCACCGTGTTGCTGCTCGTCACGTAGGGATAGGTGCCGTGATCGATGTCGAGCATGGTGCCCTGCGCCCCCTCGAAGAGCACGTTCTTGCGCGCGCGCACGGCGTCGTTCACCAGACGAAACGTATCGACCGTGTAGGGTTTGAGTTTGCGCGCGTAGCCGCGATAGGTCTCGATGATCTCGTCGGGGTCGAGTTCGGGCGCGTCGTAGAAGTTCTTCAGCAGGCAGTTGAACTCGCCGATGTTGTCCTGCACGTAGTCGGGAAAGTTTTTCTCGTCGAGGAAATCGCCGAAGCGCAGCCCCGTGCGCGACATCTTGCTGCGGTACGCGGGACCGATTCCGCGCCCCGTGGTGCCGATCTTCTTGTCGCCCTTGGCGTTCTCGGCCGCCTGATCGATCGCCTTGTGCCACGGCATGATGATGTGCGCGCGGTCCGAAATCGCGAGCTGGCGATCGAGCTGGAACTTGCCCTTCGACTTGACCTGCCCGATTTCGGCGATCAGCACCTCGGGGTCGATGACCACGCCGTTGCCGATCACGCACTGCACGCTCTCGTGCAGGATGCCCGAGGGAATGTGGTGCAGGATCGTGGTGTCGTCGCCGACGACCACGGTGTGCCCCGCGTTGTTGCCGCCCTGAAAACGCACGAGCAGGTCGGCCTTTTCCGAGAAAAGGTCCACGACCATGCCCTTGCCCTCGTCGCCCCACTGCGTTCCGACGATGACCACCGTCGACATGCGAAAACCACCCATCTAAAAGGAAAAATCGCCGCCGAGCGCCGCCCATCGCGGCGGCCGAACAAACCGCGCGATGATGTCACAAGGGCGCGGGCAGGTCCAGCGTTTTCGGCGCGGCGCCCGCGTTGCGGGTGCCACGTTTTCGGCCGAGGCACGAGGGGAGAAAATGTGCCGAATGGGGACACGCATCGCTTCGCGCTGCATGTCCCCGTCCTTCGCTCGACACCCCTCTCCCATCCGATGGGAGAGGGGATGGGGTGAGGGCCGCACGATTTTTCTTGCCTTGGGCCGTCCCCGGGCTTAGTGTGCGTTTGAATGGGCGGTTTCGCCATGAAGATTCACGTCGTTTCCCAGTCGTGCCGCAGTGGAGGAAAGCCATGCATCTGACCGAAGTTCCTATCGACAACGTGCTCAAAGCCCTGCCGAAGCTCTCGACGCATCTCGCGGGAGACCCGGTCACGTTCAACCTGACGATCGAGCAGTGGGAGAGCGAGAAGGAGCGCGTGCCGCGCCCCGACTGGTTCATGAAGTTCGACGAGAACGGCGAGATCGCCGCGGGCGAGGGACATGTCGAAGGCGACGCGATCCCCTTCATCATCAAGCAGGGCAAGGGCTACGAGACGCTGGTCGGCATGTTCGTGCACGGTCTGTCGGACGGCTCGCCGCAGTGCGCGCAGATGTCGATGATGATGGGCAAGATCGGCATCCCGCTGGACAAGATGAAAAAGGTGCAGAGCTTCTTCAAGCGCATCGAAATCGGCCTCCCGCCGATTCAGAAAGCCCTCGCCGAAAGCGGCGTCGCGATCGACGCCGAGTAGGGCTTTTCCGACACCGCCGGGGGTGGGACCGGTCCCATCCCCGGTTCATATTCGGCGGCAGGAGCGCGGCCATGGCAGGGCGACATCGCCGAATTCGCCGCTTCGCGTTCTGGCTCGGAGCAATCGCCGTTCTTGGCGGCGTTTCGGCATGGGGAGCCGGGTGGGAACGTCTCGCCGATCCGCCCGATGAGCTGTCTTACCATCCCGCGCTGTGGTGGATGACGTATCCGATCCCCGACACCAAACTCGCCGCCGATGACGACCGATCCATCTACCTCATCAGTCAGAAGCCATACCCGTTTCCGTCCACGATGTCGTTCTACCGATTCGACGTGGTGGACAACAGCTACGAGAGCCTTCCCGCGCCGCCGCCGAATCACTACTCTGGCCGATGGGGATATGATCAGCTTCAATCTTATTTTTCCTACCCGGAACTCCACGCGGCTTGGGTCGACAACCACGTGCTAACCGAAGTGGCGTCGGACGCCTGCGGCGAGTTCGAACGCTGCTTCGGCTTGTTCGATGTCGCGGACGGGCAGTGGACGTATCTCCCACTGGAAACATACGGACGCTTGACGGCGTTGACGGCGGATGCTGCACACGAAACCGCGTATTTCCTGACAGCTCCACGTGGGCAACTCTATCGATTTCGTCCGCCGCGGGAAACCGAACCGGAGTTGGTCCACGATACCATTCTTTATTACGACCTGTACGATCCGACACTCTCGGTTGTGGATAACACGATTTACGCGGCCGGTGGGCTGTGGCTGTACTGGGAGCCTTCTCCGCGACCTTATTTCTTTCAGGTTTGGGGGAGGCCCACCTCGGATCTTTATGTTCTCAACCAGATCGGCGAGGTCCTCGTCGGGGCGCAAGGTCCGTCCTCGATCGCCGATTTCGCGTCCTTTGGCGACGGCTGGGGCGAGCGCGGCCTGCACATTCTCGGTGCGTCCGTTCAGGCCGGTTGGACTTACTGGGAGCCTTACTTATTCGGACTCGTGTTCTCGGGCAACCCGACCCATCAGATTTACTCGCCGGATACTCGCTCATGGAGCTTCGGCGAACCGCTCCCCACCGACTGTCTGCCGATGGACGGCGAAACGCAGGGCCGATGGCTCTATGGCCTGTTTCGCTGTTGGGACGACGCGATGGACGCGACCGACATGCGTCTGTATCGCCTCGACGTCGGTCATTGGAGCACGCACTCCACCGCGACGTCGACCACCACGACGACCACGGTGCCGCCCTCCGACGACGATGGAGACGATGCGTCCGGCGATGACGAAGTCGAGCCGCTCGGAGATCACGGGGACGCAGGCGACAGCGGGAACGACCCTGAACGCGGTTGCGGATTCTGAAGCGACGACGAACTCCGCACCCTCGCGGAACCCCGCGCCGGGCCTCGCTGTCCTTTACACGTCGGCGACGCGCGTGCTAACCTCTAGGCCCGTTTTGGGGACGGATGACGTGAGCGAAGCGAAGTCGAAACTGACCGCGAACCTGGCCCTCGCGGGGCTCGCCCTCTACGTCGCGGTGCTCGCGTTCGCGACGCTGGACGAGTTTTTGGGCTGGGGCCTGCTCGCTCCGTATTTTTAGGAGGCCGCCATGGGCATCGGAACCACCGAACTGATCGTCATCCTCGTGATCATCCTGATCATCTTCGGGGTCGGCAAATTGCCCGAGGTCGGCGCGGGGCTCGGCAAGGGGCTGCGCGAGTTCAAGAAGGCGACGAAGGACGATAAAGAGATCCCCGCCCCGGCCGTTCCCGAGACCAAGGACGAAACCAAGAATCCTTCGGCGTGATCGCCCTCGCGCCGTTCCGAACTGCCGAACGCATCGTTCATGATCTGGACCGGATTGCGCGTCCAACCCTGATTCTGTTATTCGGATAACGGTTTTCGCGGGAGGGGAGCCTTGTCGACGACGAAACAACGACAGGACGATTTCGTCAAAAAACTGAGCGATATCCGAGAGATGGGCGGCGCGGCGCGCGTGGCGGCCCAGAAGGAATCGGGCAAGCTCACGGCGCGCGAACGCATGGCGCTGCTGTTCGACGGTGGCGAATTCACCGAGCTCGACGCCTTCGTCAAACACCGCTCCACGTTTTTCGGCATGGCCGACAAAGACATCCCCGCCGAGGGCGTCGTCACGGGCTTCGGCCTCGTCAACGGGCGCACGGTCTACGCGTTTTCGCAGGACTTCACCGCGCAGGGCGGAAGCCTCGGCGAGATGCACGCGAAAAAAATCACCAAGGTGCAGGACCTCGCCCTCGCGTCGGGCTGCCCGGTGGTGGGGATGAACGACTCGGGCGGCGCCCGCATCCAGGAAGGCGTGGACGCGCTGGCCGGCTACGGCGAGATCTTCTTCCGCAACTCCGCGGCGTCGGGCGTGATCCCGCAGATCTCGGCCATCATGGGGCCCTGCGCGGGCGGCGCGGTCTATTCGCCGGCCATGACCGACTTCATCCTCATGACGCGCCACACCGCGCACATGTTCATCACCGGGCCGAAGGTCATCAAATCGGTGACCGGCGAGGACATCGACTTCGAGAGCCTGGGCGGCGCGGACGTTCACGCCTCGGTGTCGGGCGTGTGCCACTTCGCGTGCGACTCCGACGCCGAGAGCATCGCCACCGTGCGCGCGCTGCTCTCGTACTTCCCGCAAAACAACATGGAAGACCCGCCCGCGGGCGACTTGTCCGACCCCATCGACCGCCTCGCGCCCGAGCTCGACGCGATCATTCCCGACGATCCGCGCGCGGGCTTCGACATGAAGGACGTCATCCGCGCCATTGTGGACGGAGGCGAGTTTTTGGAATCGCAGGCGGCCTACGCGCAGAACATCGTCACGTGCTTCGCGCGCCTCGGCGGCAAGCCCATCGGCATCATCGCCAATCAGCCGTCAGTGCTCTCCGGGTGTCTCGACACCGACGCGTCGGACAAATCCACGCGCTTCATCCGTTTCTGCGACGCGTTCAACATCCCGTTGCTGACCATCGTCGACGTGCCGGGCTTTTTGCCGGGCGTGAATCAGGAGCACATGGGCATCATCCGCCACGGCGCGAAGATGCTGTGGTGCTACTCCGAGGCCACGGTCCCCAAGCTCACGCTGGTCGTGCGCAAGGACTACGGCGGCAGCTACCTCGCCATGTGCAGCAAACACCAGGGTGCCGATTTCGTCGCCGCGTGGCCGACCGCCGAGATCGCGGTGATGGGCGCGGAGGGCGCGGTCGAGGTGCTCTACGCCAAGGAGATCAAGTCGGCGGCGGACCCCAAGGCGACGCGCGCCGAAAAGCTGAACGAGTACCGCGAGCTGTTTTATTCGCCGTACATCGCCGCCGCGCGCGGATACGTGGACACCGTGATTTTGCCGCGCGACACCCGCGCCGTGCTCGCCCGCGCGCTCTATGCGCTCTCGGGCAAGCGCGAGGTGCGTCCGCCGAAGAAGCACGGCAACATCCCGATGTAAGCGGGGGAAAGTCGATGACGCTGACGCCCAAAAAAATGGCCGCGATCACCGCCGCAGTCACCGCGTGCCTCGCGGCGGAATCGGCCGCCCGCGCGCAGACGGCGAAGTCCCCCGCACCGCCCCCACCCTCGCCGTGGGGATTGTCGGGCCGTCAGGACGCGATGCACCTGCGGATCATGATGCAACGGCGCGCGCTGCGTTAGCGCGCGCGGACTGAAGGATCGAGACAAGCGCCGTTCGTTCGGCGACCAACGAGACAACCGCCGCTCGCTCGGCGACAAAGGATCGCACAAGGAGCCCCGTATGGCCGTGAAGAAGGTCAAACCCGTCGGAATCATGGACACCACGCTGCGTGACGGCCACCAGAGCCTCTACGCCACGCGCATGCGCACTGAGGACATGCTCGAAATCGCCGCGCGCCTCGACGCGATCGGCTTCGCCGCGCTCGAGGTCTGGGGCGGCGCGACCTTCGACGTGGCGCACCGCTTCCTCGCGGAAAACCCGTTCGAGCGGCTTCGCCTCATCAAGAAGGCGGCACCGAAAACGCCGCTGCAGATGTTGCTGCGGGGCCAGAACATCGTCGGTTACCGAAACTACGCCGACGATCTGGTCGAGGCGTTCGTGAAGCACTCCGCGGACTGCGGCATGGACCGCTTCCGCGTCTTCGATGCGCTCAACGATCCGCGCAACCTCGAGGTGGCGGGCAAGTGGGTCAAGAAGTGCGGCATGCACTTTCAGGCGACCATCTGCTACACGATCACCGAGCGCAAGATCGGCGGACCGATCTTCAACGAAAAGTACTACATCAAGAAGATGAAGGAGATGGCGGCTCTGGGTGCGGACAGCATCGCCATCAAGGACATGGCGGGGATGATCAACCCGTCCGACGCCGAGCTGCTCGTCAAGCTCGTCAAGCAGCACACCGGCCTGCCCGTTCACATCCACACGCATTTCACGAGCGGCATGGGCGCGATGGCGTACATCCGAGCGGTGGACGCGGGCGTGGACATCTTCGACACGGCCCTCGCGCCCTTCGCGCACCGCACCAGCCAGCCCGCGGTCGAGCCGTTGCTGGTCACCCTCGAAGGCCACCCGCGCGATCCGAAGCTCGATCTCAAGGCCATCGCCGAGATCGGCGACATGCTCGAAAAGATCGCGCCCAAATACCGGCATTTCGGCGATACGTCCAAGACCGCCGTCATCGACGTCGGCGTGCTGATCCATCAGGTCCCCGGCGGCATGACGAGCAACATGATCAACCAGCTTCGTCAGGCCGACGCGCTGCACCGGCTGGGCGAGGTGCACGAGGAACTGCCCCGCGCGCGCAAAGAGCTCGGCTATCCGCCTCTCGTCACGCCGACCAGCCAGATCGTGGGCACGCAGGCCGTCATGAACGTGCTGATGGGCCGTTACAAGATGGTCAGCCAGGAAGTGAAGGATCTTTGCTACGGCCTCTACGGCGCGACCCCCGCGCCGATCGACCCCGAGGTGCGTAAGACGTGCCTCAAAGGCTATCCGCGCGGCGAGAAGCCCATCACGGGCCGACCCGGCGATTACCTCGATCCCGAGGTGCCGGCGGCGAAGGCGAAGATCGCCGAGCTGTACAAAGAGGCGGGGCGCGCGGGCGAACCGCACCTCGATCACGTTCTCATCTATGGATTGTATCCGCGCACCGGCGAGACGTACGTGCGCTACGAGATCGGTCTCGACAAAAAGCGCCCGGGCGAAACGCCGAAGACGCTCGAAGACGTGGCCCGCGAAGACAGTTTGATCAAGAAAGCGCTGAAGGGCGAACTCGTCGAAGCAAAACCCAAACCCGAAATGGGCGCGAGCGCTCGGACTTTCAACGTCGCGATCGACGGCGAGGTCTTCGAGGTGCAGGTCGAGGCGACGGGCGACGCCGCCCCGGTCATCACGCACGTTGCGCCGACGGCGACCGCTCCCGCTCCCAAGGCGGCTCCCGCGCCCAAGGCCGCGCCGGCTCCCAAGGCCGCCGCGCCGACGACGAGCGTGGGCGAGGGGCAGGTGGCGATCACCGCGCCGATGCCCGGCACGCTGCTGAAGTACATGGTGAAAGAGGGCGACACGGTCGCCGAGGGGCAGGCGGTGCTCACGCTCGAGGCGATGAAGATGGAAAACCAGCTTCAGGCGCCGCGCGCGGGCAAGGTGGCGAAGCTGCCGCTCGCGCCGCCCGCCGCCGTGGGCAAGGGCGACGTGCTGCTCGTGCTCGAATAGTCCGAAGTCGAATTCGCTTCGCAGGGCGGGCCGGTCCCGCCCTGTGCTATTTCGCGGGACAGTCGATGCCCGCGCCGCACATCAGCACGAGCCCGTCGCCGCTCGCCATCGAAATGCTCGATGCGATCGGCGCGAGTGACGCATTCGCACCCAGACGGCACCAGCCCTCGCCGACCTCGACATTCACCGGGGCCTCGTGTCCGTCGCCACGCACCCATACGCGCGTTTCGACGCCGTCATCGCGCGCGAAGTCGCGCACGATAACGCCGTGGGGTCGCTCGTCATAAGGGCTGGTCGGCGTGCCGATATCGACCTCGAAGACGGGGAACCACGTCGCGTCGCGCAGCGGGATGTAAGGGTCCCAGTCGGGCTTGATCGCGAGCACGTTCGACGGCGCGCCCAGCACCCAGTTCGCCGCCAGGTAGAACATCAACTCGTCCGCGGACGGGTTTTCGTCGCCGCCGTCGTAGAAGGTTTCGAGCGCCACGAATCCGCCGCCCGCGTCCATCGCGTCGCTGAGCGCGGCGAACGCCTCGAATCGATCGGGCGTGTGGAAAACTCCCCATGACGGGTGCTGGATCGCGCCCTCGCACCAAGCGCCGAGACCCGGCGCGACGATCTCGCCCAGGCGATCCACACTGCCGTCCCACGAACAGTACGCGCCCGCGTTGAACACCAACTTCGCGTCGGGAGCGTCCGCGCGCATGGACGTGACGGTCGCTTCGAGCATGCCCTCGATCGTGTCCCACCACCACGCGTCGAGCAGCGCGTCGTTCGACTCCGCCGCGTCGGGGATCTCCATCACGTCGATGTCGTCCACGAGCTCGGGCAGATAGAAGCCGTCGCCGATCGGGCCGCCGATGTTGTCGTAACCCACGCCGCCGTAACCCAAATCGACCGTGTCACGACGCGCCTTGAACGCGAGGAAGTCGCGACCGCAATCGGAATTGAAGTCGATGAGCCAGCCGTATTCGTCCCAGATGAGCGTGAAGATCCGCGCATCGCGCAGATCCGCGGCGCTGCCGAGGGCGCCCCGCTGCGCGAGCGATACGTCGCAAATCGACGTGTGCCACCGGGCGCGGATCTCGCCGTCGTGTCGCGCGTGCAGAAAGCACGTCTCGCCGTCGCCGTGCTCGGGGTGCTCGGCCAAAAACGCGTCGAAGAGCGCCGTCTGCTCGGCGAAGATCGGGTCCTCGCCGCCCACCTCGGGGTCCGCGCAGTCGCCCGCCGTCTCGTTGGTCACGAAGATCTGCGAAAGCTGCCACTTGAGCCACGACCCCACCGGCTCGTCCTCGCGAAGCTGTTCCCACGCCAGATCCATCCCCAGATCGCCGTGGTTGATGATGGCCAATTCCACGTGCGAGGCCGCCCACGCGGTGTCGTCGAGAAACACCTCGCCGTCGTATCCGCCCAGCGAGAAATAGTAGTGATAGTGCACGAGGCCGAAGTTCAGGCTCGGCGAGAAATCGGCTCCCCCCGCGTCGTCGTCGGCGTCGTCATCCGCGTCGTCGTCCGACGCGTCATCGTCCAAACCGTCGTCATCGTCGTCGCCGGTATCGTCGTCATCAGCCGCATCGTCGTCACCGACCGAATCGTCGTCTCCGGGGGCGTCATCCGATTCCGAGGACGACCGTGATGCGTCGCCCGAAAAGCACGCGGAGCCCGTCGCGACGAGGAGCGCGGCGAAGATGATCGCGGCAATATTTCGGGTCCGGGACATCGTGGTACGATAGACGAGCGACCAAATTTCGGCTACAGCCGCGCCCGGTATAAAGGTGGAAAGGCCCAGACATGACGAGGAGTTTGCGAAGGATTTTCGCAGCAATCGCAGCGATCGCGGCGACGATGCTGGCGCTGGGCGCGCCCGGCGCGTTCGCGCAGGACGACGGCGACGGGTTCTTCCGCAGCTCGGTGCGCGAGGAGCCGCCACCCGTGCCGCCCGCCGGGCGTTACGGCCAAAACGGCATCGGCTTCGGCCTCGTGCTCGGCGAGCCGACGGGCATCACCGGCAAGTTTTTTTTCACCGACGCGCTGACGATCGATACCGATCTCGCGTTCTCGTTCCTCGACGAGCGCTTCGAGCCGACGATCGATCTGCTCTACCATTTCCAAAACATCACGCCCTCATCGCCGGACGTCGCCGTACGCCCCTATCTGGGCGGCGGGGCGATGCTGGCCGTGAGCGGCGATGACGACGACGACAAAAAGCGCAAGGACAAGGACGACGACAGCGTGAAAGGCGGCGTGCGCGCCACGGGCGGGCTTTCGCTCATCTTCGCCGAGATCCCGATCGAGCTCGCGGCGGACGTTTCCCCCGGCTGGTGGTTCACCGGCGACGGCGACTTCGACCTCTCCGGCGCATTCAGCGTTCGCTACTTTTTTTAGCTTCGGCGCACCGCCCGCCTTCGTGAGCCCGTCCGCATTTGGACGATCGGGCTGAATTTTTGTAGAATGCGTCCGAAACATCACGGATCGGCTTCGGCCTCGCTTGGGGTTCGAGTATGAGTTTTTCGTTGCGACGACGCATCGGTACGATCGTGCTCCTGTGTCTGCTCGGCGCTTTCCTTGCCGTTGCATGCGAAACCGAATCCGATCGCGAGTCGTCCGGTATCGCTGCGGGCGAATTCGACCGGGGCGCGGCCGACATCCTCACGGACGCGGACGCGACCGGTGCGCGCGACTCGGTGCTCGAAAACCTGCGAGGCGATCCGGCCGTCACTCGACACCGCTTCGTACGCGTGGACATCGCGACGCTGCGCGACGCCGCTCGCCTCACCCTCGACCTGTTCCCGGATGTTGCCGTTGTCGTGAAGCGTGACCGCATCGAGAAGCGCGCCGATGGGTTTTCGTGGTTCGGCCGCGTGGAGGGACCGCGCGGCGGCCAGGCGATCTTCACCGTGCACGACGGCAACGTCGCGGCGCAGATCCTCGTCGGGTTCGAGCGCTATCAGATCCGCCCGCTGGGTGGCGGCGTGCACGCCGTGGCGAGGATCGAATCGGACGCCTACCCCGACTGCTCGACACCCGCGGACGAAGAGATCGGCCTGCCGTTCGGATTCGGCGATGCCATGAGCGGACTCGCGTTGGACGACGGGTCGGTCATCGACGTGATGGTGGTCTACAACAACGCCGCGGATCTGCTGGTGGGCGACATCGAGGCGCACATCCAATCGGCGATCGACGACGCGAACCAGGCCTACGTCAACAGTGGGATTTCGACGTCGCTGAACCTCGTGCACACAGCGCAGGTCGCCTACACGCCGTCGGGCAGCCTGTGCACCGATCGCACGCGCCTCGCCGTCACCAACGACGGCAACATGGACGAGATCCACGCCCTGCGCGACGCGCATAACGCCGACCTGGTCGCGCTCATGAGCGTCGCCGTGTCGTCGTGCGGGTGCGCATACATCATGACCGACGTGAACACGTCCTCAGACGTGATCGCCTTCAGCGCCACCGACGTGAACTGCGCGGTGGGCAATCACTCCTTCGCGCACGAACTCGGCCACAACCAGTCGATGCGCCACGACCGATACGTCGATTGGTCCGAAAACAGCCCGTACAGTTACAACCACGGCTACGTGAACGTCGCCGACGAGTGGCGAACGATCATGGCCTACAACGACGCCTGCACCGACGTCGAGACGAGCTGCGCGCGCCTGCCGTACTTCTCGAACCCCGATGTGCTGCAGGGCGGCGACCCCATGGGGATCGCCATCGGCGAGACAGGTGCGGCGGATAACCACAACGTGCTGGAAAACACCAAGTGGACCATCTCGAATTTCCGCGTCGCCGAGACCACGACCACAACCACCACCGAACCCACGACCACCACCGAACCCACGACCACCACATCGACCACGACGGAGCCGACGACAACCTCGACGACGACCACCACGACGAGCACAACCACGACCACGCAGCCCGATCCCTGCTTCGACGACACGCTACAGGTGGACGATGGCACGATGGAGCAGGTCCTGCCGTTTTCCGCCGGTCAGACCCTGTGGGCGCTCAACTGCCTCGCGCCCGATCAGTATCCCGCGACGATCAACACCCTGCGCGCGTTCGTTCCGCCCGCGAACACCGGGACGCTGAGTTGGGTGGTGTGGCGCGATCCCGATGGTGAAGGTCCCCCCGACGGCAGCCTCGCCGATTGGACCTCGGCGGAATTCACGCCGGACCTGAATGCGTGGAATGAATACGACCTGACGGGCGAGCCCGAGTTCGACATCCCCATCAACGCCGGGTCGTGGTGCGTGGGATTCAAGCTCGTCACGACGCAGTCCAAGGCCGTGGCGCAGGACACGTCTTCGGCCTCGGCCGAGCAAAGCTGGTTCGGCGCGCCGGGTTTCTGGGACACGATTGATGGCTGGGGCTTCCCCGGCAACTTCCTGATGCGCGCCGACGTCGAGATCTGTCCGTCCAGCACGACGACCACCACGATGACCTCGACCACCACGACCACGGGCGGATCTTCCACGACCACGTCGACCGGTGGATCGACTACGTCCACCACGCAGGGCTCCACCACGACGACCGTCACGACCTCGTCCACAACCACCACCACATCTCCCGGCGACGATGACACCGATGATGATTCGGACGACGACGTGGACGACGATACCGACGACGACACGGACGACGACGCCGACGACGATGCGGACGACGATGTGGATGATGATACGGACGACGACACATCCGACGATGACGCGATCCCGGACGACGACGCGGGCGAGGATCAGAACGACGACACGTCCGGCGGCCTCGGCGGAGAACGCACCAAGGACAACGACGCGTCCTGTTGCGGGTGCTGACGTCTCGGTGAACGCAGCGCGTCCCGAGCGACTTTTTGAAATCGCGACGGTTGATGATTTCGAGATTTCGGCCGATGACATGATGAAGCCGGGCGCTTTCGACCGGGGCCGCTACGTCACCTGGGACCCGGCGAACGCACCGTGACGGCACCATTTCGGCCGGGAACGCCCGGGGCCAAGGCGTCTCACGGATCGACCCGCATGTGGGAGGACGCATGGAGCCGATGCTGTGGGGACTCGGATTCGTCGTGGCCGCGCTGGCCCTCGGGGGCGTGAAGGAAGGACGGCTCGCCGCCTGTCCGCGCTCGCCGAACTGCGTGTGCAGCCAGGACGACCGCCAGTCCCACGCCCTCGCGCCGCTGCGTTACGAGGACGACGTCGAGTCGGCGATGAGTCGGCTCATCGAGGTCATCCGTTCCATGCGGCGAACCGCGATCGTGAAGCGCGAGGGTCCCTACCTGCACGCGACGTTTACCACGCGCATCTTTCGATTCGTCGACGACGTGGAGTTTTTCTTCGATGATCGGGAAAAGCTGTTGCACGTCCGCTCGGCGTCGCGCGTGGGCTGGTCCGATCTGGGCAAGAACCGCCGCCGCGTCGAGGAGATCCGCGAGCGTTTCGAGACCGACCGCTGACGATTCGAACGTCGGCCTTTCCCCCCAACACCCGATCCAACCGCCATCGGCTTCCGTTCGGCGCTTGACGCTCCGGGGGGCCGTTGGCAGACTTGCGCCGACTTTTCACGGAGAATCGTGTTGAAACACGTCATCGTCGCCTGCGCGCTCGCGATCGTCGCGGCTCTCGCCGCCGCCGGGTGCGGCAGCGAAAGCAAAACGCCCGAGGAGTGCCCGAGCTTTCAGGACTGGCAGATCTACCCGCCGAACGGCGGGCCGGACACGCAGTTCGAGTTGTTCGTGCTGCTCAAGGACAAATCGGCCAACACGCGCGTCGAGGGCATCCGCGCCGACCTGTTCACGTCGGATGGGCGCGGGACCGGCGTGGCGTACGACCTGGTGCAGTCCGATTCCGACGGAAAGCGCTACCTGCGCTCGTTCGCCGGGTCCGAGGTCTGCGAAGAAGGCGTCTGCAATGTCTACTTTCAGGTCGTGGCCACGCACGAAAAGGGCTGCATCAAGGGCTTCGACACCGACATGTTCCAAGTCGCATACCCCGGCGCGGGATCGGACGACGACACCGACGACGACGCGTCCGATGACGACGCCACGGACGATGATGCGGACGACGATGCCGACGACGACACGGCAGGATGACGCCCGCCCCCGCCGGATTTGACGCGCGCGCCTATCTGGCCTCGCGCCGCGAACGGGTGGACGCCCACCTCGAACAGGTGATGGACCTGCATTCCGATCTGTTCGGCGGTCTCGTCGAATCGATGCGCTACAGCCTGTTTGCGGGGGGCAAGCGAGTGCGCCCGATTCTCGCCCTCGCGGCGTGCGAGGCGGTGGGCGGCGACATCGAGACGGCGCTCCCGGCGGCGTCGGCCCTCGAGCTCATGCACACCTACACGCTGATCCACGACGACCTGCCCGCGATGGACAACGACGACTTCCGCCGCGGTCGCCCAACCAATCACAAGGTCTTCGGCGAGGCGATGGCGCTGCTGGCCGGCTGCGGGCTGCTGTCGATCGCGTTCGAGATCGTCGCCCGGCAGGCAACCGAGGGGCGAATCGCCCACGAGCGCGCCACGCGGCTGGCCGCACTGCTCGCCGATGCGATCGGCTGGCGCGGCGTGATCGGTGGGCAGGCCATCGACATCGACGCCACGGGCAAGCCGATCGATCTGGCCCGCGTGCGCGAGATTTGCTTTCACAAAACCGCCACGCTGATCGCGGCGTCGGTGGTCGCGGGCGCCGTCGCGGGCGGCGGCGACGAATCGCAGATCGCGGCGCTCGACCGCTTCGGCCGGGCCATCGGCCTCGCGTTTCAGGTCGCCGACGACATCCTCAACGTCGAGGGCGACGCCGAGAAGCTGGGCAAGGGCACGGGCACCGACGCCGACGCGGGCAAGACGACGTTCCCGTCGGTCATGGGTCTCGAAGGGGCGAAAACCTACGCCCGCGAGCTGCTCGACGAGGCGAACGCGGCGCTCGCGCCCTTTGGGCCGGGTGCCGACGCCCTGCGCGCCATCGCCGACTATATCGTTACGCGGGATCGGTAGCGAAACCGCGCACCGCCAACGACCAAAGACCAAAGACCGCCTCGTACGCGAACCCACCGTTCCTGAGTTAAATCATCGACTTTGTCGCTTGACTTGGTCTAGATGCGCCTTACCTTGTGGATACGCGCCATGACGCGGATCGACGCGATTTCGATTCCTCGGGAATCTCAACACATTGGAGAGGACATGCACCAGCTTCCGGATCTGCCCTATGCGTTCGACGCCCTGGAGCCGTACATCGACGCGCGGACCATGGAAATCCACCACGACAAGCACCACGCGGCTTACGTCACGAACCTGAACAAGGCCCTCGAAAGCGTGACCGAGGACGCCCTGAAGACGATGGACGTCGTCTCGCTGATGAAGCACCTCGAGGTCGTGCCCGAGTCGGTGCGCAACGCCGTGCGCAACAACGGCGGCGGCCACTGCAATCACGCGCTCTTCTGGGAGCTGATGTCGTCGGGCAAGGGCGGCACGCCCAAGGGCGACGTCGCGGCGGCGATCCAGAAGGAATTCGGCGCGTTCGAGGCGTTTCAGGAGAAGTTCGAGAACGCGGCGATCACGCGCTTCGGCTCGGGCTGGGCGTGGCTGTCGGTCAAGGACGGCCGCCTCGTCGTGTCCAGCACGCCGAACCAGGACAACCCGTTCATGGACGGCTCGGGCACCCCGATCCTCGGCCTCGACGTGTGGGAGCACGCGTATTACCTGAAGTACCAAAACCGCCGTCCCGAATACGTCAAGGCGTTCTGGAACGTCGTGAACTGGGACAAGGTGGCGGATCTGTATTCGGCGGCGCTGAAGTAGCCCCGTTCGGCCTCTCGACACGACGACGGCCTCCCTTCGGGGAGGCCGTTTTGCGTCGGCGTTGTGGGGATTTTCAGCGCTGGGCGGCGGCCAGCACCTGCGCTCGACGGCGCAGCCGGAACTTGCGCCAGAAGTATCGTGGCGCGCTCGACAGCAGGTGGATGTACCCGACCTGCAGCACCTCGTCGCCCTCGTCGAAATTGAGGAGGTTGGTGTAGTAGTCGTTCACCGTGCGGTCGCGGTGATGGAACGCCCGCTCCTCGGCTTCTTTCTGGAACACCGTGTCCTTCACGCTTCCGCGAAACACGAACGCATCCGCGTCGAAGACCGCGCCGGGCAGCACGTACATGGCATCGCGATGATGCGCATCGATGGCCGCCGCGATGCGGCGGTGCGTGGCGCCGGGCGTCGCCATGGCGAAGGGCGTGGGATACACGGCGTCGAAGTGCATCGCCACATTGCCCAACGACGACAGCACGCACGCGCAGTTGCTGATCCACAACCGCCCGAAGGGGCGGTAACGCAGCGCGAATCCGATCACGGCCTTCGAGGTGAGCTTGTGCGTGAGACCGTATTTGCGATCCTCGGGACGCACGCAGGTCAAACCCAGATGCATCACGTCGCCGACGCCGGGTACGCGCAGCAGCACCGTCGAGCAGAATCCCGCCATGCGTCCGTCGGGGCGGCGCGCGACGGCGATGACCTTGTCGGCGAGCGCCTCGCGCGTGCCGACGAGGCACTGGTACTCGGGGACTTCGTCGAAGCACGTGGCGGCGACCTCGCGCAGCTCGGCGACGAAGGCGTCGCGCTCGCGGTCGCTCATGCGGCGACCGGGACGGATGAGGAGCCGGATTTCGTGCGTCTTGCCGTTTCGGTTCGCGCTCATGCGGCGTTCCTTTCGAGTGCGTTGGAATTGGCGTTGTCGATCCAGTCTTGCGCCGCGCGGCGCAGGTCCTCGCCGGATGCGCCCGACAGCGCCGGTCCGAATGCGACCGTTACGCGCACGCGGCGCTTGCCGAGCTGTCGGAGAAAATGCGCCACGAAGGTGTCGTCACCGACCCAGGCGTCACCGGGGTCGTCATATCGGATGGCGACGGGCACAACAGGCAGCCCGGCGCGCGCCGCGAGGGCGAACGACCCGGGACGAAACGGCAGACTCGCGGGACCGGACGATGTGGTGCCCTCGGGAAAGACGACGACATTCACGCCGGAGCGAATCGTCGCCTCGATCTCGACGAGCGATTGGCGGCGGCTGTCCGGGCGTTCGCGTTCGACGAAGATGGCGTTGGAAAGTCGCGCGGCCCAGCCGATGACGGGCCAGCGCGCGACCTCGACCTTGGCGAGGAAACACGCGGCGACGCGCGAGCCGACCACGGCGATGTCGATATACGACACGTGATTGGCGACCAACAGCGCGGGGCGATCGGGCGGCGCGCCGCGCGGATCGATCTCGACGCCGATTGCCCGGCAAAGCGACGTCGACCACATCCGTGCATACGACGCGGCGAGGCGGCGCGTGAAACCCGCGATCGCCGCATGGCAGGCGTATCGCGCCATCCAGATCAGCGTGATTCCCGCGAATGCGCCGAGGCGCGAAACGGCGCGCAGCGTCGCGGCGGTTTGCGCGGCCACCGCGGACGTCGCGCCGCGTCGCCCCTGGGGGATCGCCGAAAGTCGCGGTGCGTTCATCGCGTCCTCGCTTGCTTCAAAGACCCACCCATGCACCGGCGGTCGCGGACCTTCACGCCTCTTTCTTTGGCCAAACTCGTACTTCTTTGTGTGGCGGAACATGACGACTCGTTGTGACGACATGACGACGCGAGACGAAAATGACGGTGAATTGATGCGGGGACGTACGCGATCGGCCCCTTTTCACGAGTCGGGGCCGGTGTTAGTTTGCGCCGCGTCCGGAAGTTCGGACGAATCCGGGAGTCGGCCATGCAGTTTTCGGGGATCATCACCGCGCTCGCCACGCCGTTTCGAGACGGCAAACTCGATCTCGCCGCGCTCGAAAAGTGCGTCGAGCGTCAGATCGCCGGCGGGGTTCACGCTCTGGTCGCGTGCGGGTGCACCGGCGAAGCCGCGACGATGAGCGCCAACGAGGACCGCACGCTCTGGCGCACGGTGAAAGAGGTCGCGCGCGGTCGCGTGCCCGTGATCGCGGGCGCGGGATCGAACTCGACGGCGACGGCGCTGGAGCACGCGCTCGAGGCGCAGGCCGACGGCTGCGACGCGGTCATGCTGATCACGCCCTACTACAACAAGCCGACGCAGGAGGGCCTGTATCGCCACTACAAGGCGATCGCCGACGAACTGCGTCTGCCGGTGATGCTCTACAACGTGCCGGGGCGCACGGCGTGCCACATCGAGGCCGAAACCGTGGCGCGGCTCGCGAAGGACTGTTCCAACATCGTCGGCCTCAAGGAGGCGTCGGGCACCGTGGCGGCGAGCGCATGGGCGATCAAGCTGTGCCCGCCGGGTTTCGCGGTGCTCTCGGGCGACGACCCACTCTTCCTGCCGCTGGCGGGAATCGGCGTGCGCGGGGTCGTGTCGGTGGCGTCCAATGTCGCGCCCGCGCAGATGGTCGAGATGTGGAACAAGTACGCCTCCGGCGATCGCGACGGCGCGGCCGAGGTCTATTACCGGCTGCTGGGCCTGTTCAAGGCGCTGTTCATCGAAACGAATCCGATCCCGGTCAAGGCCGCGCTCGCGATGATGAGCCTTGTCGCCGACGAACTGCGCCTGCCGATGGTGCCCATGACCGACGCCGCGCGACCGAAGCTGCGCGCCGAGCTCGAGGCGCTGGGGCTCGTTTAGACGAGCCGCGGCGACCGATCGACCATGCACGACCTGTTGCTCGCATACCTGAAGGCGGTGCTGGCGGTCTTCGTCATCCTCAGTCCGTTTTCCAACATCCCCATCGTCGTCAGCCTGACCGACGGGATGGACGCGGCGCGCAGCAACCGCATCGTCACGCGGGCGCACCTGGTGGCGCTCGGGGTGTGCGTCGCGTTCGGGCTTGCGGGCGAGCTGATCTTTCAGTTTTTCAACATCACGATCGGCGCGTTTCGCATCGCGGGCGGCATTTTGCTGTTCATCATGAGCCAATCGATGCTCTATGGCGAATCGCCGCGCCACAAGATCTCGCCCAAGGACGAGGCCGAGGCCCGCGCCAAGGCCGACGTCGCCATCACGCCGCTTGGCACGCCGATGATCGCCGGGCCGGGCACCATCGCCACCGTCATGAGCCTGATGGATCAGGCGCGCGGGTGGAGCGAAAAATCGCTCACGCTCGCCGCGCTGCCCGCCGCGGTCTTCGCGAGCTGGTTGCTGGTGCGCTTCGGCGCGCCGCTCACCGCACGCCTCGGACCCATGGGTCTGCGCGTGCTGACGCGCATGATGGGCCTGATTCTCGCCGTCATCGCGGTGCAGTTCGTCATCAACGGCGCGCGCGACGCTCTGCCGCAGGTGCTGGGCCGCTAGCGGCGAGTCCTTCTCCGGCGTGGGTCCGACGCCCGAATTCATATTCTGTCACACACTGTCACTTGACAGGACGTGCCACGGGATGAACATTGGCCGGGTGCCTTCTCGTGGAGCCCGTCATGCGTACGCGCGCCTTTGTGTGGATGTTGATGGTCGCGGCGACGGCCGCGTTCGCGGGGTGTTGGGGCGGGGACGACGACGATTCGAGCCCGGCCAATGACGACGATGCGTCGGATGACGACGACACGCCAGACGACGACACGGCGACGGACGACGACGCCCTGGACGATGACACGACGTCCGACGACGACACATCGTCCGACGACGATGCGGACGACGATGTGGATGACGACGCCGCCGACGACGACGCGGGTCCCGACTGGAGTCGCGAACCGCTCGCCGTGCTCCATTGCGATCCCGCCTTCGCGGGCGCGGGCGACGACATCGCCTTCGACGGCGGCGATTCGACCGATCCCAACGGCCTCGCGCTGACCTACGCGCTGGATTTCGGCGATGGCGAATCCGACGACGCCGCGAGCGCGACGCACGCCTACGCCGACGAAGGCGTTTACCGCGCCACACTGACCGTTACGAACACCGAGGGCTTCGCCGACGCGTCGAGCTGCGTCGTGCAGGTCGGCGACTTCCCGACCGAGGCGGGGACGCTGGACGGCATCGACTTCCATCCCAATTATTTCCGCCCCGAGATCACCGAGTCCGGCGCTCCGCCTTTTGGCGGCGGTGTCGTGTACGGGTTCTTCACATCGCCGGACGCCGCCGACGCCGACACGATTGCGGTGGACGGCCAGAACGGGCACCCTGACGACTCGCACGTGGAGTGGTGCGAGATCGTCGACGCCGACCTGCTGTCCGCGGGCGTGGGCGTGGTGCAGTGCCATTCGTACGACGACGCGTTCTCGCCCGGCGAAAACGTGAACCTCGTCGTCAAGGCCGGTGCGACGACCCTGTGGTCGTATGACGGACCGATCCCCGCGCCGACGCTCTCGCCCACCTTCATCACGGCCAACGTGGCTGGCGACGAACTGCTGATCTACACGCGCAACGACGCGGGCGAGCCCGTGGAACTGACGGGGCTCGCGGTCGACGGGCAGGACGTGTCGGATTTCGTGGTGATCGAGGACGATCTGCTGGCGCCCGGCGAGACGGGCCTGATTCGCGTTCCGCGCGCGGAAGGCATCGACTACGGCGTGTTCCACGTCTTCACGGTGCAGGGAGAGAGCGGGCGGGCCGAGGTGTCGGGCACGCGCTTCGCCCGCGTATTTGCGCCGATCTTTCCGCTCGGCAACTGGGATGGGAGCTCGGACGACATCTACGACAACGCGGACAACCGGAGCGAGCAACTCGACTACGGCATCGACATGCACATCTACTCCCCGTCCGGCGACGATCATCCCGACGACGTGGTGCCGCTCGCCGAAAACGAGGGCTTCTATCTCTTCACGCACATGGGCGGAACGAATTCGCTCTACGAGGAATACATCGCGAACTGGGGCGACAGCCCGGCGATCGCGGCGAACGCGGTGTTCGGCGAACCGGACCTGAACGGCGAGGCGATCGACTCGCTCGCCGAGATGCAATTGCAGCGAAACCTGTGGGGCACGAAGAAGCCGCAGTGGGGCTACAACGCGTGCGCGCATCGCTGGCCGGCGTTTCAGGCGCTGCCCGACATCGGCGGCATGGACCACTACTGCGTGTTCGCCCCGAAGTGCAACACGAACTGGCCGCCGTACCTGTGGGACCATCTGTGGTTCCTCGGCTACTACGCGGAATCGGCCAAGATCAACTCCGAGCCCAAACCGGTTTGGGACTGGACGCAGGCCAACAACTGGGGCGACCTGTATTTCTTCAACCGGTGCCTGACCGACGAGGAGATCCGCTCGCAGTGGTATGTGGTGCTGGGCCGCGGCGTGAAGGGCCTGCTGTGGTTCCGTTTCAGCCGCGAATGGATGGAGACGTGCCCGGGCCCGCTGCCCGAGATGAAACGCCTCGCGCGCGAGCTCGACACCGTGGAGCCGATCGCACTCGAAGGCGAGTGGATGACGCCGGGGCTCTACGCCACGACGCCCGATTCGACGATCGACACGCAGGCGACCTTCGGCCCGCGCGGCGCGCTGATCGTCCTCACGAACTTCCACTACGACCTCAACCTGATCGCGCCGTGGATCTGGCACGAGAAGATCAACATCCCCATCGACGTGTATCCGCCCGCGGGATTCGAGCCCGGACGTTTTCAGCTCGTGGCGAACGAGGATCTGATCGACCTCGCCTGGGCGAAGATCGACGAGGGGCACTGGCGCGTCATGCTGCCCTCGCTCACGGTCGCCGAGATGATTTTGGTGACGCCGGAACCGTAAGTGTGAAGCGCGGGGCGTGCCGGCAATGGAGTAGGACGATGTTTCGAAAAGGCACTCTGGTCGCGGGAATGTTGATCGTTTGGGCGATTTGTGCGGCCCCCGCATTCGCGCAGGTCGGCACGCTGGAGCCGTCGCTGGAACTCGTGGATGTGAACGGCATCGTGGTGCCGTACCAGTCGGGCGCGCCGCTGCCCGATTTCGAGCCGCAGCAGCGCGCGGTCGTGAGTCTCGCCGGCACGTGGAAAAAGGAACGCGTGACGCTGGACGACCATTATTTGTCGTTCGAGTCGCGCACCGACGGCGTGATCGAGCAAATCGAGATCGAGGGCGGCGGTCGCCACGGGGCGGAGTACGACGATGGCGCGTGGGACGACAAGGAACTCCCCGGCGTCGAGGACGAGATGCCCGGGGACGAGGCGAGCCCGCCCGAGCCGTGGCACAGCGCGATTTGGTATCGGCGCACCGTGGAGATCCCCGCCGATTGGGACGGCCGCGCGAACCGGCTCGTGATGTACTCGTCGAACTACGTCACCGATGTGTGGATCAACGGCGAGTGGGTGGGCGTCCACGAGGGAGGCTACACGCCGTTTTCGATGGACGTCGGCCCGAAACTCGTGCCCGGCGCGGCGAACACGATTGCGATCCGCGTCGATCATCCGTTCCCGGGGCTTCGCGCGGGGATGGTGCCGTCGTGGTTCCTCGCCGACTGGTGGGACTACGCGGGCGTCGTCCACGACCTCTACCTCGAATCCGCCCCCGCCGTTCATGTGGTGCGCGCGAACGCGATTCCGCTGGACGACAACGGCCGCGTGCGCGTCGCTCTCGTCGTGCAAAACGCGTCCGACGACACCGCCGCGTTTACCGCGCAATTGCGTGTGTTCCACGCCGATCCCGACGCCCCCGGCTACCTGAGCGATCCGTCACCGGCGTCGATCGCCGGCGACGAGGCGTCGGTCGAGGGATGCCCCGATGCATATCTCGTGTTGGAGCCGGGCGAGGTCGCCGCGACGAGCCGCACCTTCCGCATCCGCGCGCCGCTCCGATGGACTCCGCGCGAGCCGAATCTGTACGTGCTGCGTACGGCGCTCGACGCGCCGGGCGCCGACACCCATCACACGCAGTTCGGTCTGCGCACTCTGGGCCGCGAGGGCGGCAAGATGTTGCTCAACGGCCGCGTGGCGTTTCTGCCCGGTGTCGCGCGCCACGAGGAGTGGGCCGACACGGGTCGCACCGCCACGTGGGATCGCATCCGGGCCGACATGGAGGTCATTCAGGATCTCAACGCACTCTTCCTGCGCAGCGGCCACTACCCCAATCATCCTTACACGTATCTGCTGACCGACCGCATGGGCCTCGGCGTGATGACCGAGCTGCCGGTGTATTGGAGCTTCGCGTGGAACTGGAAGGTGCAGCGCGAGCGGCATGTCGCGCTCCAGATGTTCCGCGAGATGGTGTTCGCCAACTACAATCGCCCCTCGATCCTGCTGTGGGGAACGAACAACGAGCCGTTCTATTTCTTCAACGGCGGGCTCGGCGCGTATGACGAGGAGATCCGCAACGACTACGACCGCTATCCCGACGGCCGCTTGCTCACGCAGTCGCTCGCGGCGGGCGCGACCTGGGGAAACACCGCGCCCAGCACGCGGTTCATGGATGTCGCCGGCTGGACGCTCTACTACGGCGTCTTCTACGGCGACGACGCGCTCGCCGACACGTCGGCGTTCCTCGACGACTTCCACGCGAAGTTCCCCGAGCACCCGGTGATCGCCACCGAATACGGCATCTGGTCCGAAGCGGACGACTCGCAGGAAGCGAATCAGCTCGCCGTGTTTCAGGACACCTGGGCCGCGTTCGCCGAGCTCGGCGCGCTCGACGCCGACGGCAACGTGAACGACGACGGGCTCATCGCCGCGGCGTCGTGGTGGTGCGTGTTCAACTGGTTCACCAAGAACGGCCTGCCCGATTTCGTCGCGCCCTACATCAACTCCATGGGCCTCATCCACATGGATCGCGAATCGTGGAAGGATGCGGCCTTCGCCCTCGCCGAAGCCTACGAGCCCTACTACGAGTTCGGCGGGCTCGGCCCCGAACCCGACACGTACGTGAACGAGGACGAGGGCGAGCCCGGCACCGACTGCGTCGATATGGATGATGACGACGATTCGACCGGCGACGACGATGCCGACGACGACGCGGCGGGAGACGACGACGATGCCGGCGACGCGACCGATGTCGGCGACGGCCACACCGGCGGCGGATGCGGGTGCTGACCACGGGCCGCGGCGTTCGGCTATCTTGAAGCGGTGCGCTCGGCGATCTCGCGCAGCTTTTGCACCGCGACGTCGGCGGCGAAGTGCCGCCGCGCGTGCCCGATCAGCGCGTAGCCCGGGATGACGCCGGGATCGCGCACGTAATCGAGGATGCGAAGGCCCAGATCGGGGTCCTTCGCCGCCGTGACCCGCCCGCGCAACTCGTGCGGCCCCAGATCGATCCACGGTGAACGATCGAGCAGAAATACCGGTTTGCCGTGCGCGGCGGCGTCGAGCACCGCGAGTGGGATCTCGGCGTCCTGCGCGTGCCGCTCGTATGGCAGAAAGAGCGCGTCGGCCAGATCCCACAAGTCGCGCGCGGGCTCGTCCTCGAAATGCACGCTCGTCTGCATGCAAAAAGCCGCGAGGTGCCGCTTGTAGAACGCCTCGGCCATCGCGCGGCAATCGGCCGAACGCACGCGTACGCGAAAATGAAAGTGCAATCGGCGCTCGGCGAGCAGCAGATAAGGCACGATGCGCGCGAGATGGTCGAGCACGTTGCCGCGCTCGATCGGCCCATCGAAGAGCAGATGGAACGCCCCGGGGTAGAGGCCCAGACGCCCCCGCGTTTCGTCGGGCGGTGACGCGTCGCCGTCCGGCGCGACGGGTGGCGGCATGCGAAACGCCGCGATCCCCGGCGCGTGGACCCGGACGCGGTCGAGAGCGTCGAGCGTCTCCACCACGACAGCGTGCGCGAAAAGCCGCCGCGCGAGACTTCCGGATGTGACCGGAATGAACGCGATGCGCTGCGCGAAACGCACGCGGGGCATGAATCGCCGCGCGGTGCGCAACAACCGGCAGATGGCCGGGCCGGGCGTTTCGTGGAAGTGCACGAGGTCGATACGGTCGCGGCTTCGCCAGATGAAACGCACGAGGCGCGCGTACCACCTCGCCGATGCGACAAAGCCCGTGTGGCGCGGCCCCTGCGCTCCCGGCGTCTCGCCGTCCACGTAGAGCGCAATCTCTCCCGTCGCGCCGTTCGCCAGCGGCGCAAGCCGCTCGATCGGCGCTTCGAATCGGTCCGGGCCGGCGGGCCCGGCCACGAGCAACACGCGGGGCGATTTCGGGTTTGGCGGTGATTCGTTCATGGTTTCGACGGCGTCGCGGATGCGACGGCGCCCCAACGTTGGCGCGAAGATGTCCCCGCGTCAACGTGTCTTTGCGTCAGCGACCGCGCGACCTCACTCGCCGCAGCTATTCTCGTCTTCCTCGTCGTCGGCGGGCGGCGGAACCAGACCCTCGTCGTCGTCATCGTCGCCGGTCGTGGGCGTGCCGCCGCTATCGTCGTCATCTTCGTCGTCGTCGGGATACCAGTCGTCGTCGTCCCCGCTGTCGTCGTCCGAATCGTCGTCCGAGTCGTCGTCATCGTCATCCGCGTCGCCAAAGTACGAGATGCCCTCGGCGGTGGACGCCGTGTCGGACTCGACCATCCAGACGAAGCCGTCGGAGGGGATGGCGTCCGTGATCGCCGTGAACGTGAAGTCCAGGTGTTCACCTTCCTCGATGTCGCCGCCCTGCAGGATGTTGTCGGTCAGGAATCGCCAGGTGATGAATCCGACGCCCGCGTTATCGGCGTATTCGGCGGTCCACACGCCGCCCGATTCGGGGTGCAACGGATCGGGCGACGACAGATCGACCGCGAGCACGGCGTAGAGCATCGAGGGCATGTGGATCTCGAAGCGCCGGATGCGCTCGGCCTCTGGCGCTTCCCACGTTTCGTTCGTCACGCGAACGTGAAAGTCCGTCGAGACCTCGGGATACACCGTTCCCATCGAGACGAAATCAACGTCGGCGCGAAACGCGTCGCTCGCGAGCGCGCCGCCCGCTGCGACGAGCCCGGCGACGATCACCATCGCCGCAATCCACCAGGTTCTCTTCATGGCCGACCTCCGCGAAAAAGGCCGCCTCACGGAATCTGCGTCAGATCCGTGAAGAAGCCGAGAAAATCGTCATAGGTGCCGCCGACCGACGTCTCAACGATCTCGATCGCGAGCCCCGAGAACGTGGGGATCGGGAACTCGCCGATCAGGTCCGTCAGCAGCGGCAGCACGATCTCGATGACCTGCGGAATCAGGTCCTCGAGCACCTCGTTCGGAAAATAGATGAAGTCCTCGTCGTACACATCGATCACGATGAGCGGGTCGCCGAAGCCGAGCGAGAGCATCTGCGTGTCGGTGTCGACCCCGACCGTGAGCGGAATACGCAGCGCCACCGCGACGCCGAGAATCGACTGATCGGCCCCGACCTCGGGCTTCACCACCATGTCGAGCAGCAAATCGCCCATCTGGAGTTCGAGCCCGAGCGCGTCGCGCGAGCCCGAGGTGTAGTTGACCACCGGCGGAAGCTGCGGATCGAGCACGAAGTCGATGGGCGCATCGGGATCATCCGGGAACATGTCGTCGAGATCCGGCACCAGGAGCTGGATGATCGGGTTGTCAATGCGCAGGTCCCACGTGCCACCCTGTTCCTGCGTGTAGTCCATGACGCTGAAATTCATGATCCCCGCGCGGAAGAACTGGTAGAGCGCGCGGTTGATGTAGTCGTCGCCGACCGCGAGGCCGAACCCGTATTGCAGACTGCCGTCCCAGGACTGCGTGTCGAGGTCGGGTGCGAGCCCCGGGGTCAGGAGGCTGCCGCACGTCGTCAGGTTCGAGTAGCACGACTCCTTGTTGTTCGGGTCGTCGGGCGCGTTCTTGGTGACGTTGCCGCCCAGCCAGATCGTCGCGCCCGTCGGCTCGAGGTCGATCGTCTCGAAGTCGAGGCCGAACGTGAACGTCACGTCGAGCAGATCGACGGGGAAGCTCAGGTCGAGGTCGCCGAGCAGCTCCTCGATGATCTGCGGCAGTTCGTTTTCGAGCAGGTCGCCGACGAGCTGGCCGACGAGCGTCTTGATGAGCGCTTCGATGGATAGGGGGAATCCGTTGAGCGACACGTCGAGCTGCGTGTCGTGGAGGGTGAAGCCGTCCACGCTGACCACGAGTTCGCCCGCGACGACGTCGATGAGTACGGAAATGTCCGCGCCGATCTGCCCGGTGATATCGATGTCGAAGTGCTGGGCGGGCTGGCCGGTGGTGATGACGATGTCCGCGCCGAGCACGATGTCGATATCGGGCAGCGTCGCCGAGATCGCGAGCAGGCCGAACTCGGGTTCGAGCGTGATCTGCGGCGTGCCGAACTCGATCTGCGTGAAATCGGCGTAGACGTAGCCCGACTGGCCCGGCGTGCCCATTTCGAGCGGCAGCGTTCCGTCGTCGTAGAGCTGCTGGATGATCTGGTCGATGTCGAACGCCGCGAGCAGATCCGCGGCGAGCAGCTCGATCTGGTTGAAACCCTGGTCGTTGATGCGCGCGCCGATAATGCTCTCGACGCGGTCGTCCACGTCGAGCAGGTTGCCGCGAATCACCGAGATCGACGCGTTCGAGGTGTTGCCGAAGGCGTCTTCCACCTCGGCGACGATGATGTTCAAGCCGTATTCGAGCTGCACCACGTGGCTGAACACCCCGCCGGCGAACGACTGCGGCTGCTCGCCGTTGATGGTGAAGGATGCGACCGAACTCTCGTTCTCGATCACCTGCCCTTGCACCGAGACGCCGGTCGAGTTGGTGACCGTGCCGCGATCGGGCGCCGTCCACACGATGCGCGGGTCGCGGTTGTCGTTCACCTGCACGTTCACTTCGTCGAACAAGAACGTGTACTGCGCCTTGACGACGAATGGGTCGACGCGCGCTTTGGAGAACGTGATCGTGTCGCCGACGACGGAAACGCCCGTATTCGGCGTGACCGTGAGCGTCGCGGTCGAGCCGTCGATCGCGTTGCCGTAAATGTCTTCGACGTCGGCATCCCACGTGACCGACTGCCCCGCGTTGATCGTCGTGCGCGAGAGCGTCAGGTCCACCGCGGCGGCGGGGCCGGGCGTCACGTCGCAGGCCTTGGTCTGGTTCACGCCCGGGTAGCCCTGCACGGTGCCCTTGATGTCGTGGTCGCCGGTCTTCGTCATCGTGATGACGTTGCCATCCACCGTCACCCCGGCGCCCGGCGTCACCGTGTAGGCGACGACGAATCCGTCGAGCGGCTCGTTGTCGGCGTTGAACACCGTGGAGTTGGCGACGACCGGCGTGCCCGCCTGCGTGGTCGCGGCGGAGAGCATCACGGTCACGCTCGTCGGCGTCAGGTATTTCACCTCGACCGTTTCCTCGTCCGAGAGCCACGCCTTGTCGCCGTACTGCGCCGTGGCGGTGATCGTGTACGTGCCCTTGGTGTTGAACGTGAAGACATCGCCGTTACGCGTGAAGCCCGTCGCCGGGTCCACCGCAAAGGTGTACGACGCCGACACCGGCGCGCCGTTTTCGTCGTACACCGTCACGTCGGCGGTCACGTCGTCGCCCGGCTCGACCAGGTGGCTACCCAGCGTCAGTTCCAGATACGGGTCCGAAATCTCGACGTCGAAGATGCTGATGGCTTGATTGAAACCGTCGTCATTGCTCGCCTCCACCGCGAATCGGTGCGTACCCGCGGGAACGCCGTCGATGGCGCCGGTGATGATGAAGTTGTAGCCGCGATCCTGATCCTGGTTGATGGTCAGCAGGCTCGTGATGTCCGACGAGTTGTACATGCAGCGGATCGTGCCGGGGTTCGCGTTGGTGACCGTCGCCTCGACCGCGATCTCGTGCGTGTCGAAGGTGGCGTTGTGCGCGGGCGCCGTGATCGTGATCTGCGGGCCATCGGGGTCGACGCTGTCGTCGTCGCCGGTATCGTCGTCCGTCGTATCATCGTCGGCGGTGTCGTCGTCCGCGTCGTCGTCGGTCGCGTCGTCATCGTCGTCCGAGGTGTCGTCGTCGTCGTCACCCGGCGGAACGTAGGGGTCGCCCGAATCGTCGTCGCCCGCGCGAGCGCCGTCGTCCGTCGCCGAATCCCCACCCGCGGACGAGCAACCGGTCGCCGAAAAGGAAACGAAGATCGCCGCGACCGCCAAGACCACCACAACCGCCAATTGGCGCCACGCCATGCCGCACACCGCCATGTCATCCCCCAAAGCCACGCAATGTTTCATTATAACCGTCCGATACACGTCTGGTCAAAACGAAATGGATTCGATCGGGGCGGCCTGGAGAATGCGATTGTCAAAACGTCCGGTTGCGGGAAAGATGCCCGCACGAATCGCGAAAGCGTACGGAATCCCCCGATGCCGGCCCGAATGATCGACCATCTGTCCCGCATGCGCGTACCGTGGATCGTCGCGGATGCGAACGCCGTCATCCTCGATCACGACCGGCAGATCCCCACCATCTTCGGCCGCGAGGAGACGGTCGACCTGCGCGGCCACTCGCTCCACGAAATTCTGGATACGTGGGACACGGCCTCGGGCCTCGACGCCGCGTATCGACTCATCGCCGAACGCGGGCACTGGATCGGCGAATTCACCACCGTAATCGCCGACGCCGCCGCGCCGCGCCCGCGATGGACGACTTGGCGCGGAACGGCGCTCGAAGGCGGCGAACGCGAGGGCGACGTGCTGTTCGTCATCGACGACCGCAGCGAACTCGCCCGCACCAAATTCGATCTCGACCGCATGACGAGGTGTTTTCAGGCGATCTCGGCGTCGTCGCACGACGCGATCGTCATCCTCGATCAGCACGGGCGCATCAACTATTACAACGACGCCACGCGACGCATTTTCGGCGTGCACCAGATGGACCTCAACGGGCGGACCTTCTACGACTTGCTCACGCCCGATGGCTACCGCGACGCCTACCTGCGCGGCCTCTTCGATTTCAGCCGCGCCGAGCGGCCCTTCGAGGGCGGCGAGTTTCGCGTGCTCGCGGGGCGGCGGCGCGACGGCACGGAGTTTCCGCTCGAGCTCTCCGTCTCGACGGTGCGCGTCGAGAACGCGTGGTGGGCGCTGTGCGTCATGCGCGACCTGTCGGACAAGGTGCGCGTCGAGCTCGAATACCACACGATCCTCAATGCGATGCGCGACGGTTTTTTCGTGGCCGACGCGCAGGGCCGGTTCATCGAGGTCAACAACGCCTATTGCCGGCTGCTCGGGCGCACGCTCCCCGAGCTGCTTCGTTTGAAGGTGGCGGACGTCGAAGAGTCATCGGCCGAGTCGCCCGGCTTTGTTTACGAGACCATCCGGCGCAAGGGCTTCCTGCGCTACGAGACGCGCCACCGCGCGGCGGGCGGCGAGGGAATCGATGTCGAGGTGACGGCGAACTATCTGGACGCGCTGGGCGGGCGCATTGTGACGCTCGTGCGAGACATCACCGAGCAAAAAGCGGCCGAAGATGCGCTGCGAAAGAGCGAGGCGCACTACCGGCACCTGCTCGAGAGCATCCCGCAAAAGGTCTTTTACAAGGATCGGGCCTCGATCTACGTGACGGTCAATTCGAGCTTCGCGTCCGACTTCGGCCTGACGCCGAAGGACTTCGTCGGCAAGACCGATTTCGATTTCTTTCCCGTCGAACTTGCCGCCAAATACCGGCGCGACGATGCCCGCGTGATGGAGGGCGGGCGCGGCGAGCAGATGACCGAGCATTACACGAGCGGCGGCCGGCTGCTCACGGTTCAGAGTCACAAGATGCCGCTCTACGATCCCGAAAAGCGCGCGTTGGACGTGCTCGGCATCTTTTGGGACATCACCGAGCACATCGAGATGGAGGAGGAACTGCGCCGCAAGCACCGCGAGACCGAGCAGGCGCTCGAGGCCGCGCGCGAGGCCGACGCGCTGCGCACAAACTTTCTCGCCAATGTCAGCCACGAGTTGCGAACGCCGCTCAACGCGATCAAGGGCCTGGCCAACGTGATGGCGATCGAGGCCGACATGCCGCCCGAAAAGCGCCTGCAATACCTCGCCACGATCAACAACAACAGCGAGGTGCTGCTGCGGATGATGAACAACCTCATCGAAATCGCGCGGATCGAATCGAGCCCACCCGCGCCGAAGGAGACGGCGTTCGACATGGACCTGCTGCTGGCCGCGCTCACGCAGCGCTTCGAGATCCACGCGCAGGCCAAGGGGCTCGAGTTCCGTTACAAACGCGCGCCGCGCTTTCCTTCGGAGGTCGTCGGCGATCCCATCATGATCGAGACCGTGCTCAACAACCTGCTCGACAACGCCGTCAAGTTCACCGATCGCGGGCGCGTGGCCTTCGCCGCGGTTGCCACCCGCTCGGGCGATCGCCGCCGGAATCTGCGTTTTGTCGTCGAGGACACCGGCATCGGCATCCCGGCCGAGGACCACGCCAAGATCTTCCAATCGTTTTATCAATCGGATCGATCGTCGACCAAACGCTTCCGCGGATCGGGCCTCGGCCTGTCGATCGCGTCGGAGTTCGCGCGCCTCATGGGCGGCGCGCTGCACGTCGAGAGCGAACCCGGACGTGGCAGCGTCTTCACCTTCGACGTGCCGGTCGAGATTCCGCCGCGCGATTAGGGGGACGCGCGTTTTCGCGCCAAGGGTGTCATCGTCGCCCCCGTGACAGACCGGCACGATTTCGGTAAAGAACGCGCTCGCCACATTTACCGCGTGGACTCGCGTTCACGCACCACGCGAATTCGCGTTCACGAATCGGATGGAATCATGTCGCGCATCGAACTCGCCGACCGCATCCGCAACCTGCCGCCCTATCCCTTCGCCGCCATCGACAAGGCCCGCGCCAAGGCGAAGGCCGAGGGCAAGGACATCATCAGCCTCGGCATCGGCGATCCCGACCTGCCCACGCCGCCGTTCATCGTCGAAGCCGCGCGCGAGGCCGCGCTCGACCCGCGCACGCACCGCTACCCAGACTACACGGGGCGGCTCGACTATCGCGAGGCGGCGGCGCGCTACATGACAAAGCGGTTCGGCGCTTCGTTCGACGCGGCGACCGAGGTGCTGGCGCTCATCGGCAGTAAGGAGGGCATCGCGCACATTCCGCTTGCCTTCATCAACCCGGGCGACGTGGCGCTGGTGCCGAATCCCGGCTACCCGGTGTACGCGGTCGCGACGACGTTTTGCGGGGGCATCGTTCACGACATGCCGCTTCGCCGGGAGCGCAGCTTCACGCCCGACCTCGCCGCCATCCCCACCGAGTGGGCGCGTCGCGCGCGGCTGATGTTCCTGAACTACCCCAACAACCCCACGGGCGCGGTGGTGGGCGCGGACTTTTTGCGCGAGGCGGTGGCGTTCTGCCGCGAGTACGACATCCTGCTCGTGTACGACAACGCGTATTCGGAGCTGGCCTTCGAGGGCTATCGGCCCATGTCGATCTTCGAGATCGACGGCGCGCGCGACATCGCCATCGAGATGCACAGCCTCTCCAAGTCGTTCAACATGACCGGCTGGCGCATCGGCTGGGCGTGCGGCGACGCGGCGTACGTGGGCGGCCTCGGTCAGGTGAAGACCAACGTCGATTCGGGCGCGTTCGACGCGATCCAGATCGCGGGCATCGCGGCGCTCGACCGCCACGATGACCCTATCGTGCGCGCGAACTACGACATCTATGGCCGTCGCCGCCGCGTGTGCGAGGAGCGGCTGCGCGAGATGGGCATCGAATTCCTCAAGAGCCCGGCGACGTTTTACGTGTGGTGCCGCGTGCCCACCGACGAGACGAGCGCCGCGTTCGTGTCGCGCGTGCTGGAAACGACGGGCGTGGTCTTTACGCCGGGCACGGCGTTCGGCCGCGCGGGCGAGGGGTGGTTCCGCATCGCGCTCACTGTGGACGAAGCTCGCATGATCGAAGCCCTCGCCCGGGTGGAGAAGCTGCTGGGGGAGTGAGGGAAGATTTCGGGTGCCACCGACCCACGGGTCGTAGTGTCCCCCCGAAAGCAAGACGGTTTTAAGCGGCGTTTTGTGTGATCCATTCGGTCTCGAATTCGCACGGAGTCCGGTAATCGAGCGCCGAGTGGATGCGTGCTTCGTTGTACCAGCGGACGTATTGGTCGATGGCCTCGTG